>JBLHJR010000008.1:0-60895 GCA_047619205.1 Candidatus Endobugula sp. | reverse complement strand
ATTCTCTTAGGTAACGAGCCTGCAAATATTAATGCGCTGAAAGAAGGTGAACCGTTGAATATAGTTTTCTGGTGTCAGAATGACACTCGAACTGATCGTTATCCCGTTCCTGGAGCATATAAGTTTAGTGCTATTATGAAAACAAAAACTGAATCAGGTAAGGGATTGGCGCCAGAGCCTTGCATTACTAAAAGGTAATTTTTTTGTAAACTTATAGATAATCGAGTATTAATTACAGCCAAGATGACGAAAACGATTCAATTAGATATTAACCAACACACACAAAAGAAAAATATTACGTCTAAAAATAAAAGATACCGTATCGATCCACAATGATCAAAGGAGTCACTATGAAAAAATTATTTATAATAATCAACGTATTTATTGTGCTGACCTCTCTATCCACTATCACGTGGGCAAGAAGTGAATGCCAATGTTACTTAATGGGAAAAACAGATGGGAGAGCTGTCCGGCAACAAAGGTCGACCCAAGGAGATAACTATCAACTTCCAGAGGGCT
This sequence comes from Candidatus Endobugula sp., assembly GCA_047619205.1. Classification (GTDB taxonomy): domain Bacteria; phylum Pseudomonadota; class Gammaproteobacteria; order Pseudomonadales; family Cellvibrionaceae; genus Endobugula. The sequence continues at coordinate 60,376 of JBLHJR010000008.1, read as the reverse complement.
GCGGCTACTATATCTCTTCCCCAATGAAACCGTATCGAGGTGGATATTTTGATGGCAAAGCATCCAATCGGGATTCCCTTAATAAGTCCACATGGCGCTAAGATAAGTCTATAAAGAACCAGAATACTCAACTTTATTTACGTAATCAGTTACAAAACCAAGGAATAACGACTAAACAAGCTTGTTCATGCCGTCGAGACGAACAGGGTAATTTCTTTTATGCTAAGCCAGGGGCTAAAAAATGCATCGATGGCACTATTTATCAATGCGCTTATGACAATTATACCCAAATGTCTGGATGGCGATTTATTGAGGGACAATGTAACGACTATAATTATTGTGAATTTCGTTATAAATAACAAACTTATTTCTAGTATTCACTATAAAAATTATTTCATCCTAGAAACGGCAGTTGGCGCGAAAAAGCTGTGCACCAATAGTAGGCCCCTCTAGGGGAGTTAGTGGTGTGCATAGGACTTTCCCTAGCAACATAAGTTAGTATCGCGTAGCGACTTTATTGGTCGTGAGCGAATACTACGATTTTCTAGGTGCATCAATAACTTGTGCAGACTTTCGTGATTCAACTGCCGTTTCTAGGTTCATACACATTAGCAGTTCTAGACGCTACCGTATTTATTAAATAACTAGGATGAACGATGAGCATAATAGAAGCACAACTAGAATCTCTTGGCTTTACACTTCCCGATGCACCAAAAGCCATGGGGAACTTCGCCCCATCCCTAATTGATGAAAGTAACCTCTATATTTCAGGGCAAGTATCCATTGATCTAAACGATAAAATCATACAAGGTAAGCTAGGTGATAACCTCACACTAGAACAAGGCCAAGAGGCTGCGCGATATTGCGCGATCAACTTATTAGCTAGGGCTAAGGCGGCACTGACCAATATAGATCGAATAGAAAAGCTCGTTAAGCTTGGCGCTTTCGTGAACGCCACTCCAGACTTTAGCCAACACCCTCAGGTCGTTAACGGCGCATCCGATTTTATGGTGAATGTTTTAGGCAAGAAAAAAGGTAGGCATGTACGCTTTGCTGTTGGATGCTCTAGCTTACCGTCTAATGCATGTGTTGAAATAGAAGCTCTGTTTCGGATATCAACATAGCATATTAATGACAACAAGCTAAGCACCGTTTACTGCACGCGCTCCAATAGACAGAACGCATAAGCATAAGCGTTTGTTTTTAAAGTAGAGTCTACCGCCAAGAAAGATTCTCTACTCACTTCGCGCCATTGTTTTTCATCCACTTCGGGGAAAAACGCATCGCCCTCTATTTCAGTGTCTACGCGAGTCAGGTATATACGATCCGCTTGAGCTAGTGCCGTTTTATATATCTCTGCACCACCAATCACCATGACTTCATCCTTACCATCGATAAGCGACTGCGCTTCTGCGAGACGTAAAGCATCATCAATGCTATGAACCACTTTTACGCCTTCGTGTGTCCAGTCGGTTTGGCGGGTAATCACAATATTTAAGCGCCCTGGCAGTGGGCGACCTATGGACTCAAAGGTTTTTCTACCCATGACGATGGGCTTGCCCATAGTGATGCGCTTAAAATACTTTAAGTCTTCCGGCAAGTGCCAAAGCAATTGGTTATCTTTACCAATGGCTCGATTATTCGCCATTGCGACAATGATAGATAGCGTCATCATACGGCGACTTTTGCTTTTATTCCGGGATGTGGATCGTAACCAAGCACTTCAAAATCTTCAAACTGATAATCGTAAATAGAATCAGGCTTGCGCAGTATATTCAGTGTTGGTAAGGCTCTTGGCTCACGAGCTAGCTGTGTTGTCACTTGCTCCATATGATTAGAATAAATATGCGAATCACCCGTAGTCACGACGATTTCGCCTACATCTAAATCACACTGCTGCGCCAACATATGGACCAGTAAAGCTAGACTCGCCGTATTGTAGGGTAAACCTAAGAAAGAATCCGAACTACGAATATATAACTGTGCCGAGAGTTTATTGTTCGCGACATAAAATTGATAAAGTAAATGGCAAGGCGGCAACGCCATACGTCCCTGCTTAACATTGTCTTGTGGTGACATGGACTCGTCAGGAAGATATTCAACATTCCAACCATGGAATAAAATTCGACGACTATCAGGTTTATTTTTTAGACAATCAATCACATAATCGATTTGGTTAACCGTACCGCCGTCTTTGGTTGGCCATGCGGTCCACTGCTTGCCATATAAAGGTCCTAAGTCACCTTCTTCTGTTGCCCACTCATCCCATATGGACACTCCATTTTCTTTTAGCCAGCGGGTATTGGTGTCACCATTTAAAAACCAAATGAGTTCATTGATGATACTTTTAAGATGTAATTTTTTAGTCGTCAGTAGAGGGAAGCCCTCTTGTAGATTATGACGATACTGCCGACCAAAAACAGATAATGTACCCGTTCCCGTGCGATCACCTTTTTGTTCGCCATTAGTTAATACATCATCTAACAGGTCTAAGTATTGCTTCATTTTTGCGTCTCTTTTGATGCTTCATTATTTACTGCGGCCGATTCTTTTTGAGAGTAATAGGCCCAAAAAAGTACCGCTACACCCACTACAATCATTGGAATAGTGAGCAATTGCCCCCGTGTCATCCAGCCAAAAATAAGCGTTTTAATATGGTCGTCAGGCTGCCGTACAAACTCAATGGCAAAACGGAAAATACCATAAAAAATTAGAAATACAGAGCCCACGGCCAATCTAGGGCGCGGCTTACGAGAAAACCAATAGACGATGATGAATAACACCACACCTTCTAGAAAGGCCTGATATAGCTGTGAGGGATGACGCACTAGTTGCTCTGGGTCTCGAGGAAATACCATCCCCCAAGAAACGTCGGTTGCCCTACCCCATAACTCTTGACCAATAAAATTACCTAATCGGCCCAAACCTAAACCTATGGGGACCAGTGGAGCGATAAAATCTAAGCTGGCAGAGAAAGGTATTTTAATGCGTCGACAATAGAAAAATATTGCCAAAATAACGCCGAGTAAGCCTCCGTGAAAGGCCATACCTCCTTCCCACACACGGAATAACCACAATGGATCACGCATCCAGGTTTCAAAATTATACAAGACCACATAGCCAAAACGCCCACCGAGCACAACTCCTAGAGCACCATAGACGATTAAGTCTTCAATTTGCGTGCGTTGTAAAGGTGAACTTGGCAGAGCAGCTCGCTTCCACGCTATCAGCCACGCTGCGGCGAAAGCCAACAGGTACATAATGCCATACCAGTGGACTTTCAATGAGCCAACTGAAATGGCAACGGGGTCAATATTGGGATATGTGAGCATAGGAATGAGGCCAAGAATGCGTATTTTGAACCTAGAAACAGGAGTTGGAGCATCATATCATAATGAATTAGCGTCTATAACACTATATAATCGCCAGCCAAGATAGGAAACGTTATTGGAACTTAAACCTAGAAACCGCAATTGGATCACGAAAGTATGCACAAGTTATTGATGCACCTAGCAAATGTCGAAAGCGTCTCATCACCAATAAGGTGACTACGCGCTTTCGACATTCACTATGCACACCAATAACCTGCACAGCTTTTTCGCGCCCAACTGCCGCTTCTAGGTTAAATAGCTTATTGCCCTCTTATTCTCACCTTCATTTTATCCTCCTTAATAGTTAACCAATCCATGTGCCTTATTTTATTTGCCTTTGACTCAAGTCCTGATAGCGCCTTAGTGTTATCGGCGAACCGAGATGAATTTTTCTCCCGCCCCAGTGCTGCCGCGCAGTTCTGGGATGATCATACGAATGTGCTGGCAGGCCAAGATTTAGTCGGTGGAGGGACGTGGCTCGGGATTACGCGTAGTGGTCGATTTGCGGCGGTAACCAATATTCGAGAGCCTGATATCGTCATTGAAAACCCGCTTTCACGAGGCAATCTCACCCGTGATTTTCTTACCGGCACTCAGTCATGCGAAACTTACCTCGAGTCTATTCAAGACCAACAAAACAGCTATAGCGGCTTTAACTTATTGGTAGGCGAGATGAATGATTCAAACAGAGAGTTACTCTACTTCAGTAACCGCAGAGAGGGTGTCACACGTCTACACTCAGGGGTTTATGGTCTCAGCAATCATATTCTTGATAGTGGTTGGCCTAAGGTGAATGCGGGTAAAGTCCATATACAAGAAGTGCTAAAATTACACGCTAGCGAAGCACAACACGAAAAGCTGCGGGAATTTTTGGAAAACCCCTCACTAGCCAATGACGATGAATTACCTAAAACCGGGGTTAGCTATGAGCGAGAAAAAGCCCTTTCGGCGGCCTTTATTCATCTACCGAACTACGGCACTAGAACTTCTACGGTGTTAAGTATCAATAATGGAACCACACTTTTTAGCGAAAAAAACTATCTCAATGCCGACAATCAGCAAGATAAGAGCGGCAAAAAATCACAGTTCTTTCGTTGGTAGTGGTATTGAGGCTCTGTGACTAGATTGGCTTAATGGAAACCACAAGAAAATTAATTTGGTCGGTGTAGGAGTTCACTCCTAACCTACACTTAACGCCTCTGGGCGATCTTTAATCCCTATACGCTTCAGTGCCGTTTCGACATATTGCGTCACTGTATTGGCATCCGATAGTTTCATCACGCTAGCGAGTAGGTCTTCGGCAGTCTCTAGAGTGATGGCGCGGATAACTGACTTTACACGAGGTAAGTTAGTCGAGTTCATTGACAACACATCATAGCCCATCGCCATTAATAAAATAGCCGCACCAGGGTCGCCCGCCATTTCACCACAAATACTCACTGGCGTACCTTGACTATGAGCAGCCTTAACCACATATTGCAACGCCTGCAAAACAGCAGGATGATATGAATTATACAAGTCTGCGACCTGAGGGTTGTTCCGGTCAACAGCCAGTAAATATTGCGTTAAATCATTACTGCCCACCGATAAAAAGTCAGCGCGAGCCGCTAACTCTTTTGCTTGATACACTGCCGCGGGCACTTCAATCATCACCCCCACTGGAGGCAACTCTACGCTATGACCTTCTTCGATTAACTCTAAATAAGCACGATGAATTAATGCCTGCGCAGCATCTAGTTCGGAGGTGTGACTAATCATCGGCAACATGATGCGTAAATTATTCAGTCCTTCAGAGGCTTTCATCATCGCCCGAACTTGGGCCAGAAAAATTTCCGGGTGATCGAGAGTGACACGAATACCACGCCAACCCAAAAAGGGATTTTCTTCTTCAATCGGAAAATAACTTAAGGCTTTATCACCACCTACATCCAATGTACGCATAGTAACGGGGTGTGGCGCGAAGGCCGCTAACTGCTCGCGATAAATTTTTCGTTGATCTTCTTCAGTCGGGAAACGGTCGCGTAATAAGAATGGCACTTCGGTGCGATACAAGCCTACACCTTCAGCACCTCGCTCAATTGAGCGCATAACATCCGCCATCAAGCCTGTATTTACCCACAAGGGTACACGGTGATGGTCAAGGGTTTCAGAAGGCAGGTCACGCAGTTTTTCGTAATGCTTAGATATTTCCTTGTCTTCTGCAATCAGTTGGTTAAATTCTTTTAGGGCATCTTCACTGGGATTGAAATAAACATTGCCACGATAACCATCAACAATCGCCGCCTTGCCTTCAAGCTGTGTGAACGGTAAATCTACTGCACCCATAACGGTTGGAATCCCCATCGCCCGCGCCAAAATAGCAATGTGCGAGTTACCAGAACCCTTAACAGAAACCAAACCTATTAACTTTTCTTTAGGCACATCACCTAAAACTGACGCCGTTAATTCATCGCCCATTAAAATTGTATTGTCTGGATATTCTTTTTCTTTCGATGAAGATTGCTGCAAGTAGCCCAACACGCGACGACCTAAGTCGCGCACATCAGCTGCACGTTCACGTAAATAGGGATCATGCATGCTCGCGAAAGTATTAGAGTGTTGAAGAATAACCTGGCTCCAAGCATAAGGAGCAACCACACCTTGCTTAATACTTTCAGTCACTTCTCGCGCTAAAGAAGTGTCATCTAGCATCGCTAGATAAGCATCAAAAAGCCCTCGTTCTTCAGCGCTTAAACGATCCGCGAGTTTATTACCTAAAATTTTAATATCGTTGCGTACGGCGATTAAGGAGGTAAAAAAGAATTTTAGCTCTTCATCGATATCTTCACATTTTTGGTGGGCAACACTATCTAGATCTGACTGCGGGGAAAAAACCACCGCCGTGCCCACAGCAACACCTGGAGAACCTGCAACGCCTTTAAAACGTACATCAATAGATTTTTCATCGATTTCATCAGCACTGTGTAACGCTTCCGCGTGTGCGATAATACCTGACAACTGTGCGGATAATGTCACTAGAAAAGATTCATCGTTATCGTCAAAACGACGCCGCTCAAATTGCTGTACCGTTAACACACCTAACACCTTGCGCTGATGCACAATAGGCACACCCAAGAATGAGATATACCTTTCTTCTCCTGTCTCAGGGAAATAGAGATATTTTGAATGGCCTTCAGCATTCTCAAGGTTAATCGGTTCGCCACGTTTTGCCACGTAACCCACAAGGCCTTGATTGAGACCCATTTTCACCTTGCCAACCGCATCAGGTAGCAAACCCTGCGTAGCCCGCAGTACAAAGTCACCAGATTCATCACGCAAATATACCGAGCATACTTGCGTATGCATGGCGACATGAATACGCTGAACAATAATTTCCATTGCCGAACGTAAACTAGGCGCCGAATTGACTTCTTGTGTAATCGCTCGTAGAGAATCTAACATTAATTAACTCTTTCGTTTTTTAACCCTTAGGAGTCCATGCAGCCTTATTATTTGATAAGGCTGCCATAATGCAAAGGATTAGACGCTAGCGATTTTGCTAGCCATCGCTTCAATATGGCTATGTGCGGGAGATAATTCTTTTAGTGCCCGCTGATAAACATCACGTTTAAAATCAATCACCTGATCTAATGGATACCAATAACTTACCCATTGCCAGTGGTCAAACTCAACCTCACTGGTGGTATCTAAGGCCACGTCACTATCTTCAGTCAGTAACTGTAATAAATACCACTTTTGCTTTTGCCCGATACAAATAGGCGTTTGATATTCACGAATGAATTGTTTTGGCAGTTTATAGTTCAACCAGCCCGACGTGGCGGCAATCAGCTTTACCTGCGCTGGTTTCAGTCCCACTTCTTCATATAACTCACGATACATTGCTTGCTCAGGTGTTTCACCCTCGTCGACCCCTCCCTGAGGAAACTGCCATGCATCCGCGCCACCCACACGCCGAGCCCATAATACTTGGCCACGCATATTACAGATTATGATGCCTACATTGGCACGATAGCCATTTGCATCGATCACGCTTATCTCCTCATTTTCATCCTGAAGGTGCTTCCATACAGTCACTTAAAAACACAATAGCCTTAGTTATCAATTGATTATAGTCGACTTGTGGACTTTACTGTACCACAAAATTAACCCTCCAACGGCAGTTGGGAAAGAAAAAGGTACTTAGGCTATTGGCGTATATAGAAAACTTCAACATCTTACGGTCACCCTATTGATGATGGGCGGATGTTTAAATTTACTCAATGTTTCACTAAATTATACAGACATTCTCGATTCAGCTGCCTTTCTAGAATCAATTAGGCTTGCCGTTAAAAACCTTGCAAGGTATGCTCCGACGCTCATTTTTAGATATTAATACAAGCCACCTATCTACAAGGTCATCCCGACAAGGTAATCCCCACAAGGCACAACCTAATGAAACTAACGATTTTTGATCTCGACAACACTTTATTAGCGGGCGATAGCGACTATACATGGGGGAACTTTTTAGTAGCGAAGGGGGTGGTTAACGCTGACCAATACCAGCTAGAGAATGAACGTTTTTACTTAGAATATCAGCGTAAAACCCTCGATATTTTTGCCTACCAACGCTTTGTACTAGCACCATTAATGGTCATTGGTGTCACTGAGCGAGAGGCCCTGCACGCAGAGTTCATGCAGCATTACATTGCCCCCTTAAGGCAGGTCAAGGCCGATGCTTTAATAGCGAAGCATAAGGCTCAAGCAGATACCCTGCTGGTCATTACTGCCACCAACCGCTTTATTGCAGAGCCGATTGTGAGCATGCTCAACATTGATCACTTATTGGCTACTGACCCAGAGATCATCAATGACCAATTTACTGGCAATATAGTGGGGACCCCCTGTTTCCAAGAAGGTAAAATAGAGCGCTTAAAACAGTGGATGGATAGTAATAGTGAGAAATATTCAGAAATAACGTTCTATAGCGATTCAATTAACGATGCACCACTACTTGAATTTGTCGACCATGCGATTGCGGTGGATCCCGATGATGATTTACACGCGCTAGCACTAGAAAAAGGCTGGGCAATCATCAGCTTAAGGGATTAAGAGCAGCTACACTAAAAGTTGCTCATGCATTGTTGCTGTTCCTCCCGTCCATGGGTATAACAGCTAACAATGATTAGGCGCGTTTAACTATAGGGCATCTCTAAAAACGCACTTTTTCCACGATTGCTGCGCCGCCTACGTGCTCCCTGTGTTAAAGGGAGCTGGGTCATGTATGCCTTATACACTGGGGTTCTCCGCGCAGTGCGTTCTTGCACTCACGAAAAGTCACTGTTTTTAGAGGTGCCCTAAAGTTACGTCAAGCACTTTTTGCTTCTTTTGTGAGCGGTTAACTGTAGTTTATCAGCTACTCTTAGCCATCATTTATTCTTCAATAGCCGCTGTATATGCATCGGCGTCCAAAGCATCTTCAAGTTCGCCAAGATCAGTGGGCCGTACTTTAAAAAACCAACCGTCGTCATAGGGTGAACTGTTCACCGTTTCAGGCTCATCTTCTAATGCCTCATTAATGGCAATCACTACACCAGAGATAGGAGAGTAGATATCGGATGCCGCTTTTACCGATTCAACCACACCAGCTTGATCACCTGCAGACACATCAGAGCCTACATCTGGCGCTTCCACATAAACCACATCACCTAAGCTAGCCTGTGCGTGATCAGAGATACCCACGGTAACGGTACCGTCTTCTTCAACTCGCGCCCACTCATGGGAGTTTAAATATTTTAATTCACTACGCACTTCGCTCATATTTTCCCCACCTCTTACTTTAACTTTACTTTGAATATGTTAATTGACTGGCAATAAACCCACTAGAGACCTTTGCACGAAAGCCACTTTGCTCTCATGCCGCGTTAAAAACGTACTCAATCGGTCATTTATACCTATAAACTCCCTCTTTCCGTACGTTTATGCCTTGTCTGAAAGCAAGGTCATCTTCCGCGCAAAGGTCTCCACTAGGTTTATTTCAACTGCCGTTTTTAGGTTAACTAGAAAGCTCTGCAATCAATGACTCCCCGTTACGTACAAAACTAGGTTTGACCACATCGACTGTCACTAATTTTTTACGTATTTCCACTTGGCATTGGGCACCCGTTACTGTACTTAACAACCTTGGCACTCTCGCTAGGGCGATACTATATCCTAGGGTTGGCGAAAATGTCCCGCTGGTTATCTCACCTTCTAACTCAGCGCCCTTTTCATCAATAACCAAGACGCGCTGATGGGCCCTCAACACGCCTTTATCACGCATCAATAAGCCAACCAATTTTTGTTGTACGCCTCGTTGCTTTTCAGCTTGTAGAGCGGCCCGCCCAATAAAATCACGTTGCTCGGGTTCCCATGCAATCGTCCATGCCATATTTGCCACTAACGGAGATACGCTATCATCCATTTCCTGGCCATAAAGATTCATCCCCGCTTCTAAGCGCAAAGTATCCCGAGCACCTAGTCCACAAGCTTTAACACCCAGCTGCGCAAGCGCTTCCCACAATGATTGCACCTTCGATACAGGGATAATAATTTCCAAGCCATCCTCACCTGTATACCCTGTGCGAGCATAAAAACTCTGCCCAAAGACTATGCCTTGAAACACCTCTAAACTATCAATTTTAAGCGCTAAAGATTTCTCGGCAATTTGTTTGCACAAGGTAATAGCTTGAGGCCCCTGCACGGCAATCATAGCCAAATCTGCACGCTCATCCACTGCTACTACAAAATTTTTCGCCTGCAATTGCATCCACGCCAAATCTTTTTCTCTAGTGCCACAATTGACCACGGTGCGATACCATTGCAAGCCGTTAGTATCCTCGCCCATATTGTAAACAATGAGGTCATCTATTACTCCACCCGCCTCATTTAACATACCGCTGTATAAGGCTTTACCGACGACACCCTCTAAGCGCGCCACATCATTAGCTAACAAGTGTTGCAAATAATTCTGCGCATCGGCACCGGTCACATCCACTACCGTCATATGCGACACATCAAACATACCCGCCGAGCGTCTAACTGCGTGATGCTCTTCAATTTGAGAACCGTAGTTCACTGGCATATCCCAACCTGAAAAATCGACGATCTTGCCATTATTAGATTGATGCCATGCATGTAGTGGGGTTTGTTGGCCCATAATCATTCTCTTTTATAGTAGCTTTAGGATAATATAGTAAGCGGTTATTTTAGCCTTTATTGATCGCTGCTTACAGGACTTACACTAGCTGAGCGCGAATAAAATTAAGACTGGCCTGAGCATTACTGTAATCAATCAATATACCGATACTTCGCCCCTCTGTCGACAAGACCAAACTGGGAAACCCAGAGGCACCCGCTTGCTCTGCCAAGCTATGGTAACGCGTAATATCCGCTTGCAATAACTGCTGCACGGCATCACTACCCAAGCTATTGGTAAACCGCGCAACGTTGATACCAATAGACTCTGCACATCCACGTAACACCTCTTCATCCGAAGGATTTTTGGCTTGCAGATAATAGGCGTGTTGAATCGCCAGCGTCATCAACTCTCCATATTGTTCGCCTTGTTGAGCGGCAGCAATAACGGCTCTACATGCAATATATGTCGATCGGCGAGGCTGGCAAAGCGTCCAAAAATCATAATTAAACTCAGTACCGGGAATAACTTCTTGAATGCGTCGCCAATGATCACGCACATAGTGCTGAGTAACTAGCGGCATAGCTTCCATTGAATCTGGAGCCAAACCACCCAAAATAGTATCAATGGTTAACTCCGCACTGAGCTGGCTTCTGAGCTCAGGCAGTGCCGCCCTAATTTCGTCCCAAGCAGGACGAAAACCCCAGCACCAACTGCACATAGGATCGTGGATATAATGGAGAATCGCCATGCTGATCGATACCTTTTTATTGACTTACTCTGATTACCTTAGGCGATTATTGATAATAGGCAATATAAAAGTCCTCTAATGCCTGGGCAATATCGTCAATCAATCGCAGCCTTTTATCTGTATTAACCCTTAACTTGTGACCAATTTCAATCTGCAAAGCATCAATACCATTAGCGTGATGACTGCCATAACGCTGTAGTGTGTAACCACCATAGTAATACCGCTCTTTACCCCCAACCGCTGGCTGCACATCATAATTCATTTCTCGCAACTGTCGATAGAAGCCGTTTTCAGCTTCGCTAACGTCAACACCATGACGACTGATCAATTGTTGTATGGTTTTCTGGTTGCGCGTACCGCGTATTATCTCATCGGCAAAAAGTGACTGCCCGTGCACGTCCAACATAAAGCCATACTTCCATTGCTGCCGAATCGCGACGACACTTTGCCTCACTTTCTGATGATATAAGGTATAACAAGGAATAGCGCGCTCATCGTCATAAGCTTGATTAGGTGCACGGTTAAAATCAATTTGGCTTCGATGAATACCTGCCACCACCATAAATGGACGCAGGCCAACAGACATCAATTTTTCAGCAATGCCGTGGGTGACCACATCGGTTTTTGCATCGGCGCGACTCACAAAGAACCTCACCTTTTCACCATTAACCACCCCTTGACGAGCAGGTAATGCAGACAATAATTTATGCCTAGAGGCTCCATGGGGAGAGGTTAGCAAGATAGGCACATTGCCATGCTGCCAAAAAATATGCGCGGAACAATCTTCAGCCTCTTCAGCAAAAAGGTTTAGCGACAATAAAGCCACACAAGGCGCAACCATTAAATATCGTACAAAATTAGGCATCTGCATAATTACATCAACTCAACTGCAACACATTTCATCACTGCTTTTTTCCAATATGAGACTGGTATCATCGGTAGCTTTTATTAAGGCGTCCGAAATACTCGGCTCGCGTGACGTATGCCCTGCATCGCTAACTATATGTAATTCGGCTTATGTCCACTGCTTTTGTAATTTCCAAGCATTATCTAAGGGGCAGACCATATCATAACGCCCATGAATAATAGTGGCTGAATGCCCTCTAACTTATGCATATTTTGTAATATTTGATTTTCATTAATAGAGGCTTTGCTCATAAAGTAATGCGCTTCTATTCTTGCTATTGAGAGCGCCAAGTGCGGATTAGAAAAAATCTTTGTTACTTCATGGCTTGGTCTTAATGTCACACAACTGCCCTCCCACATAGACCAATGTTTCGCTGCGTTCATTTTAGCCAACTCATTATTGCTGGCAAGCAGTTTGTAATACGCGCCGATATAATCATCTCGTTCCGCTTCAGCAATAGACGCAATAAAATTTTCCCAATAATCTGGGGAAACATGACTAGCGCCCTGTTGGTAAAACCAATGTAAATCTGCACTGCGGCAAAGGAAAATACCCCTTAACACCATCGCTCTAACACGCTGAGAAAATTCTTGAGCGTAGAGTAAGGCAAGCGTCGATCCCTACGACCCACCAAACAACACCCATTGGTCAACATGTAAATGTTTACGAATCTTTTCTATATCCGCAATTAACTCTTGTGTAGTATTATTGGCGAGCTCCGCATGGGGGCGAGAATGACCCGAGCCACGCTGGCCCAAGATGATAATACGGTACTTTTCTGGATTGAAAAAACGCCGATCCTCGACAGAACTTCTCGCTTCCGGACCGCCATGAATAAACAATACTGGAATACCGTCGGCCGAACCTGACTCTTCAACATATAACTGATGGATATCATCAACGGCTAACTGGATGTGTCGATTACATTTAATAGAGGAGTATAGTGGTTTCATTAATAGCGTTTCACAAGTAAAAGAGATCGCTATAAACCAGCGTAGCATTACAAACCAATCTAAAATTCTCAATAACCATAGTCCCTAAGAAGGTTAAATTCAAGCGACAAATACTAAGAGAATGATTCATGACAAACAATGACACAATTCAACGCTGCCCTTGGTGTGGCTCCGATCCACTTTATACGGCCTATCATGACAATGAGTGGGGGATAGCAGAATATAACGACCAGCAATTATTTGAATTGCTACTATTAGAAGGAGCTCAAGCAGGCTTGTCGTGGATTACCATACTGCGCAAGCGAGAAAACTATCGCAAGGCATTCGATGGATTTGACGCCATAAAAATGGCCAATTACACACAAGAAAAACACGTAGAATTATTACAGGATACAGGTATTGTACGCAATAAATTAAAGGTTGCTGGCTTCACTAAGAATGCGCTAGCCTATTTAAAAATTTTAGAAAGCGGCAGTAGCTTTAGCGATTATTTATGGCAGTTCAGCGATCATAAAATCATTAATAATCAGTGGCGAACCATGGCAGAAGTCCCCGCTTTTACTGCAGGATCTGTAGCTATGAGCAAAGCCCTTAAAAAAGCCGGCTTTACCTTTGTAGGACCCACCATTTGCTATGCTTTTATGCAGTCTGCAGGGATGGTCAACGACCATTTACATAGTTGCTTTCGCCACAGATGAACGGTTATATTTAGCCATTTTCAAAAACAAAAAAAGCCCCTAACAATAGGAGCTTCCTTATCTTAAAAGTGCTTACTTAGATGACGATTTCAAACGCTTCAAAGCGAGACGAATACTCACGCCCATGCGTTCAATAGATTTTGCTAGCTCACCAATTTCATCGTTACGCTTAGTATAATCAATCGGATCACCGAAACGTCCTTTACTAAAGTTATTCGCTGATTGTGTTAACTTTTTAATCGGTGCCGCCAAGTTTGCACTAATCAATAGTGAAATAAGCAACACTAAAACAATCGCCACAATGATAATGTATTGAGAGGACTGTTTTAATTCTAAATAATCTGCATAAGCCTCATCATAGTCTTGCTGCACAACCAACTTCCAGTTCAAACCTACATCAGAAACAACAAACACGCGATCTTTCCCATCAACTTCGACAACTCTAATGTTATTTCCGGTAGTCGTTTGCAATGCCGGATGGCTACTAAAATCTTGTAGCTTTGCAGTAAGATCTTGAACATTACCATGAGCAATCAAACGGTTTTTTTCATCCACCAAAAAAGCAATTCCGGTTAAGCCAATACGTTGATTAACAACGAAATCAGATATGTCTGTTAACGATGAGCACTGAGTTAGAATGCCGACTATTTCTGGATTTTTAATGGGCACCGCAAAGCACTGCAAAGGAATCGGCTTTGCCTTACCGATCAATACTTGCTGCCCCACACTTTCCCCCGACAGTATTTGCTTTACATATTCTCGATCACTATAGTTCCGCAGTTTTTTACCATCACTGCGAGCAATCGCATCACCTTTGACATTGGCAACAAAAAGAATTGATGCCCACTCCAACGTTTCCGTTGCAGCAACCAATACAGGCACCTGACGTGCAGGGTCCATTTCTTTAACGCCGGCAATCTTTGTGATCATTTTTGAACTACGTAAATTTTTATCCATCCAGTTATCCACTTCACTGACAATAAGCTTCGATGTTTTTAGGATATTATTTTCAACAATCTTTGGCTGTTTTTTTTCTAAAATATGTAGCTGGTAAAACATGCCAGCGAAAGAAATAGATGCCGCTACCAACATCGCAAGAAAGATTTTAGTTAAAATATTTATTCTTATCATTTTAAAATTACCTCAAAAAATATAGATATTTAACCCTTAGATTCAACATATGTTACTATTTATTGTTATACGCTTCACGCTGCAGGTGCTACAGTTACTTTATTGAGCTTACTCTACAGCAGCACGAAACCAACTTTCAAAATTAGTCTACCACCGAATCAGCACCAAACAAAGAAACCTTAAAGGCAAAAGTGTTATTTAGTTGCGAAAAAATGTAGGGTCTATAAAACAACAAAAAATGAGAAAAAAAATGCCGAATAAATAGTTATTCGGCATTTTTTAGCGCAAAACATATTTTTTCGAAAAGTTTATTTCTTATTGCGTTTACGCTCGTTTTCCGTCAATAATTTCTTACGTAAGCGAATACTCACCGGCGTTACCTCTACCAGCTCATCATCTTCGATGAATTCCAATGCTTGCTCCAGAGTATGCTTTATTGGAGGGGACAAAGTTAACGCTTCATCTGTTCCTGACGCCCTTACATTAGTGAGCTGCTTACCTTTAATCGGGTTAACGGCCAAATCATTATCACGAGCATGTAAACCAACAATCTGCCCCTCATAAATATCTACCGCATGACCCAAGAATAAACGACCACGACTCTGTAAGTTAAACAAAGAATAGGCGGCAGTTTTACCCTTAACCATAGACACCATCACACCGTTTTGACGGCTAGCGACCTCACCATCCTTAACCGGCCCATAGTGATCAAAAACGCTCGTCATAATGCCCGAGCCTGATGTCAATGTCATGAACAAACCACGGAAACCAATCAAGCCTCTAGAAGGCGTTAAAAATTCTAACTTAATACGCCCTTTGCCATCTGGCTCCATGTTCGTCAGCTCACCCTTGCGCAAGCCTAGCTCTTCCATAATAGAGCCTTGATGCTGCTCTTCAACATCAATTACCACACTTTCATAAGGCTCATGGATAATACCATCAACGTCGCGCTGAACGACTTCTGGACGGGAAACGCCAATCTCAAAACCTTCTCGACGCATAGTTTCAATCAGTACGGATAAATGTAACTCGCCACGACCAGAAACTTTGAATTTATCGGCGCTCTCGCCAGGCACAACACGTAATGCAACATTATGAATAAGCTCTTGATCCAAGCGCTCTTTAATATTTCTCGAGGTCACATACTTCCCTTCCAAACCAGCAAAAGGGGAATTATTCACGCTGAACGTCATGCTCACCGTTGGCTCATCAACAGAAAGAGGCGGTAAGGCTTCAATTAACTCTGGGTCACATAAGGTATCAGAGATACCCAAACCATCGATACCATTGATACAAACAATATCGCCGGCCTTCGCTTGCTCAACATCAATGCGCTCAAGACCTAAATAACCTTTCACATTGAGAACCTTACCTTTGCGTTCGTCACCATTGGCTGACTTCACAATGACTTGTTGGTTGGCTTTCAACTTACCTCGGGTAATACGGCCCACACCAATAACACCCACGTAACTATCGTACGCAAGTGCCGAAATTTGCATTTGAAAAGCACCATCGGGATCCACTTGTGGTGCTGGCACTTTATCCACAATCATTTGCAATAACGGCTTCATATCATCCGCTAAATCGTCCACATCCAAACCAGCAATACCATTCAGTGCTGAAGCATAAATAATAGGGAAATCTAACTGTTCATCGGTTGCACCTAGGCGATCAAACAAATCAAACACTTGATCAACAACCCAGTCAGGGCGAGCGCCGGGGCGATCAACCTTGTTAATAACGACAATCGGGTTTAGACCCTGCTCAAAAGCTTTTGATGTCACAAAACGTGTTTGCGGCATAGGCCCATCAACGGCATCAACCAGCAACAACACTGAATCGACCATCGAAAGCACTCGCTCAACCTCACCACCAAAGTCGGCATGCCCTGGGGTGTCGACGATATTGATATGATAGTCATTCCACTCAATGGCCGTATTTTTGGCCAAAATAGTGATGCCACGCTCTTTTTCTTGATCATTAGAATCCATGATTCGCTCAGAATCTTGGTCTTTATGATCGAGAGTGCCCGATTGACGTAGAAGTTTATCAACAAGGGTAGTTTTACCATGGTCGACGTGCGCGATAATGGCGATATTACGAAGTTTTTCAATCACTGGGGGACATCTCGGGTAGGGTTAGGGAGTTTCAAAGGCGCGGATTATACCGATGATTGCCCTGCGGTGATAGCTTTTATGGTGTTTTCTTGTACACCACTATTTCTGCAGATTCTTGCGCCATGTAGGCACCGGAGTCAATAACCTGCCAAAAGACCTCTGATAGCAGTATTTGCCGGTATACAGCACTGCCTGCTGGCAATGGGCCTTCAGCCTTAGCGCTAGCCAAGTCCTGACTATAAATATCCTCACCATACGCCACGATCAGTATATCGCTTTCCGACTCAAGCTGGGATTGCGGCACTAGCTTATCTGTACGTAAGTTTCTGTAACCCTCTGTGGTGGCGATATATTGCTTGATCGCGGGCTGAAAACTATAAACTCCCGCAAACCACGTTTTCGCCATCGATTGATTATAAACAACCGCCACCTTATCGCTGGACTGATACTGATTGACTCGCTGCTGAATCTGATCAAATCGAGTATGGGCATATTTTGCACCGGAAGTCGCTAAGGTATACTGCCCAAAGCCTAGGCAAGCTCCCAGCAACACCATCAAGCCAGCCGATTTTTGCGGCGACAAGTCAGCAATACAATAAGCAAAAAGCAGTGCGGCCACCGGCAGCATCCAAATATTATAGTGTGGCGCCAAAGCATCAAAACTACTTAAAAGTATATTCGCCAAAAACACTACAACAAAACCCAAGGCCAATAACAACAATAATGATGTTTTAACCAACGTAGGCTTTCTCACTAAGGAAACAACGATGACAGCATAAAAAACAGCTAACGCCACAACAGGCACAATAGATATTCCCGCCATCGCCTGATGAGCCACCAAACGATAGATAAGCTTAACCGCAGGCTTTACCAACAAAACGAGTGAAAATCTACCATCTGTAGCCGCAGAGCCACCCTGAGAACTAAACGACGCAACAACAGGTAGCGCAATACCGACAATGGCAACAGACAATATTAGCGCAACGGGCAAAAAATAGTTAACATTAATGATAAACCGCTTATCAAAAAATGCTGTCAATATATATGTCCCAATGATACTACCGCTCAACACAACACCAAAAAAGTGAGTATTAATAGCCAAAGCTAACACAATCGACAAGCCAATTATTTGCTTATAGCTATCCTGGCCGCGCTCAATAGATAGGACGATATTAATATAAATAAGAATTGACACTACAGAAAAGAAAAAGAACAGCGCGTAAGCACGAATTTCTACTGCCGCCATTATTAAATTGGGAGACAAACACAAGACCAGTAGTGCAGCCAACAAGACTAGAGGTTGTTTTTTCTTTAACAAAAAAACGCTAATAATAAGCAGGCTGATGACCACCAATGCTAGAGAAAGGTAACGCATAACTAACACATCAAAACTAAAAATGCCTCCCCATAGTGCACCAAAATAATAACTCAAGACTGGCATTCTATCTGCAGGAACTGCAAAAGGATTATTAATCATACCGCCAAGCCAGCGGTACATATCCACAAAGGATAAGCTAAGGCCACTTAATTGAGTAGATTCATCTACCCACAAATTTTGCTCGAAAGAAAAACTAATTGCCGTAGCCGTAAAAATAACAATTAACAAAAAGGCAAAGCTTGAGACATATCTTTCGAAAAAATTATTCATTTTTATTATTCAGGAGATTTGTAAAATTTTCGCTTGAAAACAACAAACTTCATCGCCACAAAATTAAATAGCGTTGCCGCTACGATACCTGATACCGATGCAATCTGGACTTTCATTTCTGGGTACAGCTGAACAAGTGAGAGCGTCACCGCAAGGTTAACTGCAGTACCGACAGAAACAGAAATCGCATATTTCAGAAACTGTGAGAAGACTGGAGCATCTTTTGAATGAGAAAACGTAAAACGTCGATTCAACAAAAAATTGGTAACAACAGAGACGCCTATCGCAGCCACCACTGCCACTGCTGTCGCGACACTTAGCATAACTAACAGTGACAAAATGCCCAGATTAACAATAACGCCTGATGCTCCCACGGCTAAAAATTGCACCACCTCACTGGAATATGCATATTTATAGAGGAATAAACGACGTACATGCTGTACATATTTCAATTGCTCAGTAAATGTTAGTTTACTTTCGCCTCTGACTCGATCAGTGAAATGAATAGGCACTTCCACGGGTTTCTTACATGCACATTTCACCACCAGTTCAAGCCCTATTTTATAACCTATAGGATTAAGATCTTGAGCTTGCGCAAACTGTTTTCGCGGCATTGAAAAAAAGCCGCTCATTGGATCTTTAATATTGACAAATGGACGCGCCAACAGCGTCGCTGCCTGGCTATTTACCCAACGATAAAAACCCCAGTTATCATCTGTCGAGCCACCAGCGATATAACGTGAGCCTACGACAAAATCCGCCCCATTAACAATTTCATTCACCATAGAGGGAATAGCTTCCGCAGGGTGACTTAAATCTGCATCCATTACTAAGACAATA
This sequence comes from Candidatus Endobugula sp., assembly GCA_047619205.1. Lineage (GTDB taxonomy): Bacteria > Pseudomonadota > Gammaproteobacteria > Pseudomonadales > Cellvibrionaceae > Endobugula. Next base: position 40,807 of record JBLHJR010000008.1, on the reverse strand, counting down.
TCACCAGAGCCCTCATCCAAGCCCCTCAATACCGCACTACTCAAACCGCGTTCTGATTTACGTACAATAAGATTAACCCAATCTAAATGAATATCCGCTACTGCCTGCTCAGTACCATCCTGGCTATTATCATCAACAATAAAAACGTTGATATCAAAATCACTCTGATCCCTGACATCACTAATACGCTCAACCAACGGCTTAATGTTTTCGCCTTCTTGGTATGCGGGAACAACAATATCTACAGTTAAACTCATATACTCACCAAAATTAATAACGCTCTATATATTAATGTCTACTTCTATTTATAAGCTACAAAAATAGCACTGAACATTATGGAAATTCATTGCGGCCAACCAAGTGTACGCACAAAAAACACATGCGTTCAAAAAACAATCTACTGGAGCACCCAAGGACAACCGAAAGATGAGGCATTAACATATGGCGCCTTCACAACAGTAGTAATAGAGAGAAGCTACTTCTTTGATGTGATCACGTATTATCGGACAATTATACGCAGTAATGTAAAACAATGTCATCACCAAGCCATATTGGCGCTAAATACAAAGGCCTAAAAACCAAAAGCATTACCCCGTTGACGGCGTATAGCCTTAGTCTGCTCCTCTTGCTGCTCTAAATATTCAACCTTCGAAATTGTACCGTGCTGAGCAGAAACAGCACAATTCACATAAACCGTCTTCACACCTGAACGCTTAGTGGCATCACGGTAGACATCTAATTGATAAAACATCTTGAATCGACCTGAAGCCTTATCAAATAGACTGGAGCGATCATCAATGGTCATGGAATTCAGCACCCCCTGATGATCATTGCGCAAACGTGTATCACACATTATTTCTGCATCGGCCATAAAGTTGATAGGCTTTGACTTCACAGCCCCCCCCCCGACAGCTCCCGTCAGCAACATCGTCGCCACTGTCGAAATAGCAACCAAAGCCAACAAAGTCGCCAATAGGCCAAGCACCTGACAAACCATTCTATTCGCATTTCTTGCTGTTTTTTTTGGCATTTATTTCACTCAACGCACAACTCTGTGCACTACTTAATAGACCGATTCAAGTAAATAGCCCAACGGGCTTACTATTGAGTGTAGTGAACTCAGGAAAAAACGCTCACTTATTCAAAGACTCCCTACGGACAAGAGTCCCATAAACGGATTATAGCTGAGGAAATGCGATGCCCGCGGCCAAGCAATGCTGCTCGAGCATAGTGCCTATAGTATTTGGGCAGACTAAGTGAGCAGCATAGTAGGTATGCAAACAGCGAATACGCTGGAAATCTGCTATTCCTCCGATACCACGAGAAAATAACACCTCAGTAAAACCTAAAGCTTGTACACGCAGCCTAATAGCATCCGTCATATACAACTGCCTTAACGTAATATGCTCACGGTGATCTGCTGCTACCTGTACCTGTAATTCTGGACTCTCATCCACTTGCCGCTGAAATTGTGCAATTAACCCTCCCGCCTCAAGCTGATCAATCGCATAATTTAAGCGTTTATCAATTAACCAAAAAAGCGTGGGGAAGGGCTTATCGCCAACCAAAACCGACACTCGAATGACCATAGGCTCACCTTGCTTATCCCTGACAGCAACCGCTTCTAAACCTCGCGGCTCCCTACCTAACAACACCTTAATCACGTTCCTATCACTATCTGTAATGCTCATTCACCACTCTCTACCATTGACTACTAACCACGTTCGTATCCCCATAAACGCTAATTCATAAGAAACACTTCTATCTCACACCATTCTACCTGTACACTAAGTTGCTTGTCTGCGCCGCAAGGAAATAATAGCCGAGCAGACATCGAATAGAATACACAAAGACTCAGTCACAATATGCGGTATCAGCATCACCCCACAAAAAGCACGGGCAGCCTCATATTAAGGCACTAAAAGCACCAATACAGTGCGCAAGCCTTACTATTGCACTATAATGGCTCATCTGGGCGTTTTGGTGAACCATTGTCATTAGCTAAGTCTTTGTTATTCTAGATATTAACAATAAAGATAAAATTGGTACTTTAATTGCTGTCGATGCTAGTGAGTGCCCACGCATAAATAGGGCTCTGCTGCGGAAAAATAAAAACGGCCAGATTTATTTCCCCTCGCGCAGAGCCATTTATGCATGGGCGCTAGCGACGAATGTAAGTTAATATAGTCACGCATTCTTGTTATCGGAAATATTATCGTGCATAAATTGGCGATTATCTTATAAAATAACCACTAACCATTGCTCTATCGGAGGACACATCAATGTCGGCAAAAACTCTAGGCCTTATCACAGAAAGCGAAGCACGTTGGGTTGATCTACGCTTTACAGACACAAAGGGTAAAGAACATCACGTTACTATCCCTGTCGCAGAAGTCGAAGACAGCTTTTTTGAAGAAGGCAAAATGTTTGACGGTTCTTCAATTGAAGGCTGGAAAGGGATTAATGAATCAGACATGATTTTAATGCCCGATGACGAAACATCTATCCTCGACCCATTTACCGACGAAGTGACCGTTATTGTTCGCTGTAGTATTGTTGAACCTACTACCGGCGAAGGCTATAGCCGCGACCCACGCTCTATTGCGTTACGCGCAGAAGCCTACCTAACATCAACAGGACTAGGCGACGAAGCCTTCTTCGGCCCCGAACCTGAATTCTTCGTGTTTGACGATGTAAAATGGGGCACTGACATGTCAGGCTCATTCTACAAAATCAGCTCAGAAGAAGCGGCTTGGTCTTCTGGAAAGACGTTTGCTGATGGCAATATGGGGCATCGCCCAGGCATCAAAGGTGGATATTTTCCTGTGCCTCCAGTCGATTCACTACACGATATCCGTGGCGCTATGTGTAACGCAATGGAAGCCATGGGCTTATATATCGAAGTGCATCATCATGAAGTGGGAACAGCAGGTCAATGTGAAATTGGTGTTGGCGCAAATACTCTCACCAAAAAAGCAGACGAAGTGCAAATCCTTAAGTACTGCGTTCACAATGTGGCACACGCTTACGGAAAAACAGCGACTTTCATGCCTAAACCGCTAGTCGGCGATAATGGTAGCGGCATGCACGTTCACCAATCGTACATGAAAGATGGCGTTAATCAATTTGCCGGCGATGTTTATGCTGGCCTAAGTGAAACGGCCTTGTTCTATGTTGGCGGTATCATTAAGCATGCTAAAGCGTTGAATGCTTTCTGTAACGCATCAACCAACTCGTATAAGCGTTTGGTTCCTGGATTCGAAGCCCCGGTTATTCTGGCTTACTCAGCACGCAACCGTTCTGCTTCAATCCGCATCCCCTATGTGACATCTCCCAAAGGCAAGCGTATTGAAACCCGCTTCCCTGATCCAACAGCTAACCCATACTTGGCATTCTCTGCCTTGCTAATGGCAGGCCTTGATGGCGTTAAGAACCAAATTCACCCAGGTGATGCAGCTGATAAAGACTTATACGATCTTCCTGCCGAAGAACTGGCTCAGTATCCTACCGTTTGCTCTTCATTTGAGGAAGCATTAGCGGCACTGGATGCAGACCGTGAGTTCTTAACCACTGGCGGCGTATTTGATGATGACATGATCAATGCCTATATTGAGCTGAAGGAAGAAGAAATCGAAAGGCTTAATATGACAACTCACCCAGTTGAGTTTGAAATGTATTACAGTGTGTAAGTAAGCTTTCTGTACAACTCCAAAAGCCTCGCCACGCGAGGCTTTTTATATCTGCTCCCTCACACATAGCGCCCTTCATTCCAGCGCAAACGGTAAGCTAATTGAGCGCGCAAGCCAAGGCTTCGCACCCTAATTGACCCATCAAATACATACACTGCTATGATATCGCACTAAATAAGTGCACCTTATGCCAAAAAGCACTACGTACATTTTTTAAACTGCTGATTTTACTAGAAATAAAGTATGGCTTAGTTTTTGCTTACTATCCACGTAACTCGGTTTTTTGCCTCATAAAAGCGCAAACCAGCGCGAAAATAGACCTTATGCCACTAACAACTGACTACAAACAACTACTCGATAGCTTAACCACTGCAGTCGTTCTACTAAACGATTCGTTTCAGGTTATCGACATAAATACCGCCGCAGAATCACTGTTAGAGGTTAGCTCTAAACAAGTCGCCAACACTACCCTTAACCGCTATTTTCATGAATCGGCTGATGCACTAGAAAAACTACGTGATGCCGTTAAAGATATGTCACAGTACACCAAGCGTAAAGCGCGCTGGCGCTTACACTCAGGCAAAAGTATCACCGTTGACTACACCGTGACACCACTGAATGAAAGAGGGCAGGTTTTACTCGAAATACAGCCACTAGACCGCCTACTGCGTATTAGCCGTGAAGAAACTTTGCTAGCTTCTCAGGAAACCACCAAAAACTTAATGCGAGGGCTAGCACACGAAGTCAAAAACCCCCTAGGCGGTATTCGTGGAGCAGCACAGCTACTGGATCGCGAACTAGATACCGAAGAACTCAAAGAATATACCCACATTATTATTGCCGAGTCTGATCGTTTACGAAACCTAGTTGACCGAATGCTCGGCCCGCAACAGCGACTAGAACTCAAGCCGACCAACGTTCATGAAGTGCTTGAGCGTGTCATCGCGTTAATGAAAGCTGAAACTGCAGGTCAGATAGCGTTCGTCCGAGATTACGACCCCAGCATCCCAGAAATACCTGGGGATTCAGAAATGCTCATACAAGCTGTGCTCAACATTGTTAGCAATGCCATGCAAGCACTACTAGAGCAAGCACATAATGCTTCGCCAGCCATTACTCTGGGCACGCGCATTTATCGACAATTTACTATTGGCCGCCGGCATTATCCGCTTGTCGCCAATATCAATATAGAAGATAACGGCCCGGGCATACCCCAAAAAATTATCGATAATATTTTTTATCCGATGATTTCAGGCAGAGCAGAAGGCACTGGTCTAGGGCTATCGATATCGCAACAATTAATCACCCAGCATCGTGGCTTAATTGAATGCAGTAGTGAACGCGGACGCACTCTTTTTTCTATTTATTTACCTCTGGACATGACAAATGATTAGCCAACAAACACAACTTTGGATTATTGATGATGATCGTTCTATTCGCTGGGTATTAGAAAAAGCCTTTGCTAACGAAGGTCTAGAGGTGAGTACCTTTGAAAGTGGTGACCTAGCATTAAAACAACTCGCCATCAGCCAACCTACCGCCATCCTCAGCGATGTGCGCATGCCCGGTATTGACGGACTTGATTTATTGACTCTCTTACAAGAAAAATACCCACAGATTCCCGTTATTATTATGACGGCTCACTCCGATCTTGATAGCGCTGTTGCGGCCTATCAAGGCGGTGCTTTCGAATACCTGCCTAAACCCTTTGATGTCGATGAAGCGGTTGCCGTTACCAGAAGAGCCATAGCCCACTCTCACGAAATCAGCCAGCCCGCAAAAAAAGCGGTAGTTGAGGAACCCGAAAGCACCGAAATCATCGGTGAGGCGCCGGCAATGCAAGAAGTCTTTCGAGCCATTGGCCGCCTATCGCAATCTAATATTACGGTATTAATTAACGGTGAGTCTGGCACAGGTAAAGAATTAGTTGCTCACGCCTTACATCGTCATAGCCCCAGAAAAAAGAACAAATTTATCCCTCTAAATATGGCCGCCATTCCAAAAGATTTAATCGAGTCGGAATTATTTGGGCATGAAAAAGGCGCGTTTACTGGCGCTACGGCTTTGCGCCAAGGTCGCTTCGAACAAGCGGATGGTGGCACCTTATTTCTAGATGAAATCGGCGACATGCCCGCCGACACTCAAACGCGCTTATTACGCGTGCTTGCCGATGGCGAATTTTATCGTGTCGGTGGACACATCCCCATTAAAGTCGACGTGCGTATCATCGCTGCAACACATCAAAATCTTGAAGTGCTGGTGGAAGAGAATCGCTTCCGAGAAGATTTGTTTCATCGTTTGAATGTGATCCGTATCCACATCCCCAAGCTCTCTAACCGCAAAGAAGATATCCCAAAACTCACGCAATACTTTTTCAAAAAAGCTGCAGCGGATTTAGAGGTTGAGCCCAAAATTTTACTCAGTGAAACAGAAAGTTATTTGTGTACTCTAGAGTGGCCGGGCAATGTCCGTCAACTTGAAAATACTTGCCGCTGGATTACGGTGATGGCGTCAGGCAGAGAAGTCCACATCCAAGATCTACCCCCTGAAATGCTAGAACAGCAAAGTGCTGAAACACCATCAGATGACTGGGAGAAGAATTTACGTCACTGGGCAGACCATGCTCTGGCTCGCGGACAAAAAAATATTCTCGCCGATGCCGTCCCCACTTTTGAGAAAGCCTTAATCGAAGTTGCTCTCAAACATACTTCAGGAAGAAAGCGTGACGCTTCTGATTTGTTGGGCTGGGGAAGAAATACTTTAACGCGCAAATTAAAAGAGTTAGGCATGAGCGATTCAGCCACTAATGATGACTGAGTGTCTCCGCTATTAGCCGCTGTTTTTGATCTGTCGATGAAGTGCTATGAATAAAAATATTGATAGCGGAGCGTCCCTGCATCCGCAAAAACAGCTCATTAAGGATAACTTGCCATTAACTCACCCTTGGCAATAATGTGCTTTTTCATCGCTTTTTTCACTTTATATGCTGAGCGCTTCTTTTTTAAATTCAACTTGGCATCCAAGGCATAGAATTTAAAAAGGTATTGATGCGTGCCATCTGGAGGACAAGCGCCGCCATAACTAGCCTGTCCCCAACCATTATACCCCTGCATAGTCCCATCAGGCCAAACGGCCTTCGTTGACGCAGACTCTGCTAACGTAACTGTATCTCCAGTTACCGGAACATCATACAACACCCAATGCATCCAATACGAGGCATCTGGGTCATCATGTATTAACACCAATGTTTTAGTGCCTTCTGGTATATTACTCACCGTTAAGGGTGGCGATATATCCTCGCCGTTACAACTGTAACGCTTGGGTAAAACCCCCTCATGCTGAAAAGCCTTACTTGATACTGTTAATAAACCCACATCATCTGCCGTGGTGATAGCGGACAATGACATTAATGGTAGTATGCTTAACGCAATACAATGGTGTAAAACTCGCATAACTTCTCCTGAATAATTATTATCATATGAACAACTGTTTTCATCACAAGCGCAAACCGACACCGGCAACAAGTGAAATTTAGGCCGTGAAAGAGATTAACGCTAGGGCTTTTTCATGAATGCCGCTTATTATTCACCAAAGGCATGAACACCATTAATAACAAATTACGCCAAGTGGTAGAATGAGCGACACACACAACGAGGAGAGTCCGTCTACTGTGAAAAATCATCTTTTGTTATACGGTCTGTTACTATTAATACTGTCTTTTAATCTCAGTTCACATTCCCATGGCTACTGGCCTGGAGATATATGGCTCTTGCGCAGCCTCTATTGGCTAGGCCGATTTTTATTAGAGTTGATACTCTTCTACAGCTGCTTCCAATTAATAGCTCAATACTTCATCGCAAAACCATGGCGTCACTTTTTTGCCAGTATATTCATCAGCAGCCTTCCCTTCACCCTAGCCGCAGCCATGCTTGATATTGCCACAGGTAGACCAGACACTTATCAAATTATGGTTGAATTAGAAAAAACAGGGGCTATTGGGCCAGCTTTAGTGATGGAATGGCTTGAAACACTTCCGCGTCATTTAGCGTTTTGCGCTCTACTCTTTTTTATTGACCAGTGTCTTAATCCGCCTCGATTTAAACAAAAATTCGCTACCCATAGCCCAGAAACAACTCCTCAGCCCCCAGCAAATGACCAACAACCAATGCCTCCTTTTATGCGAAAATTTTCCACTAAAAATATTGGCGAACCTATGCGCATACAAGCCCAAGAGCATTACATTAGTATCACCACCCAAACAGCGACCAAGCTGATACAATATCGCTTCGGCTTAGCTATCCAAGAACTCGAAAACCTTCCCGGCAGGCAGGTACACCGATCATTTTGGGTGGCAGACAACAATGTCAAAGGTTGGCGGCAACAAGAACCGGGTATTAGTCTACAATTACATTTCGGCGAACCCGTATCGGTCAGCCGCAGGTTTGAACATAATGTCAAACAATACTACCCCGAAATCACAACGCTCTAAATCAAAAAATATTAACGACAATCATCTATGCGTAAATACATAGCACTCAGTATTATTAGTCTATTTCTGATTAGCTGCACCCAAGACAAGCAACAAATGCTGCAATTTCATCAACAAGTTTGCGCATTACCGGATGCAACGAAAAGTGCATCACCATGGCATATTCGTCATCTCTACGATTGTGACCAAGGCAACCTTTTTTTGCCTTACCAACTGTGGTCGGGAGCACCTTGGAACGGCGACAAAGATGCCAACTGCATGCACGAAGCAGATATAACTAACTACCGTAACCGCCGATTTCAAGGCCCGATAGAATGGAAAAACATAAGCACAGGAAAAATAGAAACAACGTGGCGAGAAAGTCGTGACAGTGGGGTTGTACGGCTGTTTAAATGTCACAGCAAGGGCATTGGCCGCCATTACGATAACCGTAAGCCCAATTATGTTTATTGGGATTATCGTTGCGCGTTTCCGGCCGGTTATGGCTGGGAATTAGGGAAAAAACGTCACTGCCTAAAGACCACCATTGAAATCACCCACATACGATTAGATGCTGATGATAATCTAGACTCTATTACCTACGACTGGTGGATTAATGACAAATATAATCATCAGTTTACCTATCAAGCGAATGCGAGTCGGGTACCCACACCCGAAGACATCAGAAGACCAGGGACAAAATAGTACATGCGGTGGGGGGCATAGCTGACCCTCCAAACCTACCGGAAAAATTGCACCAACGATGCAAAGTAGTCAATTACAAAGGCGCAAGCATAGAAAACAGCCTCTGCCGTCATTTTAATTCGAACGCTTACGGATATCAATCAACAACTGCTTAGCCCAAGAAACTACTTCAGCCTTCATCGTCATAGGAAATAAATGCCCTTCATCTTTTAAACGGACCACCTTTGTCGTATCTGCATTGAATGTTTTTTCAATATAAAAACTATTATCTGGATCAACTAAATCGTCTTTCATACCCTGTACTGAAATCACTTCGGCTTGGAGTTCTTGCCAACGGCTAGACATCAATTGAATGTTATGCTTAAGTGCGAAAATTTCTTTATTGGCGCGACTCATTTTGCTGCCAATAATATAGTTAACCCCTACCACTTCCGCCGCATAATTAAACCAGCGGGGAGAGGATAATTCTGGATCTAGTGTGCCCGCGAACAATAACAAACCGTCGATCAAATCAGGGAAGTCCATAGCCACTTGTGGCGCTAGTGAAGCGCCCAAAGAATGCCCCATCAACACCACTGGCTGCCCCTGATTTTGTTGGCGAAGTCGTTTAGCCAGTACCGCTATTATTTGTGCCTGCTCATTAAAGCTTGCGATTTCTTTACCTTGCGCTAAGGTAGATTCACCCCAGCCAGGGCGATCAATGACGATCACATAATAATGAGCTAACAGCTCTACATTAAATAAATAGGGTGCGTATTGTCGCCAACTTCCTGGAGTGCCGTGAATAATAATCAGCGCGGGGTTTTTACTATTACCGTTAGCGGCATAATGTAATTTATTCTCTCCCAGCAATAATTGATAATGCGCTAATGGAGGATTATTATTCAAGCTTCTTTCTGTGAGCTCTCGCCCTTCGATAATAATATCTCGACCAGAACAAGCCATAAGTAAAGGCAGCAGAATAAGTGCCAAATATATTTTTATCATCAGTCTCTAAGTCATAGCTAAAATAAGTAATTGCCTAGGAGCCTATCGGACTTAACCGTTCGTAGCGAGGGAAGGCAGGAATTAGTCAGTTTTTGCAGTCGATTAGGGCGAATATTCGCTCTATTTAACGAAATTGATCGTGAAAAATGGCGGGCTCCTGCTTTTCCACAGTAGAACAGTGTTAAGTCAGACAGGCTCCTAGGAGCCTGTCCGAGAATAGAAACCTAGCTCTAGATAACCATTATACAGTAGAGTTCTACAGGCACAAAAAAACCCCTAAATCGGGGCTTTTTCTATGCTAGATAATAACAGTATATTAATGTTCAGTAGAGGCTTGCTCCTCTGCTGCCTGTGCATAGAGCGCTTCAAAATTAATAGGTGGCAGCATTAACGGTGGGAAGGTCGCTTTAATCAACGCACTATCAATAGTCTCGCGCGCATAGGGAAATAAAATCTGTGGGCAGACCGTATTCAGTACATGCGCCAAGCTTGCGCCTTCGATACCTTTAATTACAAATAGTCCCGCTTGGTGCACCTCGACTAAAAATACAGTTTTATCGCTCAGCGTCGCCGTGATTGTCAACTTTACTACCGTTTCATATAAATCATCGGCCACTTTATTAATTTCTGTTGCTAGATCTTGGTTAATAGCCGGCTGCTGTTCTATCAAAAAAGCTTCAGTTCCCATTGGGGTCTCTAGCGAAAAGTCTTTAATATAGGTTCGCTGTATCAAAAACTGTTGCTCTTGCTGTTCTGTAGCTTTATTTTCTTCACTCATAGTTGACCATTCCTGCTGGGTAAGTACTTAAATAATTCAATAATATATTATTTATTATTGGTATGATTTTTTTGTGCTCTACGATGCTAGCAGTTCATCTAATTGACCCGAACGCTGCAAGGCAAATAGTTCATCGCAACCACCGATATGCTGCCCTTTGATCCAAATTTGGGGCACCGTATGGCGACCACTTTTTTGCGTCATTTCTTGACGTAGTTGCGCATCACCATCAACTGTAATTTCTTTATAACTAAGTTTTTTATCTTGCAATAAATATTTGGCGCGAACACAGTAAGGACAAAATTTTGTGGTGTAAATAACAACTGACATCAGTAATTGATCCTATTGTACTTAAAAAATATAGCTATATGTAAAGGTCAGCGTCGACCTTCGTGCTTCAACTGCTTTATCTACGTTTTAACTAAAGGTAAATTGTCTTGCTTCCACTCGGCAATACCGCCGCCCAGTCGCACGACATTAAAATCATTCGCGGTTAGTGTTTTCACTACTGCAGCCGTATGCTGACCCAATTTATCCACAACAATAATTTGCTTTAGACGGTATTTTTCCAGCACCTTTAGGCTGTCTGCTATCTTTGCATGGGAGATATTGATGGAATCAACGATATGCCCTGCTTCAAACTCTTTTGCATCACGCACATCAACCACAATGGCATTGTCGGAGTTCAGCGCTTTAACTACTTGAGGGCAAGAGAGTTTTTCGCCACCTTTTGCTGATTCATGCCGAACAAACAAAAAAATAAGTACGCCCAGTGAGATAACTAGTACAAATTGCTCTTGTGCAAAAATTAACATATTTTCCACGAAATTCCCCCTAAGTGACCCTAGTGCGAGCCGTTAATAGTCTGTCAACACCCCCACTGCGAACGGATAAGCCTTCAGTGAGAGGAAAAATGATGAGGAATTATACACGAGCTACAACTATTTTGACGTTAAAATAAACTAATTGTCGCCAGCAATAGCCTTAATAAGAACAAAACGGTAGACTAAAGCCATACGAATAACACTACATTCATCAATGATAAGTATTAATTGTGCAGCATTTGTTTAAGCTAGAATCCAAAAAATTTGGGGGCAAGAGCAGTATATCTGCTGTTGCAGGGCATTGTGTCGCCGTATTCTTTTTGGGTGCATCACTCAGCTTTAGCCAGACTCTCCTCGCCGATACTGAAGCTGAATACCAACAACGCTTGAAGGCGCTTAGTAGTTCCATCAAGGTACTTCACGCAGAATTAAAAACCACGAAGAATTCCAAGGACAAGCTTCAACAATCCTTACAAACCTCCGAACAAAATATGGCAGGGCTAAGTAAAAAAATTGCCAATATTAAGGAGGCACTAGCTCGCGAAAAAAAGCAGTTAACCCAGCTGCAGGCCCAACGCGCTAAGCTGGACAAACACCGACAAGGGCAACAACAGCAGATTATTAACACTATTCGTCAAGCTTATCAATTAGGTCGACAAAGCCAACTCAAACTACTATTAAACCAAGAAGACCCAGAACGGCTTGGCCGCCTAGTGAAGTACCATGACTATATCGTTAACGCCCACCAACGAGACGTCGACGCTTATATCACCACAATTGATGAGCTAGCGGTGGTTGAGCGCACCATCATCACAGCGACACAAAAGCTCGAAAAACAACAACAGCGGCTGACCAAACGCAGTCAAGAATTGCAATTATCTCAAAAGCAACGCCTCACCACCCTCGCTAAACTGACAAGCTCATTAAAACAAAAAGGCCAGCAGCTACGCACTCTTAGCGCTGACCGTCAACGCCTAGAGGATTTATTAGTTGAAGCCACTAATGCCTTGGCCAATCTTCGCTTACCCAGTGGAGCACAGGCTTTTTCACAAGTAAAAGGCAAATTACCCATGCCAACCAACGGCAAAGTCCTTTTTGCTTTTGGCAGCCCTCAGTTTGATGGCAAACTAAAACGTAAGGGTATCTTTATTAGTAACCGCACGGGTGCCGAGGTAGTATCTGTACATCATGGCCGTGTGATATTTTCTGACTATCTCCGTGGCCATGGGCTATTATTAATTCTCGACCATGGCGATGGCTATATGAGCCTATACGGACACAACCAAACGCTATTGAAAGAAACTGGCGATTGGGCAAGTCCAGGCGAAACCATTGCTACGGTTGGCAATACTGGCGGACAACAGAAAGTAGGGCTATATTTCGAAATTCGTCACCAAGGACGACCACAAAATCCGCGCTCGTGGTTAAAGCGGGGATAACTCAGCGTCAATGCATACTCCGTTGGCACGATGATTATTGATTTTTACAGGGGCTATTAATGCGCAGAACAGTTAACATTCTATTAACATCATTGATAATATTGTCAGTGTATTTACCTCTCAGCTCTCAGGCACAAACAGCCCCTGTAGCCGAGCCCACACAAAAAGCAGGCAGCGCCGACCCAAAAGACGAGTTACCGCTAAAAGATTTACGCCTGTTCACTCTAATTTTTGATCATATCCGTCGTTCTTACGTCGACCCCATTAGCGATCAGCAGTTACTAGAAAATGCGGTAAAAGGCATGCTCGGTGAAATGGACCCTCATTCAGCTTACCTGGACACCCAATCATTTGACCAACTACAAGAATCTACACAGGGTGAATTCAGCGGCGTTGGCATTCATATGGGCAGTGAAGGCGGTTACATTAAAATCATTTCACCCATTGATGGCACTCCCGCAGAAAAAGCCGGATTAAAGGCGGGTGACATTATTATTAAAATTGATCAAGAGTCGATCCAAGGCCTATCAGTTAATGAAACCGCTACTAAAATTAGGGGGCCGATTGGCTCAAGTATTGTCTTCACCATTACCCGCAAAGACCTAGATGAGCCTTTAGACATAAGCGTGATACGCGATACCATCAGATCGGTTAGCGTTCGCCATAAGCTAATTGAAAAAACTATTGGCTATATTCGCATTGCCCAATTCCAAGCCAATACAGGCAATGACTTTATTAAGGCCGTCAAAAAATTACGTGCAGATCAACCCTTGTTGAGTGGTTTTATTATCGATTTACGCAACAACCCTGGAGGCATTTTACAGGCGTCAGTACAAGTAGTAGATAGCTTAATTAATGATGGCCTAGTGGTTTATACGCAAGGACGCCTAGATAGCAGCAATGTAAATTATACTGCCACAGAAGGGGATGATGCCAATGGGCTACCCATCATCGTGCTTGTCAACGGTGGTTCAGCCTCTGCAGCAGAGATCGTCGCGGGCGCACTACAAGACCACAACCGTGCCGTGGTTATGGGCACGCGCACGTTTGGAAAAGGCTCGGTGCAAACCATTTTACCCGTGGGCAAGGATAAAGGCATTAAACTCACTACTGCGCGCTATTTCACCCCTAATGGCCGCTCCATTCAAGCTCAAGGTATTGAGCCTGACATTATTGTTAAACCTGCCACCATTACAGCCATTGATGTCGGTGAACGCATCAGCGAGGCTACTTTAGGTGGCCACCTTAAAAATACCAGCGACACAAGTGAACGCGAAGAAAAAAAGGCGAATACTTCCGAAAAGAAAGATAAGAAAAATTACAACACCAAGGATAATCAGCTGTTTGAAGCGCTAAACTTGCTCAAAGGACTGGCCATCTTTACAAAAAATAATAGCAGCCAAAAGTAATCGCTACAAAACGACTTACTTGACACCATTGTAGATACAGGGGAACCATTTGTTTTTATTTTTACTGCAAAAAAATGGCCGTAATCGGCAGCTATTGCTTAACACTGGACGTTATTTACTGCTTAGCATCAGCTTGCTAACCTCTATCCCTGTTTACAGCGGCTCAGAACATGATGAACTAATTGAACTCCATCCATCGCTAAAGACTCTAGCTGCCAAGTCCTTACCTCTCTCACTAGCAAAGACCGTTAATGCAAAAGTGCCATTATTCGATAGTAAGATTGCGATTATTATTGATGACATCGGCTACAACTATGCCCAAGGATTAGAGGCCATTGCACTACCCGGGGCTATAACTTACGCCATTATTCCCCATAGCCCTAAGGCGAGTTTTTTTGCTGCCGAAGCTAGGAAACACCAAAAAGAAATCATGTTACATGCGCCTATGAGCAATGTGCATAATATCCCGCTCGGCGAAAATGGCTTATCTGAAACTATGAATGAAGTACACTTTAAGCAAGCGCTTAACTCATCATTGGATTCCTTGCCCGGTGTGAGTGGAGTCAACAACCATATGGGCAGCTTGCTAACACAAAAATCCTTACCGATGGAGTGGGTGATGCACGCGCTAAAGCAGCGGCAACTGTACTTTATTGATAGCCGCACCACTTCAAATAGCGTGGCATGGAGTGTAGCCCAAAATCTACACATTCCCTCACTTAAACGGGATATTTTCTTAGACAACATCCCCACTGCCGAGTCCATCGACAAACAATTTAAGCAATTAATAGCTCTTGCCAAACGTCGAGGCTATGCAGTTGCTATCGCGCATCCCTATCCAGAAACCATTCGTTATTTACAACAGCACCTGCCCATATTGGCGCAACAAAACATCAACTTAGTTTTCGTCTCTGCACTCGTTCAGCTACATTCACCCAACATTTTGTCACTAAAAAACACAAAAAGTGTGAAACCGCTCACAAAAACACGGGTAAACTACGATTAGCATTAGACTATGGTCGTGATTGGTTTACAGTATACTAAGTAATCACTATTGTTGAGTTTGGTGTGATTGGTTTTTTACACATATATGGATGTGAATATGGATATGCAGGGGAGTTCGATATTACGTGCTGGTGAAACGAGCACAACTTTTGTTCGCAGTAATCGCTTCTTCGAACAAGAAAACTATTGGTATTTTAGAACTCGAGAAGGTCTAGATATCGGCCCTTTTGACAGCCTTGCATATGCTAAAGATGGTCTTAACGGCTTTATTGGCTTCCTCCAACAAGCCCATACCGATGTAGTCACGCGTATTACTAAATACATCAAATCACAACCGCGAAAACAAGAAAACAAACACATTCCGGCACGCAGTCATCGTCTATTTGAACAAAATAATTACTGGTATTTTAGGACTCGCGAAGGTTTTGATGTCGGCCCGTTTGATAACCGCGGAGAAGCCGCAATTGGTGCCAAAGGTTTTGTCAACTTCCTTGAAGAGTCACAACCTGATGTGGTGACACGGGTAACCAATTATATTAGTGCCTTCTAATGTTCTTAGATCGTTGCACAGATAGAAACTTTGTTATCAGGTAAACATCCGCGTCCGACTTACTTCGATGGACGTGATGTATGAGCCACGTCTTACCTATAACCGCACTTCAACCCCTTTCTGTTGCATATAAGCCTTAGCTTGGGGCACGCTATATTCCCCAAAGTGAAAAATACTAGCCGCTAACACGGCATCCGCGCCCCCCTGATTCACACCATCCACTAAATGCTGTAAGTTACCCACACCACCAGAAGCAATAACGGGTATCGGTACTGCATCACTAATCCCACGAGTTAACTCCAGGTCAAAGCCATTTTTAGTGCCATCTCGATCCATGCTCGTCAGCAAAATTTCGCCCGCACCATAACTGGCCATTTTAATCGCCCACTCAATGGCATCTATACCGGTTGGCTTGCGGCCACCATGGGTAAAAATTTCCCAGCGACTGCCCTCACCATCAGCGCTAACTTTTTTAGCATCAATAGCCACAACAATACACTGTGCACCAAAACGCTCTGACGCCTGCTTTACAAACTCAGGGGCAAAAACCGCTGCCGAATTAATACCCACTTTATCTGCACCCGCATTAAGCATAGTGCGTATATCCTCTATCGTGCGAATACCGCCGCCCACCGTTAGCGGTATAAACACCTCGCTAGCAATGCGCTCCACTAACTGTACGGTAGTTTCACGCCCCTCATGAGTGGCCGTGATATCGAGAAAGGTAATTTCATCCGCCCCCTGCTCGTTATAACGCTTAGCCACCTCTACAGGATCGCCGGCATCACGAATATCAACAAATTGCACCCCCTTAACCACACGGCCACAATCAACATCAAGACAAGGGATAATACGTTTAGCAAGGGACATTCTGTATTCCTAAATAGAGTCAAACAAGCACAGTAAAAAAAACGCTATTTTATAGCGTCTACAACAGAAAGCTAGCCGCTTGTAGCTTGAACAAAATCATCTCATCCAACGGTGAAATATTTCTAATAATTTTAACGTCATCTTCGACACATGGGCTCGCTTCCATTCGCCAGCAACATATTTATTCGCCTCGCTCATGGTAGGGTAAATGTGGATGGTGCCGAGTATTTTATTCAGGCCTAGATTGTATTTCATCGCCGTTACAAATTCCGTAATGAGTTCACCACCATGAGCGCCCACAATAGTACAACCGAGGATACGATCTGAGCCTTTAACCGTCAGCACTTTAACAAAGCCTCTAGCTTCATTATCGGTAATCGCACGATCCAAATCATCTAACTCATAGCGTGTGACATCGTACTCTTGGCCTTTTTGCTGTGCTTCTGCTTCGCTCAAACCTACTCGCGCCACTTCAGGATCAGTAAAAGTAGCCCATGGAATAACCTTGTAATCTACACGGAATTTTTTCAGCTTGCCAAATAAGGCATTAACACTGGCATACCACGCCTGATGCGCAGCCGTATGAGTAAACTGGTAAGGCCCCGCGACATCACCACAGGCATAGATATTAGGAAAACGAGTGCGCAGGTATTCATCAACCACCACAGTACCTTGTGGTGATATTTCTATCCCTAACGACTCCAAACCAAAACCTTCAGTATTGGCTTTACGCCCAACGGCGACTAACACACGATCACACTCTACTGTTTGCTGACCGCTGCCATTGCGCAAGCTCGCGATTGTGCTGCCACTAGCAGACTTTTCGAAACCAACAATTTGCTGATTCAATAATACGCGCACCCCTTCGTGTAAGAAACGTTCCAGTATATATTCAGACACATCTTCATCTTCACGTGGCATCAGACGGGCCGACATATCAACCAAGGTTACTTCAACCCCTAAACGCTGGAATGACTGCGCTAACTCACAACCAATAGGGCCCGCTCCCATAATTAATAATCGCTGTGGAAACTCTTCAATCGACCACAAATTATCCGAGGTCAACGGGCTCACCTGATCTAAGCCAGGTATAGGTGGCACAAAAGGTCGCGCACCAGTAGCGATAATAATATTCTTCGCCGTAATCACACGACCGTTCACCATTACTCCATAAGGTGAAACCACAGTGGCGTCACCCTGAACACACTTAACACCCAATTTGGTGTAACGCTCAATAGAGTCATGGGGTTCGATATCTTTAATCACTTGGTTCACGCGATTAAAGACTTTCGATAAATTCACTTCACCTGTGGCATTTTCAATGCCCAGCTCATATGCATGCTTGAGCATATGCTTGGCTTTAGCCGCACGAATCAATGCCTTGCTCGGAACACAGCCAGTATTCAGGCAATCACCGCCCATCTTATGTTTTTCAATCAACACTACCTTAGCCTTCACCGCCGCTGCGATATAAGAACTGACCAAGCCAGCACTACCTGCACCAATAACAATTAAATTAACATCGAATTCTTTTGGCTTTGTGTAAGACTTATAAGCATTCCAATGGCGATATTTATTTACCAGCATACGAATAACAAAAGGGAATACCGCCAATAAGGCGAAAGCACCGATGATTTGTGGCGTGAGGATTCCCGCCGCTGATAATTCATCTACCGCTCCCAGTTGTGCCCCTGCATTCACAAAAATAAACGTGCCAATTAACATGCCTACTTGACTAACCCAATAAAACGTCCAGATTTTAATTTTTGTTAAGCCAAAGACTAAATTAATCACCACAAAAGGTACGATAGGAATTAGACGCAAAGTAAATAAATAGAACGCTCCATCCCTCTCCACGCCTCGATTAATGTCACCCAAATAACGACCAAACTTTTTATTCACCGTATCAGCTAATACCGTGCGCGCGACTAAAAATGACAAGGTGGCTCCCAAGGTACTAGCAAAAGAAACTAACAACACTCCCCACCACAAACCAAACACAGCACCCGCCAGCAAAGTCGCGATAGCGGCACCCGGCAAAGAAAGCGCTGCCATCAGCAAATAAAGACCAAAATAAATACCCGCTGCTCTCAACGGGTCTTCCACAAGCCATTGTTTAAAAATTTCTAAGGAGAGGTACTGAGCGCCATCAAACCAAAAAAAAGCGCCAGCAAGTGCAGCAACAATGACAACAACAAAGAGTTTTTTGAAAGACATAAAAAGAATCAACTATAGTTAACGGTGAGTCGTGAGGGAAAACAATGGCAATTAGAAGCTAACAAACGCGCGAAGTTCAACAAAAGTGTCATACTAATTGATTATGGTAGATGTGAATAACACTATTTCAATAAAAATGTGCAAAATGAGGTGTTCGGGTAAATCGATGAAAAGTTCTGACAATTCCGACCCTAGTATCGACCTCAGTAGCCCCGAGTACTACTTTAATCGGGAGCTCAGCCACTTGGCATTTAACGAACGTGTATTAGCACAGGCAATGGATGACAGCCATCCGTTACTAGAGCGCTTACGTTTTTTATTGATCTTTAGCGCCAATCTCGATGAATTCTTTGAGATTCGCGTCGCGGGCCTACAGCAACGTTTATTGCTACAGCGGGAAATCATCGAGATTGATGGCATGCATCCAAGAGATGTACTCACCATTATTAGTGAGCGCTGCCATGCCATGATTGAACAGCAATATCACACATTAAACCATACCTTGCTACCGGCCCTCGCCAGTGAAAATATTCATTTCTTAACCCGAGAAAAATGGACGCCCGAGCAAGAAAAATGGATAGAAAAATACGTTAAGCGCGAAGTTCTACCCGTCATCAGTCCCATTGGACTAGACCCTGCACATCCTTTTCCTAAACTGGTCAACAAAAGTCTTAACTTTATTGTGCCCCTAGAAGGCAAAGATGCCTTTGGTCGCGATACAGGGCTAGCTATTATTCCTGCACCCCGCTCGTTGCCACGCTTAGTCGCGCTACCAAAAGAATTGACTGATGACAATACGGGGTTGGTGTTTTTATCGTCAATGATCCATGCGCACGCGCATACATTATTTCCCGGCATGGACGTGCAGGGCTGTTATCAATTTCGCATTACGCGTAATGCCGATTTAAATGTAGACGAGGATGTAAAAGACCTCGCCCTCGCCTTACGCGGCGAGCTACATTCTCGCCGCTTTGGGCGCGCCGTGCGCTTAGAAGTTGCAGATAATTGTCCTGAAGCATTAATCAGCTTTTTGCTGAATGAAGCGGGCTTAAGCGAAGCGGAACTTTACAAAGTCAACGGCCCCGTCAACTTACATCGCCTAAAGGATATTTTAGACCTCACCGAGCGTAGTGATCTACTCTACCCTCCTATGACACCAGCAATCCCTAAAGGCTTACAGGCCAAAGATGTGATTTTTGATACTATCGCTAAACACGACCATTTATTGCTTCACCCTTATGAATCTTTTGTGCCTGTCATACAATATTTGCAGCAGGCAGCCAAAGATCCCAACGTTGTCGCCATCAAGCAAACACTTTATCGCACGGGCACTCAGTCTCCTATCGTCAACGCACTGATCGAAGCCGCTAGAAATGGCAAAGAAGTCACTGCAGTAGTTGAATTACGTGCACGCTTTGATGAGGCCGATAACCTCGAGCTGGCCAGTCACCTGCAAGAAGCTGGAGCGCTGGTGGTCTATGGTGTTGTAGGCTATAAAACACACGCTAAAATGAGTCTTGTGGTACGCCGTGAAGGTAATAAACTCAATCGCTATGTGCATTTAGGTACTGGTAATTACCATGCAGGCACTACACGGATTTATACTGATTATTCTTTACTCTCTGCCGATCCTCAAATGGCGGAAGATGTGCATCGTATTTTTCATCAACTCACTGGCATGGGGAAAACTGAAAAAATTGTCAAAGTACTCAATGCCCCCTTTAATCTCAAAGAGAAGATACTTAAACTCATTCACGCTGAAACCGACGCGGTCAAAGAGGGAGGGAAAGGCCACATTATTCTCAAGAGCAATGGCCTGACAGAACCTAAAATTATCCAAGCACTCTATAAAGCATCACAAGCAGGTGTCACTATCGATTTAATCGTACGTGGTATGTGCAGTTTACGACCCGGAATAGCGGGAATTTCTGACAATATTCGCGTGCGCTCCATTATTGGGCGCTTTTTAGAGCATTCAAGAGTCTACTACTTCAAAAATTCAACTCCCAACATCTATTGTTCTAGTGCGGATTTAATGGAACGCAACCTTCACAGACGTGTAGAAACCGGCTTTCCCATCGAATATCCACCGCTGGCCAAACGTATCGTTAAGGAGCTTAAAGCCTACTTACAGGATCACTGGCAAAGCTGGATATTACAAAGCGATGGCAGCTATAAACAACAGCATACAAAACCTGAAAGTGGTATTCAACAACGACTACTTGATGAATTAGCTCAATAATCACCAGAAAATAACACTTTAACACTGCCAAGACTTGTCTATTGAGGCAACAGTCCTTATTATTCAATACTAATGATAAAGCACGATTAACTGGAGAACTGGACTATGAGCGACGCAATTACTCACGTAACTGACGAGAGCTTCGACGAAGATGTACTAAAGGCAAAAGGTCCTGTATTAGTTGATTTTTGGGCAGCATGGTGTGGCCCTTGCAAAATGATTGCACCCGTACTGAGTCAATTAGCAGGCGAATACGAAGGTAAATTGACGATTTGCAAAATGGATGTCGATGGCAATAAAGAGACACCAGCAAAATTTGGTATTCGTGGCATCCCTACCCTAATGATATTTAAAGATGGCAGTATGGAAGCGCAAACCGTAGGCGCTTTATCGAAGCCTGACCTCGAAGAGTTTATTAAATCTAATCTCTAAGTCAGCGCTAACTTAAGTTCGTAGTGTAAAAGCATAATATAAAACCAACGTGGCATACACTACAAACTTAAGTACACTCGCGAGATGTTTTTGTCTTGCATGCACATAAAAATCAGCAGCAGCAGATAAAATACCTAAAGAAATAGCCTAAAGAAACTTGCACCCCGACATAAATTCGCTATAATTAGGAAAATTCGATATTACTTGTGGCTCACCCTCGATAATAATCAGTACGTATCAGCACATATATAAGTAAATAGTGCAGTACAACTTCAGGGTCTTATCAATAACCACTGGCAAACCGCCATACTCTTACCAAAAAACTATTGACGCACATACTGCGCCTTTAAATATTCTGTGAGTATGAGACCAATCGTCAACGGATACTGTGGCACCCCAAGTAATAATTTCTATCACCCTTATTTCACATCCTTCCATTATCATTCCAATAACCTCAAAGCATTCCTTATGAATTTAACCGATCTAAAAACCAAGCCTATTGAAGAACTCATTAGTATCGCGAAAGAAATGGGGCTCGACAACGTTGCCCGTTCGCGCAAGCAAGACATCATTTTTAACATTCTGAAACGCCACGCGAAAAGCGGAGAAGACATCTCTGGCGATGGCGTACTTGAAATACTACAAGATGGCTTTGGTTTTCTTCGTTCTGCAGACAGCTCTTATTTAGCCGGACCTGACGACATTTACGTCTCACCCAGCCAAATCCGTCGCTTTAACTTACGCACAGGTGACAACATTTCTGGCAAAATTCGCCCACCTAAAGAAGGCGAGCGCTATTTTGCATTATTAAAAGTTAACCAGATTAATTTTGATAGACCAGAAAGCTCACGCAATAAAATTTTATTTGAAAACCTTACCCCACTATTTCCTGATGATCGCTTAACGCTGGAAGCGGGAAATGGTTCTACCGAAGATTTAACCGGTCGGATTATTGATTTAGTGTCTCCTATCGGCAAAGGTCAACGTGGCTTAATCGTTGCGCCGCCAAAAGCCGGCAAGACGATTATGATGCAGAACATTGCGCAAGCGATTACGCGCAATAATCCTGAATGCCACCTCATTGTACTATTAATTGATGAGCGACCAGAAGAAGTCACCGAGATGCAGCGCTCTGTTCGCGGTGAGGTAGTTGCCTCCACCTTTGACGAACCGCCATCGCGTCACGTACAAGTGGCCGAAATGGTCATTGAACGTGCGAAACGTTTAGTGGAACACAAAAAAGACGTGATTATTTTACTCGATTCAATTACTCGTCTAGCTCGCGCTTATAATACCGTGATCCCTTCTTCAGGTAAGGTGCTCACCGGTGGTATAGACGCACACGCTCTAGAAAGACCTAAGCGCTTTTTTGGTGCCGCACGAAACATTGAGGAAGGCGGCAGTTTATCGATTATTGCTACCGCACTGGTCGATACTGGTTCCAAAATGGACGAGGTTATTTACGAAGAATTTAAAGGCACAGGTAATCTGGAATTACATCTTGATCGCAAGGTCGCCGAAAAACGTATTTATCCTGCCATTAATATCCGTCGATCCGGCACACGCCGCGAAGAACTGCTAATAAAAGAAGATGAATTACAGCGCGTATGGATTTTACGTAAGCTATTAAATGATATGGAAGATGTTGCCGCTACAGAATTTTTAGTAGATAGACTGAAAGGCTCTAAATCTAACGATGAATTTTTCTTATCAATGAAACGCAAGTAAAGCTAATCTTAACTAGTCTATACTGGCTAGTATCCTGCGGGATACTAGCCAGTCATACATGCTGTGCAGCACAATAACCACTAGCCCATGCCCACTGAAAATTATATCCCCCCAACCAGCCAGTCACATCCAATACCTCTCCAACAAAAAATAAGCCTGCGGTTTTTTTTGCCTCAAAGCTTTTAGAAGACACATCATCGGTATTAATACCACCTTTAGTGACCTCTGCCGTTTTATAACCTTCAGTACCTGCAGGGACACACTGCCAATGGTGAAAATAATCTGCTATCGACCCTATGTCTGCCTTACTTAACTGAGCTATGGCTTTTTTATTCAGCAACGCTATCGATTGATTACTCTCTACCCATGCACTGACAAAACGCTTAGGTAAATAGCGTGAGAGTAAATTTTTTAACTCGGATTTATTGTTTTCTTGCTGCCATAAGGCCAACAAATCAATTAATGACTCATTCGGCAAAAAATCAATCTCCACCTTATCGTTAGGCTGCCAGTAATTTGATATTTGTAATATGGCAGGACCGCTCAACCCTTTATGCGTAAATAGCAAGGCTTCTGTAAACGACTGATTCCTGCAGCTAACCGATACAGGTATAGATACGCCTGCAAGAGACTGAGCCAAACTTAATAAATGCTGCTCCGCGGTATCCTTTAATGTAAAGGGAACCAAGGACGCATGGCGGGCTTGCACACGCAAACCAAATTGTTTTGCCAAGTCATAACCGAAACCACTAGCCCCCATTGTCGGAATAGAAAGGCCTCCCGTAGCGACCACCAAAGAATGACAAGACAAGTCGCCATGGCTAGTACTCAAATGAAAGCGCGCATTACCTTCCTCTACCTTAGTAACGCTATCAACACGACAATGCGTGTTAATTTTCACACCCGACGCCTCGCACTCCGACAGCAATATATGCAAAATCTCTTTAGCTTTATGATCACAAAATAATTGCCCTAAGGTTTTTTCGTGATATTCCAACTGATATTTCTCGACTAAAGCTAAAAAATCATACTGTGTAAAACGACTTAACGCTGAAATACAAAAATGAGAATTTGCGGATAAAAAGTTTTCCGGCTCCACAAAATAATTAGTGAAGTTGCAACGCCCACCACCTGACATTAATATTTTTTTACCGACTTTATTGGCGTGATCCAATATCCAAACCGACTTGCCACGCTTAGCTGCCGTTGCCGCACACATTAAGCCCGCAGCACCTCCCCCAATCACAATACAATCAACATACTGCATACTTTACTTTTCCTAGTATTCTACGATTTTTAGAATCATACGGAGAATTTATCAGCCAGTTCACCGCAGGTATAGCGTGCTTACGCACTTCGCTCTAGTGATGACCCTCTAGTTTACCATTTTGACGTGTCACGTGATAATAATAAAGAAATGGGACCATCCTGTTTCAATACACGAAACAATCATACCGGCGTACAGGACTGCCAAAGCCTACCTTGAACCTAAATACCGCAGTTGAATCTACTGCGGTATTTAGGCTCAAGAAAGCAATGATTACAACACAACTGCTAGAGTCATAAGATCAAGTAAATCTATCAAGTCGGATCTCGCTCAATCGCCTCAAGCAGATTCCTAGGGTCGCTATCTATAGAAATAAAAAACCTTGCATGATAAGTTAGCTCTTAAAGAACTCTATTCTTACGATACACTAAATAATAACAAATATTAGGACACCTTTATGGCCACACATAGCTTACTATTGCTGATTGATGACATTGCTGCTCTACTCGATGATATTGCGGTTTTATCAAAAATCACAGCTAAGAAAACTGCAGGTGTTCTAGGCGATGATTTAGCACTCAATGCCCAACAGGTCTCTGGCGTTAATGCCGATAGAGAACTAGCGGTTGTATGGGCAGTGGCCAAAGGCTCCTTGCTCAACAAACTGATTCTGGTGCCTGCGGCACTCGCCATTAGCGCTTTTATACCCGTACTCATTACACCGCTATTAATCATTGGCGGTTTATTTTTATGCTACGAAGGTGTTGAAACATTAATTCATAAGTTTTTTCATCGGAACGAAAAAAACGCACATCATCAGGCATTAGCCCAAGCAGTGAGTGACACCTCTGTCGATATACTAGATTTTGAAAAAAAGAAAATTAAAGGCGCGATTCGCACTGACTTTATCCTCTCCGCAGAGATCATTGCTATTAGTCTAGGGGTCGTTGCTGACGCTACTTTTGCTACCCAAGCAGGGGTACTGTCAACCATCGCTATACTGATTACTATCATTGTCTACGGACTAGTCGCAGGCATCGTTAGATTAGATGATTGGGGCTTATACTTACATCAAAAGCAAGGCTCCACCATCCTCGGCCGCATACAGCGCTGCTTGGGCTTTGGGCTATTACAATTGGTGCCTTACTTAATGAAAAGCTTATCGATTATCGGCACTGCTGCTATGTTCTTAGTAGGGGGCGGCATCATTAGCCATGGTGTCCCCGCACTGCATCACCTGGCATTAATCGCCATGCAATCTATTGAAAACATGCACCCTATAGTCACCAATACCAGTCCGCTACTATTCGATGCCTGCACGGGTATTATCGCTGGACTCATGGTCTGGTTTATTATCGACATTGTTATTCATGGGCTACATAAAAAAATAAAATCACTGTAACTACAACGAATATACCGGCGCAGAGGTAGACTAAAGTATTAGTCTGTGTCGGCAATATTATGCATGCTCTTCTCTACTGCTTAAAGCTCACAAAAAGTTTGGCTTTATGCTTATTTTTTATACCCAGTCACTGTCTAATTTTTATAAAACTGCTAATCTTAAAGTAACACTAATCAAATCCAGCAGTTGCTGCACAGCGTCATTATGAATCAAATTGACCGACAATTTATTCGACACCCCTCTGATATTCCTTTGGAATATTGTATTACCGACGCACCATCTAAGTGCGATACGGATGTGGTCAGCAACATTAGTCAAGGCGGTTTACGTTTTCATTCAAACCACTATATTGAGCCAGATCAATGGCTGCATATTTACATACCCATTGATGAAAATTATTTTGAAACCGACGCTCAAGTCTGTTGGTGTCGACTCACAGAAGTAACCAAAGTTAAAATCACGAGTAGAGTAAAAAGCGCAATAGAGAGAAAAGCAGACAATAAGATTAGCAATGAAACTGCAATCTATGATGTTGGCGTTAGCTTCTGCAGCACTTCAGCAGCCTTTACCGCCAGAATGGTAGAACAAGTGTGTTATATTGAAAAATATAAAAAAAGTATCCACCAAGAAGAAGGCCGTGAATTGAGCAGTGACCAAGCCGCCGCCGAATGGATTGAAAAATACGCCGACCAATTCCCTGCAGGAGCTAATTAAGGGCTCCAAGCAGTAAGTTGATAAAAACGCTAAAGTAAAACCTCCAATGAAGACAAAAAATACCGCCCCCATATTCTTCGATCAGCTGTCAGATTTTCTTCATTCACTGGCTGACCGCCCCCAGAAACATAACCAAGATTCACATCCACTTTTCACCCCCTTATTGAATAGCTATCTATCCCACTATCAAATCGACTTCCATACTCAAGGGCTTGCTAGTACTTATAGTCTATGGAAATCTGTTATGACTAGTGATCAGACTCACGCGGCTGATTACACTATTGTGCAACAGTGCTGGCAAGTCGAAATCCCAAAAGCAACCGTCATTATTGTTCATGGTTACCTAGACCATAGCGGGCTTTACGGCCGTTTAATTCGCTGGTCGCTGGAGCAGAATTACAATGTCATCTGTTTTGATTTGCCGGGTCATGGCTTAAGTAGCGGAGAACCGGCGAATATCGATAGCTTTGCGACCTATACCCATATATTCAGGCAAGTCATCCGCAATGGGATTGAACACCAGCTTATGACCCCCGAGCGTTATGCCATCGGCCAAAGTACTGGTTGCTCGATTATTATGAAAGCTTTATTAGACAAGGCCTTAGTGGATAGTACTTTAGCAAACGGCTCATCATTAAACAGCGATGCCATCCAACCATCGTACAAAAACTATGGTTTTGAACACGTCATTCTATTAGCGCCATTAGTGCGCAGCGTTCGATGGAACAACCTCCGCTGGGTTTATTTTGCCCTAAAACCTTTCATCAAGACGATTACGCGACAGTTTGTCAGCTCCAGCCACGATGAAAATTTCAATTACTTCATCGCTCACAACGATCCCTTACAAGCTAAACACATCCACTTAAACTGGCTAGGGGCCATGGAACATTGGCACCAAACTATTAAAACACTACCCAGTAATCAAGCTAGCCTACAACCATTAACGGTTATTCAAGGTACCGGGGATCGCACCGTTGATTGGCGCTACAACTTACCGGCACTGTGTCGTTGCTTCCCCAACAACCGCTTGCACTTCATCCCCCAAGCACAGCATCACTTAGTAAAAGAGTCCACACCCTACTGGAAAGCCGTTGAACAGATTTTGGATACACAAATAATAACGACAAAAAAAGATCCTCTACCCACCCGTAATCTTCACGTATAATAGACCTATGTGTGTATTAACCACTGCTGTATTTGCTACTTCAGTACTGATCACCATAGTCTTCGAACGTTAGCATTTACACATTGAGTATTTACAACAAAGGATCAATAACTATCCCATGGTAAAGAAAACAATCGCTCTTTTTATTCTCGATGGCTTTGGCTATTCTGAAACTTCGCAATCCAATGCTATCGCAAACGCCGACTGCCCAACGTGGGATCACTTATGGGCAAACTACCCCCATAGCTTAATCCAAACCTCAGGTCTTGCAGTGGGCTTACCCGATGGACAAATGGGTAACTCCGAAGTCGGCCATATGAACCTAGGCGCTGGCCGCATTGTTTACCAAAACTTCACCAAAATTAACAAGGCCATTGCAGACGGCGATTTCTTCAGTAACCCTGTATTCACGCAATCGATTGACCAGGCAGTGGCTAATGATAAAGCCATTCACCTGCTGGGGCTATTATCCCCCGGTGGCGTACATAGTCACGAAGATCAAATTATTGCCATGATTGAGCTCGCCGCCCAACGTGGCGCGAAGAAAGTTTATCTACACGCCTTCCTCGATGGACGCGACACACCGCCGCGCAGCGCGAAAGCCTCGATTGAAAAGATAATAGCGACTTTTGACAAGCTAGGTAACGGTCACCTAGCATCAATGATCGGGCGTTACTATGCCATGGATCGCGACAACCGCTGGGAACGCGTACAGAAAGCCTATGACTTACTAACACAAGGTAAGGCCGAGATTATCGCTGAACATGCCATTACAGGCTTAGAACAAGCCTATGCACAAGGTAAAGATGATGAGTTTTGTCCAGCGACGAGCATGCCTGTCGATGGCAAAGCGGTTACTATTGCTGATGGTGATGCCGTTATCTTTATGAACTTCCGCCCTGACCGTGCCCGCGAACTGACTCGGGCATTAACGCAAGAGAACTTAGACAGCACACTAGACCGTAGTGTTTATCCTGCTATAGATAACTTTGTTATGCTAACGGAATACGCCGCTAATATTAATGTCGCTTGTGCCTACCCGCCAGACGCGCTGTCAAACACACTGGGCGAATACCTAGCTAATAATAATAAAACCCAACTCCGCATAGCCGAAACTGAAAAATACGCACACGTGACTTTCTTTTTCAGCGGTGGGCGCGAGGAAGAATATAACGGCGAGACACGCATCCTCATTCCATCACCTGATGTTGCCACCTACGATTTAAAACCCGAAATGAGCGCCGCCGAAGTCACCGACAACTTAGTTGCCGCCATCGAAAGTGGTGACTACGACGCGATTATTTGTAACTACGCTAATGGTGATATGGTAGGACACACAGGGAAAATGGACGCGGCGATTAAAGCGGTAGAGACCCTCGACGTCTGCTTAAAACGTGTCACCGATGCCATATTAAAAGTAAACGGCGAATGCCTAATCACCGCAGATCACGGCAATGTCGAATTGATGGTAGATCCAAATACCGGTGGGCCCGTCACCTCTCACACTAATGGCCCTGTACCCCTCGTCTATGTTTCCAATAAAGCCAATACCCTCTCACTATGTGCAGGTAAATTGTCGGATATAGCCCCCACGTTGTTAAACATGCTCGACATGTCGGCTCCTAGCGAAATGACAGGGCGAAATTTGTTAACCCCCGTATAAGGGGTTTCCATCTAGGCTTACCTTACCAAAAAAAGAAAAATGATAATGACCTAGCTAACCAATTTACATTTTATTAAAAAATGTAAATTATGATTCATATATCATGTAAGCCCACAGAGACCATACAAGTACAATCAATCAAATTAAACTCTGACTCAAAATTTACCGTACCGTCAATAACAAGTGATAAACGCTTATCTTTTAAAGACTCAACACTAATAACATGAGTAAACCCTTTATGTTCAGAAAAGCGTAGACCCTCGGCATAAATACTAACTGACCCGCGCTCATTAACAGCCCTCAAGTATAACCACCCTCGACTTAGGCGTACGGATAACTCTAAATTTGGCTCAAATGTATAAGTAAATTCTTTCGGCGTTTTAATGGGGCAATACTTATAGAATAGGCCCTCCGTCAAAAAATATTCGGAAACAGAGAATGTGTCAGCCGCTATAAAACTAGGCGTCTTACACTGACGAGGTATCGATATCGAAGTGCAAGCCGAAAGAAATATAACCATGAGAAATAAGCTTATTTTTGACATAACAATTCTCAACACACAGGTAGTGGTAATGACAGCAGAAAAAATGAGTAATGTCGCCATCGCTTTCAGCAATATTGCACTATTCATCGTCGCTAAAGCTGTGTCTTTAGCTTTAGCGTAATAACGGTTAGCTAACAGGCGGTCTAAACGTCACCGCTAAGAATAATTATTACTTTAAAAGTATATAAGTATTTATGATAATTGCCATCTAATACGCTAATTTTTATATTATTGCATTTTATAAACGGCTCTATGGACGCAAATCACCCCGCTTAATATTTATTCAAAATTTAGTATGCCTCTACAGCTACTACCCCAAAAAAATATCGGAGCAAACTTGATCCAAAATCTCTCATTCCTGTTCGTATGTGACACGATGCAATGTACTTTTATCTTCGTGCTCGAAATCTTTTCCATAAATATGTAAAGAGGTCACCTCGTGATAATTAAGTTCATTATTTTTAACGGACAAATTCATTGTAAACTCTTTTGTTTTTGCTTTTTCTAGCATGAACGGGGACTGTAAAATTCCATATGTTTGGCTACCCGCTTTCGCCTTCACATTAAATAGTGTTTCACCCTCTTTTTCTTGGCATTCCCCTCCAGCCAGTAAGCATACCGCCCGCGGGATACTTAAAGAGTGCATTATTATATTTGTGCTTTTTTCATAGATCCAATGACCTATTTGATCATGAAATATATGCCCATTATCTAGCTTACGGACCACGTGATGATATTTAACAGAAACTAAATTTTGTTCTTCTGCATTTTCGGCTGAACCTGCAACAGTAAAAAACATTTCATCTGTAAACGCCGTTTTATCGGGGTTTGCATTTATATCTGGAGCAGTATCTAGCCCCCTATTACCAACCCACTTACCGATTAATTGCGCTAAAGGTCCGTAGTCAAGCTCATCGATTATTGTACTCATTGAACTACTCCAAAATATATAAATGATGCTGCGATAACATACAAAGCTAACACCGCTGTAAATGAATACCTAAGCAATATGTAGGCACGTCCTATGGAAAATAATTTTTTGAGCAGAACGCATTTAACGGGGACACACGGCTATACCACTCGGTGTAATGGTTTATTTTGTAAAAAATGGCCGATATTATCAATGACCATATCTGCTTGGCATTGCAAAGCAGAATCGCTGCTCCACGCAACGTGAGGAGTGAGGATAAAGTTAGGTAAATTGAAAATATCGTTTAGCGGGTTATCCTCTGCTAGGGGTTCCATACTCGCAACATCAAAACCGGCACCAGCAATTAGTTGGTCTTTAAGCGCCTGAGCTAAATCGCGCTCATTAACCAAGCCTCCACGAGCGGTATTAATTAATAAGGCATGGGGCTTCATCAATTTCAATTCATCCATACTAATGATATTGGCTGTTGCCGCGCTCAGAGGGCAGTGTAATGAAATCACATCGCTAGTGCGAATAAGCTCATCGAAAGGAATATAAGCGTCCCTTTGTCCATTTTTACTCCCTTTGCGTTCAGCAAACACCACCTCCATTCCAATCGCTTGGGCTAGTGCAGCTGTCGCTTTACCTAAGCTGCCACCGCCAATAATACCGAGTCTGGCCCCCTTTAAATCAAAGGTTTGCCCTACATAAGCGTGAAAATAAGGAGATCGATGCCACGCGCCTTCACGAACATTGGCTTGGTAAGCAAAGAGGTGTCGCCGCAATGCTAACATTAAAGCAAGAGTATGTTCTGGAACTGAGGTGACCGAATAATCAGGCGTATTACTGACACTTATGCCATTGGATTCACAGGCACCTATATCGATATTGTTATAGCCAGTCGCAATGACCGCAATATGTTTGAGTGTGGGTAATTGCTTGATCACATCCGCACCCAATACCACCTTGTTAGTGATAACAATATCGGCATCGCTGGCATGACCGATAAGCTGAGAAGGCGACGTTAACTCATAATTAGTCCATTCGTGATCGACCCTCAGAGGCTTAAAGCCAATATGGGAAGGAATAGTAGCGCGGTCTAGAAAAACGATCTTGGGCTTCATAGGTTATGCATGATCCTTTGAGCTGAATACGCTAATAGTAATGCTAATGTGTAGTCCGAGGGAAAGACAGAGGAACAGGGACACGCACATGACTTTTGACCCATATTAACACCCTACTTTAGAATAACGCCACACGATGTTTAAACCTAGAAACGGCAGTTGAATCACGAAAGATATTAATCTGTACTTTTGATACCCCCTATCATCATATTATTTCACGCGGTGTCCACCGCGCTTTTCTATGCGATTTTGATCACGACTCTCAGCGCTATTAAGTACACCTCCACCAGTGGATTGTAAGCGTATACGACGACTTTCCACACTTTTTGCAGTTGATATCTGTAGTTACGCAGTGTTGAGGAATCATTACCACCTTGTAGTTAAACTCAGCCCTCAACAAGCCGAAGACTGAAATGATGAGGAAGTTATACAACGTTGGCTTAATCTGTACAAAGGCCAACTCTTAATACAACGCTTACAAGCGGGTATACCTTTGAATGTCGAAGAGTTGGCCAATACGAACATGGACCCATAATAATGCTAACAATTGAATTCAGGTAGCCTGAAGCACGCAACCCCCTAGCGTCGTTGCTGGATGCTTACCGCTGTCATCAGCGATCATTTTTTGATCGCGCCAGATAAGGCGGATACACCAACAACATGGCACGTTTGGACTTTTGTTAGCGTTGCTTTTTTCTGGTTTGAGTAAATTTGCTAACGCCCCTTCGGGTAAGTTAGCGAAGGCTGAATTCACAAGAGTAAAAACAGTGAAAGGCCCCTCCCTTGTAAAGTATCAACCAAGCCAGCCGCTTTAACGGCAGCGACTAAAGTAGTGTGAGCCTTTGAGTTAACAGCATTTTCAATAATGTTTTTACTCGCATACATAGGTGCTCCGCCAACATCTGGATTACTATTTCCAGCCATTAATTGAGCAGAACTTAATATCGTTAAAGCCACAAGAGATGTTGTGGATAGAATATTGACTGCTCTTTTGCGTGTTAAAAAATTCATTGCTTATTCTCCTAGTATCCCATGCTACTATTTTTTAAATTAGCACTATGTGATGAGTGTTGTTAATTGAGCCTCTGTAGAGACACGCCATAAACAGTTGTTATGGTTATAGAGAAACACGCACTGGAGATCAAAGAGTTTCAAGTGATAAAATTATTTTTTTACAGGATGAAACACAAGTGAAATACCGTTTAGGCAATGTCGCTTTCCTGTTGGCTTAGGGCCATCATCAAAAATATGCCCCAAGTGACTTTTACAGCGCTTACAATGTACTTCTGTGCGCATTGCAAATAAAGTTCTATCTTCCTTAGTATCGACAGCGCTTGGTAATGCTTGGTAGAAACTAGGCCACCCTGTACGACTGTCGTACTTTGTTGACGAATCATACAGCGGTAAGTCACATCCTTTACAATGATATATGCCAGCACGCTTTTCATTCAATAATGGGCTGGTGCCTGCACGTTCCGTTTTTTCGTCACGCATTACCGCATATTCTAATGCACTTAATTTTTCTTTCCATTCCTGTTTGGATAGATTATAAAGTGATCTGCCGATGGCAGTCGAATTTAAAGATAGGGCGACCAAGGCTATTACGCTGCTAGATAAAAAATCTCGTCGATTCATTTAGGTATTTCCTATAATTACGTTATATTAAAACAACCACTAGGTAATGATGATTGCTGAACAAGGCAGCGAATAAATACAAGCTGAACTGGATAAGCGATATGCCCATAATATAAATATTTTTCATGGGCAACTCTAGACACTAACACCATTATAACTACGTGATCTATTGACATGAAAAACGATTGTTAGTTTCAAAAAAATGATGACTATTAATAGAACGTCATCTCAATCAACGATTAAATAAGCGTTACTGTGGCAAACGCAAGCACGACGTCTGTTGGTTGTCTTGTTGGGGATCCGCCTATCGGTTCGTCCGATAGAGCCAGTATTGCCCCCGCTACTATTTTCGCTAGTTGACTAGAAATAATAATATCGTATGTATCGCTAGTGTTACGTAAGCCAAGAGATATAGGCGCTTGTTTATCTACTATTATCCATAACTCAATATCTCTTCCTGCTTCAGGTGAGCCGGTTTGGGCCTCCATACGCAGCGCATTTTTTTCGTCATCGAATTTTGCGGCTACTTGTAGAGACCGATCTTCATTTGGTATCAAAGTAATATAGATAGGCACAAAATAGATAGGCACAAAATAGATAGGCACAAAATAGATAGGCACAAAAGATGATGTAAGGGATAGAAAGATAACGGCTATCAATAGTAATGCAGATAGCGAAGCGCCTACCCATTTTGCACTTACCCATTCAGTGTCAAATCCCTCAGTATTCCGCCATTTTTCGCACAGGCGTTCCCATCCACTCGGTATCTGAACGGGTGACACATCGATGGATTGACCGTCATTAAACAGTCGCTGCATCAGTTGCTGCTATACGCCCTCACGAGGATGCTTCTCGTCAATACTATTGACGGTGGGTGCAAATGCTTCAGTCCATTCATCGTACAATTGTTATAAATCTGAATGCGTACTAAGCTTGGCTTCAAATACAGTTATTTCAGTAAGCGACATTAACCCGAGCACGTACTCGGCTGAATTAACAATATTATCTTCTTTGTACTCTCTATCTATGGTATTCATTAGCTCAGACACTCCTTGAGCTTGAGTAAACTCCGCCGTAACTAGGTACGCAGGTGTTGATAGGCTCCTGAAAACGCTCAGCCAAGTCTGCATAGGTCTCACCATCAAGATAAACCCCTTTCACAGCTTTAGCTTTATTGTCTTCAAGTTCATCTAAACATTTTTCAATGCGTTCACGCTCGCCCGCATTCTCTGCCCTAGCTTCTGGAGAATCAATGTTATTGGCAATAGGGTCATCAATAGACTAATGTGTACGACTTGCTCTTAGTCGCTCTGTGGCTGAATTTCTAGCGATAGTAATCAACCATGTCATCGGGCTTAACCCATTTTGCTGGTATTTATTTGCACGATGCCATATTTTGATAAAACATTCCTGTAATACTTCCTCAGCAATACATTGGTCTTTTAATACACGAAAAAAAATACTAAATAGTTTCGATGATGTTGCATCATATACTAGTAGGGTGCTTGAAAAGAATACACTCCATTTCAGGCCATCTGAGGCATGGATGCCGAAGCTGAGCGTATAGGGACATATTCACAGCGCGCCTGAAATGGAGTGTATTCTTTTCAAGTGACCCAGTAGTAAGTAAGCAAAATCTTGTCGGTTACCCAATGCAGATCGAGCGATGTAACTTTCTATAGTGAGTGGCTTTATTCATAATGGTAGTTTTCTAGTGAACGGAGCTATGTCATATCTATGCTATAGGGTAAAAGGCGCTTGTTCAATTTTATATTGAGACGAGACACGATTAACAATAGCCGATGTGTAGATTATTCTTCTGTGAAGCCAGATTAAAAACACTGATCATTACGATAATGTGACTAATCTATAGGTCGAAAAAAGCTGACTAAGCTTACAGCATAGGTAAAATAGCATCGCTTAACGACATTGGCACCTAAGCTAATTCCTGCGATCCGACGTCAAGTAGAACGCGCGAATGCCTTTTTACAAGAGGACATAACCTATCCTGATTACTCTGGTGTTTGGTTGCCCGATGCTCTCGCTCGAAAATATCGCAACGCCAGCAAAGAGCTCGGCTGGCAACACCTCTTCCCATCTTATCGATTAAGCATCGAGCCTGGCACCAGTAATGTACGCCGGCATCATATAGATGAAAGCACGTTAAACTAGGTGATTTCTCACTCAAAAAAAACAGCCGATATTCACATACCAGTTTCACCTCACACCTTACGCCACTCCTTTGCCACACACTTACTTCAAAGTGGCGCAGACAGGTTTTTTGCTGCTGTAAAACCTGCATACACTACATCCATGTAGACAACATACGCACAGTGCAACAGCAACTAGGCCAAAGCGATGTTAAAACTACCGAAATTTATACTCATGTATTAAAACAGGTCGCGCACGGTGTACGCAGTCCACTAAGCGATTTATTTTCGTCGCAGCATCAATCTGCGTTTTGGAATAGATGCAAAGAATTAAAAATGAGTATCAATAACATAATTCACTCTCCCCAGTAGAACAGGAGCGAACATTAATTACCATATACTGCTGCGGGTAACCAAGTGACTAATGAAGGTACCGCTAGCACAATCGTTAACCCAATAAGTTGTAAAGCAATAAAAGGGGCAACGCCCTTATAGATGTCGGTTAGTTTTATTTCTGGAGGACACACACCTTTCAAATAGAATAATGAAAATCCTACTGGCGGCGTTAGGAAAGACGTTTGTAAAGTAATGGCAACTAACATTACAAACCATACCAACTTCGGTTCATCAATTACACCATAACCATCTACATCAAAATCCATCCCTACAATGACGGGGGCTAAAAGCGGCAAGGCAATTAAGGTAATTTCGATCCAATCCAGTAAAAATCCCAATAAAAACACAATAAACAAGACTGCTATTAATACGCCATATGGCCCGAATGGTAAGCTTGTCAATCCACGTTCAATTAATTCATCTCCCCCCAATTCTCTCAGTACCAAAGCAAACATCGTGGCGCCAATAAAAATCATAAAAATATAGGCAGTGGTTTTATATGAATCAAGACTGACTTTTTTAAAGACGGTAAAGTTTAATTTTTTATAAAAAGCAGCTAGTAAGATAGCACCCAAGGCACCGATTCCACTTGCCTCCGTTGGCGTAGCGATTCCTGCAAAGATGGATCCTAATACCGAAAAAATTAATAACAACGGCGGTAAAATAGTTTTAAATACGTTGATTACAATTTTCCATTCAAGCTCACGATAGTTCTCCGGAAGAGGAGCCATGTTTGGCTTCAAGTAGGCAATAATTAAAATGTAACTTAGATAAAGTCCCCCCAAGATAAGGCCTGGGAATACGGCGCCCATAAATAAATCGCCAACCGACAACGCCAACTGATCGGCCATGATGACCAGCATAATACTAGGCGGCAATAGAATGCCGAGCGTTCCCGCACTACAAATTGTTCCTGTTGCTAACGATTTACTGTATCCCTGCTTCAGCATTGCAGGTAGGGAGAGCAAACCTAACAAAACCACTGAGGCACCAACAATACCCGTTGAGGCCGCTAAAATAATACCTATTAACGTTACCGTAAGCGCTAAGCCACCGCGAACCTTACCAAATAAATCCTGCATTGAAAGCATCAAACGTTCTGCCACGCCGGACTTATCGAGCATCAGGCCCATAAAAATAAACATAGGCAAGGCAACCAAAACCCAATTTTCCATTAGTGAAAATAATCGCGCGACAACTAACCCCAATGTATTGACATCAAGGCCGGTTAACGTCCATCCAAACTGATCTGAATAATAACCTATAAAACCATATAGAACTCCGACACCGGCCAACACATAACCAACAGGAATACCCGTAAATAAAAAAGCAATAAAGGTAAGAAACATTGCTACCACTAAAATTTCATTAACCTCCATAATTATTGATCTCCGTCTGATTTTGTGAGTAATGCGTCAATATTGCGAAGTAGCCGTGATGTCACGGCGATAGCCAATAAAGCAAAGCTGATGGGAATTACGGCCTTAATTGCCCAGCGGTAGGGTAAGCCCAAAGGTGAATTAGACGATTCATTGACTCTGTAAGAGTCAGACACATATTCAAAACCGTTGATCATGACGACATAAATAAAAGGATAAACAAACACTAAGGCACCGAATATTTCCCATTTACGCATAGTTTGGCGACGTAAGTTATCGGAAACAACTTCAACTCGAACCTGGCTATCGGTAATTTCAGCATAAGATAGTCCAAACATCATGCCAACAGCATAAAGGTGCCATTGAATTTCTTCAAAGATGATTAGCCCCTGATCAAAGCCATAGCGCATGATAACGTTGAACAGAATAGCGGCAACTAAAAGGCCCCCACTCCAACAAAAAACAAGTGCCGACAGATGAATAAATTGGCTTAGGGCGTCTGCAATTTTTGCAAGCCGGGTTTGACTAGTAGCTCCGCGTGGAGCTACAGAATGCTGACTACTCGACATCCAAAAATCTCCTTAATTATTATTAAAATGGGTAGTTGAAATAGGTAATTAACATTGATGGTTGAATAAAATTAGTATAAGTGAAAAAAGGGCAAGCATGTAAATCAGCTACATACCTGCCTCTTTTTCATTGAAGGTGCTAATAATCGAATGATTATTTACGCGGTAAGAATGCCTTTGCTTCCCAAACGGCATAATCTGCACGGAAAGCACTAAGATCTTCCCATATTTTTGCAAAGTCAGCGTCTTTTGCTTTTTGTTCCGCGACGACTTCTTCCCACTTGGATTCAAAAGTATTCAACATCTCTGTTGACCACACCATATTTTTTACACCATTTGCTACATTCTCACGCATAACTGGAGCTTGGATCGCTTCACCTAAGGCTAAAGAATCCAGTGTTGCGGCGCGACACAATTGTGTGACAACGGCTTGCTGAGTTGCACTCATTTTTTTCCATGTGTCTTTATTGATCATCAACTCAAAAACAGTCGCCTGCTGATGCCAACCCGGATAGTAATTGAATTTAGCAATTTTACTCACGCCAATACGTTTATCAATCGCAGGCATGGAAAATTCAGTAGCATCAATTGCACCTTTTTCGAGAGCAGGGAAGATTTCACCACCGGGAAGACCTACTGTACTCACGCCCATTTTCTCCATTACTTCGGCACCCAAACCAAAGAAACGCATTTTCAAACCTTTAAGATCATCGGCAGTTTTTATTTCTTTCTTGAACCAACCTGAAGTTTCGGGTGCTATAACGCCACAAGTTTGGACTTTAACGTTATAGCCGGACTTGTCGTACAACTCTTGATGCAGCTTCGCACCATTACCGTACATGAACCACGCTAAATATTCAGGTGCTTCTGGACCAAATGGAACCGCAGAAAACAAACGGGCTGCAGGCATTTTTCCGCCCCAGTTAGCACCTGTGCCGTATCCTGCCTGAACCTTGCCCGTTGAAACAGCATCTAAAATTTCTCCTGGGGCCACTAACTTGCCCGGCTCGTACAGTTTAATTTTTACCGTTCCACCGCTTAATAAGCTGGCATTATCTGCAACATATTTAGCAACTGAACCCAATCCTGGCAAATGTGAACCATAGTATATTGGCATTTTAAGCAGTATCGGTTTATCTGCGGCTTGTACATGTGTAGTCATGGCAGCAGCTGCCAAAGTGGCGCAGACGAGGGTAGTAAGTTTTTTCATAGGTTTTTCCTCAGAGTTATATTTTTATATTTATTAACATTTTTACTGATTGAATAACGAGCTATTTGAAAAATTATTTATTATTAAAAAATCATATCATTGTTAATACATCAACAAATCAAAGACATAACTGCATAATCATCTTATTCCCCCGACAAGCTAGACGTCTATGCTTTTATTCACTGGTAATACCAGACAATAAAAGCAATAATTCACTAAGATATTGAAAAATAATACATTTAATACTTTATTTGGTCGCCAAAAAAACCAACCAACTTAACTGGTAATACCAGCTGTAGTTATTTATATTAGTTTTTATAGTGCAACCTTTCTGGCCATACCCTTCATTTTAGCTAATTCCATCACTGCAGAAGCAACCGCTAAATCCTGAAGCCCAACACCCGCGCCATCAAACAGCGTCACTTCATCTTCATCGTTACGTCTAGGATGACTCTTATTGATCACATCACCTATAGCGACAATATCATTTTGTTTTATTATGCTGCTAGCAAAGGCATGCCGAAATTCACCAATCGTAAAGGATTACATTATTTCATCTGTAAATAAGCTAGACGAGTTTGCTAGTAATGGATCGATTTCTTGCTTACCCTTTGTATCCGTGACCATGCAAGCTATATGTGTTACTTTTTGTATCCAGTCTCTCATTAATAACAGTTCATGGGCTGAAGTAATCGTGATAATGACATCTGCTTGAAAACAAAGCTGCTCGCTATCCATTACTTCGAATGCTAGCTTATGCTTATCAGCCACTATTTTTAGAGTAAACAATTTTGATTCACCTTTATTCCAAGCAACTATCTTTTTAAAATTTCTTTGCTCTAGCGCAGCCTCTAACTGAAAGGTTGATTGGTGACCTGCACCGACTATCCCAATAACATTTGAATCTTGCCTTGCTAAATAAAAAATTGGCACTGCACTGCAAGTTGCGGTTTTTATTGCAGTTAAATAATTACCTCCAACAAGTGCCTTTAGCTGGCCGGTATCAGCATCAATTAAGAATATGCTTGACTGCTGGCGATTAGTTAACCCTCTTTTAACATTGTTAGGCCAATAACCGCCAGATTTAACGCCAAGTACAAGTCTCTCTTTATCAAAACAAGATTTGAAACCATACACAGCATTCAGGTAGTCTAATGATTCACGAGTCACAGAAAAGTTACGCGCATTATTGTTTGCCATCAAAGAAAATACAGATTCTATCGCATTAAATGCTTTTCCATGCGTCATCATATCCTTACAATTTTCTTCTTAAATGATGAAAATATCACTCATATCTGATCCAATAAATTAACTATTTTTTATCACGAAATAAAAA
>JBLHJR010000007.1:0-62639 GCA_047619205.1 Candidatus Endobugula sp. | reverse complement strand
GATTGCTATCCACTTGGAAGCTGGTATTTACTGGATCGGTGCTGCTAGTTAATTTAGCACCGATACGGTCTGCATATTTAATTTGAAGAACATCACTACCTACACGAGCTTTTTGGCTACCCGATCCATGGATTACGATCAAACTATCTGCACCATCTAAAGTGGGAGTAAATGTACCGCCGCTACCTACCTCAAAGCCACGTAAAGAAGTTGCACCAAAGTCAGCATTTACTCCGCTAGCAGCCATCACAATAATATTCATATCTGCTGGATTTGAGCAGCCATGATAGCCTACTTTTCGCAGATCTTTTGTGAATAGCTCCATCACTAGTCGACCAGACTCCTGTATACGTGAGAGTGAAACCTCTGCGTTAATCAGCAACTTATTATTTAAAAAAACATTTAATACCGAAGTAACTAAAATTATGCCTAAGGTTATTGCGATCATCAACTCTACCAAGCTAAATCCAGTAGAGCACTTACGATATTTTATAGGCAACATTTTCATGTCTTAAATTCTAGCCGTAATACTTAATTGTTGTGTAACCGTATCGTTGACTACCGACCCATCCACCCTTGACCATTCATTTTGTTCCCATGAAATGGTGACTACCGCTGTACTAGTATTACGGGCTATGGTGGCCCGACCATCAGGAATGAAGGCAACAAAGTTGGCGCCTAAATTTTCAATATCACTTAGATGGCTG
Source organism: Candidatus Endobugula sp. (assembly GCA_047619205.1). GTDB lineage: Bacteria > Pseudomonadota > Gammaproteobacteria > Pseudomonadales > Cellvibrionaceae > Endobugula. The sequence continues at coordinate 61,932 of JBLHJR010000007.1, read as the reverse complement.
GTAATCTCATAGACATCGTTTAGAGCCAGCTGGCTAGAAGTGCAGCCAGCTGATGATGTGATGCAAGCTTGTGCTTCTGGTGGGCCATCACCCTGGTCAACAGTAGTATCAAAACCATCATACTCTCCAGCCAAAAAGCCATCGCGATTTAAGCGAATTCTATCGAAAATATTATTGGCTAAGATATTCGCTTGAGATTGGTGGTAGGCACCTTGGTTCATTTTCATACTAACTATTTGCATGCTCGCAACGCCTAGCAAGCCTACTGCTAAGATAAAAACTGACACCAAAATTTCAATTAAGCTGAAACCGTTACGATAGTTATTTATTCGTGTTATGGGCATGCTACATTTATTCCTAGTAAATTATTAACAATGTCATCAGTGCTCGCATCGGAGTCATAGGCACGCCGCGCTTGCCCACTTAAATTCACATTAACGGCTTTGGCTAAGGTGTTGTCAGTTGAGCTGCGGCTGTCGCAAATTAACAGGGTACCCACTGTATTCGCCGTGCCGTCATCAGAAAAAGTAAGAAAACCAGCGCTTGAAAAAAGTGTCGGTGTATAGCTTACGTCTGATACTGCTTTGCCAAACACTTTAAGTATGGTCTCTGAATTAACAACGCCATTACCCGCATTTGCCGGTGCTCCCGCTCCATCGTCTATAAAGACGATTCGCCCTTTTTCCCAGTCACTCGTATTGCAGGAGGTGCTGTTGGTGGATCCGCAAATACTCACCGGCAAGTTTCGTTTGACTGCCTCAGAGCGGGCATATTGAAGCTCACTCAGTAGAGTTGTAGCTGAAGAGGACAAATTATTATTATTTATAGACTCGTTAAAGCTAGGGATTGCAACAGCTGACAGAATACTGACAATGGCTGTAGTTACCGTTAACTCAATGAGGGTGAAGCCAGAATTAAGGGTTGATACTTTCATTTTAAATCTACCTCAACTAATTAAAGAGCCCTTTACACGAAGCCTGGGATTAAGGCAAAGTGATTTGGCACCATAAAAAATATTTTTTCGCTAGTTTTTAATACAATACTACTAGCACACACTTACCTACATTCTTAATTAGGATGGACAAGCCACCCACGCCTGAGTCAATTTTCCGATAGAGGTCATCGTCAACGAGCGATTACTCGAACCTTCACAATTATCAGGCACAATACTCAACGAATATTCTGTCGCCCCAGCGGATAAAACTTCCAGCGGAGAAAATGTAATCTCATTAATATTGTTAGCGTCTCCATCGACAATGAAGATAGATAATTGACTCGGTAAACCGGTACTACCATAAATAACCGTACTAAAACTCGCGTCGTCCGCAGCATCTACCAAAATCACATAGCCAGTAGACCAGTTACTGTTATTAGCGCAACTAATACCATCGGTAGAGGAGCAAATTTTACTTTTACTCGCTTGATAAAAAGCAGCTACTCGAGCTTGACGCAACGCACTATGAAATTGCTGAGCACTTGCCTCGGCACTACTATGCTGAAGAGTAGACAACAAATAAGGGGCAGCCACGGTTACTAGTATTGCCATGGTGGATACTGTGACGAGTAATTTGATTAAGGTAAATCCAGCAGTAAGCTTTAGCACTTGCTTATTCATTATTAATTTCTCAACCCCTCCAACGCATTGCTTACTCACTATTACCCTGCCAGATAACGGGTAATTTTCGCTAAGTCATAACTTATATTAGCAGTCGCAATAACAATAGCAACGCTCGAAAAACAGGGGGATAGAGCGCCATAAAACCCACGTTTTTTACGACTATGCGTTTTTATAATAGAATCACTGAACATCCTCTGTTTATATGACAGAAGCTATCAACGCGAGGGGAAAAACAAATTAGGCCCGAAAGAAACAAGCGATAAAGTTATAAAAAATGAAAATCTTAATTGCTTAATGTTATAGGGGGAGGATTTTTATGTGGAAACAGTCTGATGGCAAAAACCAGAAAAAAAAGACAGAAAGTGCTGTATTTTTGACAACATGCTAGAAGTGAGGTGACCTACTACCGGGTCACTTGAAAACAATACATTCCATTTCAGGCGCGCTGTGAATATGTCCCTATACGCTCAGCTTCGACATCCATGCCTCAGATGGCCTAAAACGGAGTGTATTGTTTTCAAGCACCCTGCTAATAGGTGGTTAGCTTAGCCAAAATATAGGTAGTAATCAATACCGCTAACAAATGTCTTGCCACTTTATTGCACCGCTATTCATTGCTTACCCATTAACCCACCAAGCTAGCTTAATTAATTTTTGCGCGGATGCGTTTGTAGTATACTGGTCACTTCATTAACTTAATCTTGCGGCCTACTACCAAGACGAACAGCAGACATCCACATGCCCTCTATTACCTATATCGTCAGCCAATATCCTGCCATATCACATACGTTTATACTGGGCGAAGTGAATGGCATAAAAAAACAAGGTATCAATGTACAGGTAGCCTCAATCAATCAGCCAGATCGTGCTTTTGAGCAACTAACGGCTAGTGAAAAAGAAGCGGCTAAAGGCACTGTCTTTGTTAAATCAGAGTTAATTAAAAAACTCCCACTGTATCTACTTAAAAGTCTATTTTTATCCCCTATAGGTTTTTTTAAGGCTTTAGGCGCTGCATTATATGCAGGGCTACCTTACCCACTAACATTCACTAGGCAACTCGCCTATTGGCTAGAGGCCATGGTGGTTGCCGACATGGCCAGAAAAAATGCCAGCCAGCAATTACACGCCCACTTCTCAACCCAAGGCTGCACCGTCGCCATGTTAGCGGCGAAGATGACAGGCATTCCTTTCTCATTGACAGTGCATGGCCCCGATGAATTTTATCAAGTTAACGAACAACAGCTAGAAAAGAAATTCGCCGCAGCCAACTTTATTATTTGCATTAGCGACTTCGCTAAAAGTCAGGTGATGAAATATACCGCCTTCAAAGACTGGGGTAAATTACACGTCAATAATCTTGGTGTTGATGCCACGCTATTCCATCCTGCAGAAAAAAGTCATTCACGCCCCACACTACTGTGTGTTGGTCGCTTATGCAGTGCAAAAGGCCAAGGGGTATTAATTCAGGCAGCGAAAGAACTCCGTAAACGTAATATTGATTTTACGCTTCAATTTGTCGGCGACGGTCCCGACAAAGAAAGCTTAGAAAGCTTCAGTAGAGAAAATGACCTCACTCAACACATTACATTCTTAGGTAAAGTGAACCACGATAAAGTACAAACATTGCAACGTGAGGCAGATATTTTCGTGATACCTAGTTTTGCCGAAGGCATACCTATTGTCTTAATGGAAGCAATGGCTTCCGGCACTCCTTGCATCAGCACGCATATCACCGGCATCCCCGAATTATTTACTCACAAAAAAGATGGCCTACTAGTCCGACCCGGTAATGCCATTATGCTAACGGATGCATTAGAAAAATTAATCAACGACGAATCACTGAGGGAACGCATGGCTAAAGCAGCGTTAATTACCGTGAAAAAACATTGGTGCCTAGATAAAAGCAACCAACGCCTTGCCACACTATTCCAACAACTACTGAGTCGATAAATTATGCTGTATTTTCTTTCGACCACTTATTCGGTGCTAGTTTTACCACCACTAATTTATTTACTGCTAATCAGTCTTGCGGGACTCAAGTCTCGCAAATTAAAGATGACTTATACTCCAGCTACCGGCACTATCGGCATATTAATTCCTGCTCATAATGAAAAACAAACCATTCGGCGCACTATTGATAATCTGCTAAAAGCCGCAGAAAAAGACAATGATATTGAAATCAATGTCATTGCAGACAACTGCTCTGATAATACAGCAGAGATTGCACAGCAAACCTCTGTCAATGTAATGCAACGCAAGCATAAGCATCTACGCGGGAAAGGCGCGGCACTACAATGGGCAATGAAAGAGCTCGCTGATAAGGACTATGACTACACACTTATTATTGATGCCGATAGTATTGTGAACGAGCATTTTTTTAATGCGCTACGCATTACCTTAGGCGAACCTAATTGTGAAGTCGTACAGTCTCGTTATGAAGCCCTAGCCAACGAACACTCCAGCATCAAACGCCTTGCCATGCTGGGATTTAATGTTCTACGCGCCCGCGGTCGCGTTGCGATTGGTGGTTCAGCGGGCATTATGGGCAATGGGTTTATTGTGAGCAAAGCCGCGCTAAAAAAGGTGCCGTTTCGCGCCAACTCTATTGTCGAAGACCTTGAGTATCATATGCGTTTAGTCGAATCCGATGTCAAAGTCAGCTTTTGTGATGCCGCGCGTATTTATGGCGAGATGCCTAGTAATGATGCCGCTAGTGACATTCAATCTTCTCGCTGGGAAGGTGGGCGCTTGGGAGTATTAAAAGCAGCATGGTGGCCGCTTTTCAAAAAGTCCTGTGCTGAAATTTTCAAAAAAGAATACCATGCTCTCGATGCCTTACTTGACCTTATGCTTTTGCCTATCGGTTATATGGTATTAATTTTATTGATTGGCTTATTATTTCCGTATACACAAATCACAGCAATCTTTGGTTTTTTTGTTATTGTGATTTATGTCTTAGGCGCGGCAACATGTGGCGATGGGCTAAAAGAATTAAGTGTGCTTAAGAAACTACCCATCTTCTTACTCAAAAAGATGGGTAGAATACCCGCGTTAATTGCATCTTCATCCACAAAAACACAGTGGCAAAGAACGCCTAGAGATAAGGAATGACTACCCTAGAAACACAGCAAAACTAAGCCACTCATTAAGTATTCATGCTACTCCATCTTAGGGTCGACTAAACCCGCTAACTCTGGTGCTTCATTAGCGATATGCAATGTCGAGGTGGGAAAAGCGAACTCTGCCCCGTGGGACTCTACAATTTTTGCTACCTGTAATAATACATCTTGTTTAACGTCGTGATAAATAAACCAATTAGTGGTTTTGGTCATGGTGTAAATAAAGAAGTCGACCGAGGATGCGGCGAAAGCATTAAAATTAACAATTAAGGCTTGTGAAGTATCTATATCTTTATGGTTTGTTAACATGGCTTTCACATCCCTAACAATCGCTTCCATCTTAGCGATGTCATCATAACGAATACCCACCGTCTCATGGATACGTCGATGGGTCATACGCGAAGGGTTTTCAACAACGATAGTAGAAAATATAGCATTAGGTACATAGAGTGGACGTTTAGAAAATGCGCGAATACGCGTTTGACGCCAACCGATATATTCTACTGTGCCTTCAATCTCACGATCATTAGAGCGGATCCAATCACCAACGGCAAAGGGCCGATCCAAATAAATCATTAGCCCGCCAAAAAAATTCGACAATAAATCTTTTGCCGCAAAACCAATCGCAATACCACCGATACCACCAAAGGCTAATACCCCAGAAATACTAAAACCTAAGGTTTCCAAGATAACAATAATTGAGGTAATAATGACTGCCAAACGCAGCAATTTACAGAGTGCTTCAATGGTCACGCTATCAACGCGACTCTCATCACTGCTATCTTTTTGTGACTGCTCTGCAATAAACTTATGCTGTAAAAAAGCAATAAATTCCGAAGCAAACCATGTGATCGCAATAATAATACCGACATGACTGACAAGGCCGATAATATTAGCCAACGGCTCGTCATTAGAACGGTGAACAAATTGGCTAACAATGGTCAGCCCCATCATCCATAAAATGATGGTAATTGGACGCCGAGCAGAATGTAGTAACGCATCATCCCAAATATTTTTGGTTTTCTCTTCAGCATGCTTAAGTAGACTACGCAGTATTCGCCGCTGAATTAAATCTAATGCCAACACCACAACCACAACCAAAAACACCTGCGCAATCCAGCCGCTGTCAGAAGAAAAAATAGATAAAAATTGATCGAACTGTGGCATAAAAAACCTTTCTTAGTATTTAAGAGGAAACTATTCATGTGAACTGACCTTAGTCCTACATAATTTTACCACACTCTATACCCGTAGCGTTTACGACTTAGGTGTTCAGAGCGCGTCGCTAGTCATTCATAGATAGCCGTTCGTAGATAGCCGTTCGTAGATAGCCGTTCGTAGATAGCCGTTCGTAGCAAGCCGGAGCATCTACAGTAGGCAAGGGACGTGGCTGGACTTTGCTCCGCGGCCATTGTCCTGCATTGCTCTAATAGTGACGTCTATGCACGCTGTAAAACTGGTATACATCACATCCTTGTGAATAAGCAGGAGGGCAGCTTTTGATACCTAAATCTCAAACGCTACGGGTATCTAGTGGACGCTACTAAAAATGCATTTTTCCGTGATTGTACTAAGGTTTCATCGCACTAAGCTTAAGCTGATCTCTACAACATTGATTTACAAGCTTTTTTTCATGAGCACCCACGAAACCACTATCTCATTTGCGATAATTCTCTTTACCTATTGCTCTACATAACACCCATAATTACGTATTTTGTGTAAAGCGTTTACCCGCATTATTTTCTCCCATACGGTATCACTTACTGAGCAAAAAACTTATCTTACGACAACAAAAATCTTTGACATTTCAACAACTTAAACCTATGATGAGGATTATTTGATCGACACTAAAGTTCCATTAGGCAGCTTCGTGTGGACTACTGACAATAGTTATTTTTAGCTACCGGCATCCATCCGCTCAAGCTCAAGGTAACGAATCGCTAATCCTTATCATTCAGCTCTCTTTGATTAATGATGTGCTGTGGTGACAACATATTTTTTTCAAAACAGCGGCTATAACAACAATCTCAATGAACTAATAGAACAGGCAGTGTCATAAATGTATCGCAGGTAATACATGACAAAGATGAGTTACCCTATTATTCACGATGTTTGTTTCATCTCATTAAAAAGCTCGATGTACTATGAATATAATTTTTTTAGTCGAAAGTCTAGACAATAAAACGGCATCAAACTTAATTGATGCCATACATAAAACTGGGCATAGCGTTGATGTTGTGCCTTACCATAGTCAAGGTGAGAATCAGGGGTCGATGGTAGAGCGCGATGGTGTGCGCTTATTATTCTGTAATGGCAAATATTATGCGCCCGACCAATACGATGCCGCTTTATTATGGTGCTGGGGTACGGCAACAATTGGTCGTCAATATTTGCGTTTATTTGAGGATCAGGGTGTTTTTGTTATTAATTCTACCTACACTACAGAAATAACCGATAGCAAAATAGATTTGACCCGGGCATTTAAAGAAAACAATCTCTCAATCCCTAATACATTATTTTTTGATAATGGTATCCCTCAAGATACTTTTCCTGACAGCCTAAAAAACATTGAATCAACATTAGGCTCTCCTCCTTATGTGTTTAAAGCTGACTATAGTTCGCAAGGCATAGGTATCCAGTTTGCTGAGTCGGTAGAGGAGGTAAGAGAATTTGCTTGGGATTTATACAATAAAAACCCCAAACGCCATGGCTTTATTTTACAAGAGTTCATTGGCAACCATGACTTACCTATTTTTCATTATCGAGTATTAGTGCTTGGCGATATTGTCTTTCCCCACGTGTTAAAAGTAACCGCTACACAGCCGATGAAAGTATCCAATGTGGCCACTGGCGGCATCGTTGAGCTGTCTCCCATGCACTCTACTTTGGAGCGGGCCTCATTGCGAGCAGCTGAAATATCTGGTTTAACCATTGCCGGCGTTGACTTAATGGTCAAACTTAACCACTTGCAAGAGCCTGAATTGGTCGTTTTGGAAATCAACGATGGGCCAGGAACCAAAACCTTCGACCGAAAGGGTTGTGACGCTTCCAGCGCAACGATCAATCTTTTCATTCAAACCATGGAAAATGCTCTATCGACGGTACGCCAAAAGGCTATCGCTACAATCAATTTGTAGTAATCAATGATATTATCCATTATTAAGCCAAAATAACGGCTTCTTCTACGGTATTATTATGTCTATTATTCCCGCTACAAAATTCATTTCACTATTTTCTGTGCTTTTTGTCTTAACTACCGCTTCTGCACATAGTGCTTTAGGTAACCTCTTACCTAAAGCAGGGGCACCCACTACCGCCGCCGAAGCACAGGGAACTGATCTAGCCCAAGAAAAATCGAGCGCTATAACAATAGCCGACGACTACAACCGAGGCTCACCTCGAAGTGCCATTAAGGGCTATCTCAATACTGCTCGAAAAGGCGATTATAGCCAGGCTATTCATTATATTGACTTTAACGCTGCCAGCAACAACATCAGAGCCATGACCAAAGAAGACGTGGCTAAATTGCTAAAACTAGTGCTTGATCGATCTCTTTGGGTTGACTTGCCAACGCTAAGCAATAGCACAGCAGGCTTAATGAGTGACGGTATCGCAGGCAATCGAGATTTAGTGGGCTACATCCCTTTAGGCGATCAACAAATCCCCTTTTATGTTCAGCAGGTACCACGTGAAGATGGTGTGCTTATTTGGAAGATTGCGGGTATTAGCATCAACTATCTACCCCAATTATATACGCAATACGGTGATGGCCCTATCGGGGAAATACTCACTCAGTTTATTCCTCACAAGTCCATTCTAGGCATGCAACTATGGCAATGGATCACCTTTGTAGGGCTAATTATTGCTGCATTATTGCTATCATGGTTACCCACTAAGTTACTCGCATGGGGAATTAAAAAACGTGGCCTCCACATGGGCCAACAACTGGCTGACATTATCTCTGGTCCTATTTTCGTGTTGCTGGCGATCTTACTCTTTAGAGGTGGGGGCACATTATTTCTAAGCCCGTCTTTAGGTCTAGTAAAAGTAATGTCAGGGTATACCTTGTTAATCGTTGCTATTATTTGGTCGATACTGGGGACTTTAAATATTCTACGCGATTACTTTGCTGACAAATTAATCGCTAATGAGAGAAAAGCTGCTGCTAAGCTATTACATCCTTTAACCACGATGATTAAAATTCTTTTTTTCGTCACCGCCGGATTAGTTTGGCTGGACAACCTTGGCTTTGAAGCATCCACTCTCTTAGCAGGCTTAGGGATTGGCGGATTAGCGTTTGCATTAGCGGCTCAAAAATCAATCGAAAACGTGATTGGTGGTATTACCTTATATATTTCATCTCCAGTAAAAGTAGGTAACTTTTGTCGCGTAGGTCAATATCTAGGCACCATCGAAGACATTGGTTTACGTTACACCAAAATTCGCACGCTGGATCGCACGCTAGTGAGTATTTCCAATGCTGTTTTTGTTGATCTTAACTTAGAAAATTATTCAGAGCGAAACCGAATTCGTTACAAACCCGAATTAGTTTTATCTTATAAAAGTACGAAAGAGCAAATAAATAAAATTCTTATTGACATTAAAATATTGTTAGACGATCACGAAAGTATTTGTGCGGCACCCTGTCGGGTACGACTAGCCAGCTATCTTGAGTATGGGTATGGAATTAATGTTATAAGTTATGTTGATACGACCCGCATTGCGGTTTATGCCGAGGTGTCGAATGAGCTCAATCTCGCTATACTTGATATACTGGATAAGAACAAGGTTAAGCTAGCAGACTTAAGTCGAGGCGGCTTATCCAAAGTCCAACAAGAAACTCAAGACTCAATGTAAAGTAATTTACATGGGTGGCACTCCATAGATGTAAATTTCACGTCGACAGCCCTATATAAAAAATGAATTAGTTTATATAGGGCTGTCATAAACACCATTAGCAACATCTTGTAACTTATCACCTGAGAGCCGATAGTATTTCTTTTTTTGAATAATCGGCGCGCCTATTTTTTCGTAAAATTGAGTAGCAGAAACACTATCTTTATTTGAGGTCCAGTCAAATCGAGAACAGTTTTTTTCTAATGCAACATTAGCTAAGTAAGACATCATCTTTTCGCCTATGCCTTTTCTTGTATACTCAGGGTTGATAAATAGCTCTTTCAAAAACAACTGACCAGTTTCTTTAGTGGCCGGATACATGATGGTATATGCAGCCAAGCCACACACGCGCTGATCACAATAGGCTAATACGACATCCATAGCAGACCCATCCGCCAAAACATTATCCTTTAAATTATTAGCAACAGTTTTTGAGTCCGATGCGTTATCTTTAAGATAATAAGCGCTTAACTGAGTAAAAATATCAATGGCATTTTCAAATAAGGCGGGACGGTAGGGAGTGATTTCGATCATAAATAGTGAAGTCTCTTATATGCGGCTTACAACTGAATCTTTTACAGCTATCTATTTTATTGACAATGGTTTGCATGATTTAGTTCATGTATTATTTTTTGACTGCCATTAAACCAACACTAAGAACCTTAACCCAATAAGTGCTGAGATATGATTGTATTAAATTTTTCTACAGCCAAGATATAATGGTTGGACTTTGTAATAGCACTAACCACAGCAATAGAGCCAACTCCAGACGCCAACACGCTACCTATATTACGTTGATTAATGCCACCGATTGCCACTAATGGGTAGTCATTATTTAATACTTTAGCCCAACAGTTAAGGTTATCTAGGCCAACTTCAATGACTTCTTTGGTATCCGTTGGAAAAATAGCACCTATAGCCAAATAACTGGGCTTAAAGGTCGCGGCATAGCTAAATTCATATTCACCATGCGTGCTAATACCTAAACGCAAGCCTGCTCGACGAATAGCATCAACATCAGCATTTACCATGTCTTCTTGGCCGAGATGTACGCCATAGGCATTATATTTAATGGCTAGCTGCCAATAATCATTAATAAATAATCGCGCTTTATAGTGGCGTCCTAATGCTGCCGCTTGCTGAATATTACTTTCCAACTCATCGGCAGGAACATCCTTAATCCGCAGTTGAATGGTGCTAACACCGATCGAGAGTAATTTTTTTAGCCACTCGATAGAATCTACTACCGGATACAAACCCAAGCGCGAGGTATCACAAACGGGCATAGCAACAAGATCAATGGATTTTGGCTTTTCGCTAATTTGTGCAAAGTCATTAAGGTTATCAGGCCAGCCCGTCTGAGCAACCGCTCCCCTTTTACTCACCGCTCTATCTAATGGCCGCGCTAAGCGCAGGCCCTTACTAATATAGGCATTCGCCAGTACCACCGCATCTCGCAATGGTTTTTCTTGCGCTAAAAAAGCCACTATAGCAGCAGACAGTACGCAACCCGTTCCATGTGAGTGCTGAGCCGGTTGTGTTCTTTGTGTTAACCAGAATGACTGCTGCTTGGATAAAAAGAAATCCTGACAATTATCACTATTACCATGGCCGCCTTTCAGTAATACAGCCGAAGCACCCATGGCCATTAATTGTTCTGCTGCCAATACCTGTGAATCGGTATCACTAATCGTTAGTCCTGTCAGTTGCTCTGCCTCGGGAATATTTGGTGTCAATAAATCAATCAGCGGAAGTAACTGTTTAATCGCGACCACGGTATCTTGATTAGTAAAACTTCCACCTAAGGTGGGCGCTAATACGGGATCAAAAACAACAAATTTTTGTGGATTTTTTTGCAAAAAATTAACTAATGCTAAGACAATATCAACAGACGGCAGCACACCAATTTTAATCGCGACCGGCGGTAAATCTTCTACTAAAGCTTGCAATTGCGCCACAAGCAACTTGTCGCTTGTGGCTTGCAGCTCAACAACCCCTTGAGTATTCTGCGCAGTAATCGCCGTGATCGCATTACATCCATGTACACCCAGATCAAAGAATGTTTTTATATCCGCCTGGATACCCGCACCCCCACTAGAATCAGAAGCGGCGATAGTCCAAACGATGGGGAGATGAGTTGATTGCATAGTGTTAAGTTCTTAAAAAGAGTGAGACGTCCGAGGTGAGAAGTGAGACGCTTTTACTTCGCTTTTACTTCGCTTTGCTCAGCTTTTTAAAAAGCTTCTCGCGTTGCCCCCTAGGACGAGGGGTACATCGAAAACGCAGGAGCAATTTTCGTGTGGACGTCTAGCGTCTTACAGTCAATTATGCCAAAACGGTTGTCCCACTATAGGCGTTGATGGCGATGCTGTTTGCCGTGACTCCATAAGACCTGCAAGGTAAGCAGAGCGTCCTGCGTTAATGGATTGCGCAAAAGCACTAGCCATGATTTCTGGCTCCTGTGATTTAGCCACTGCGGTATTTAAGAGTACTGCATCAAAACCCATTTCCATAGCGGCACAGGCTTGTGATGGCGCACCAATGCCAGCATCGACAATTAACGGCGTAGTCGGCAAGCGTTCACGTAGTGTTTTTAAATTATAGGGGTTCATTAAACCCAAACCGGTACCTATAGGAGACCCCCATGGCATTAACACTTCACAGCCTACATCTAGCAATCTTTGACAAAGGATTAAATCATCGGTGCAATAGGGTAATACTTTAAAACCTTTCTTAATTAATTGCTCAGCGGCTTCTAATAAAGCAAAGGGATCAGGCTGTAAATTATAATCATCGCCTATCACTTCTAACTTTAACCAGTCGGTAGCAAATAATTCACGTGACATTTCAGCGGTTGTTACCGCTTCTTTCACCGATTTACAGCCTGCTGTATTGGGTAATAATTTACAGCCCGTATCGCGAATCAACTGCCAAAAATGATCGCCACTATTATCCTTTGGTGACTGCCGACGTAAACCCACAGTAATAATATCGCACTCTGCCGCCTTAATCGCATCACACATTGATTGGGGCGAATGATAAAGCGCGGTACCCAGCAAGAACCGACTCGAAAATTCTTCGCCGTAAAGGGTGAGTTTATCTATTTTAGAATGGTTTATAGGCATAAATTTGTTTTCTTTACAATTGGGAGTTGTGAGATGTCCAACGTGAGACGCAAGATGCTTTTAAAATCTTCGCCACGTAGCGACGAAAAGCGTCTCGCGTCTAACACCTCACGTCTAACCGCAGTCGGCGGGTCAACCCCCGCCCACTGCTTGAATCACATCTATTTCATCGCCATCGTTTACGGCTGTTGCGGCATATTGTGAACGCGGCACAAAGGCACCATTGATCGCCACAGCAATCTTTTGCGTTTGATAGCCTTGCTGCGCTAATAAAAGCGATAACATATTATTTTTTGGTGAAGGTGTCACCTCACCATTAAGCAATAGCTTTAGCACTCGGATTTCCCTCTACTCTGTTTTTTTTATTACTTTCTTTTTCATCTAAAGTCGAATACAGCACATCAGAAAATTGATGATCAACTGTTACTGAATCCATTAACAACGCTAAGGTATATTGCACCACCACTGGCGCCAACAAATAACCATGGCGATATAAGCCATTCACTTTAAGCAAACCTTTCTCAGACTGAATTTTTGGCCGGTTATCATTCAATGCAGGGCGTAAGTTAGCTTGCATTTCAAGAATCCGGGCCTCAGCAAAGGCAGGGTTAATCGTATATAAGGCACTATTTAATTCTAACGCCGACTGCACACTGACAGGAGAACGATCTTCACTTTCAATTTGGGTGGCGCCAATGACAAACTCTTGCTGCGGCTTTGGCACCACATACAATTGATAACGTGGGTGCAATAAACGCACTGGACGCTGCAACGTCACTTCATCGGTTTTCACCCGCAACACTTCTCCGCGTATCCCACGCACACCCTGCCACTGAGGCTTGGCGCCTACACCTCGGCAATCAATGACACAATCAAATTGAACCCGCTGACCACCCGCCAAACAGTGAATATGATAAGGCTCAACATCAACGGCAGTATCTGCAATACATTCACCCCCTAGCTGCTGAATACGTTCAAGTAAAGCGCGCAGTAATTGTCGATTATCGATATGGGCTTCTTCGGGAAGAAATAATCCCCGCTGAAAATCCTTCGCTATATCTGGCTCTAGTTCGGCCATCACTTTTTTATTGACCAGCTGCCCCCGTACAGAATCAGGTAACTGCCTATGCATATCCTGGACATATTGCTGCAACAACGATTGGTCACGATGGTGAGCGATAATCAAGCTGCCTTTTTGCTCATACTGCACACTACGTACGCTTGATGTTTCAGGCAAGCCTGCTGATAGCTGCTGTAACCATAATGGCCATTGCGTTAAACCAAACACGCCTAAATCATACATCAGTGGTTCAGCATCGATCGCTTCCGAAATAGGCGATATCATTCCCGCTGCCGTATGCGCTGCTGCAGGCGAATCGACAAAAGAACCCGCATCATACAGCGTGACTTTATGCCCTGACTCCAACAGCTGCCAAGCTAACAGCCGACCCAACAATCCACCGCCAGCAATGGCAACAGTAGAGTAATCGCTTAACTTTAGCTTTTCAATATTCATTGTATTTTTTCATGTTTTAAAAATGTGCAACGTTAGACGCGAGACGCTAAAAAAACTAAAGCTTTTTTCCTTAAAGCGTCTAACATCTCACACTTCACTCATCACACTTCGTGATATATCTCGCTACCCGTCTTCTTAAATTTATCAGACATTTCTGCCATACCTTCTTCCGCTGCTGCCGCCTCATCAATTTCTTTTTGTGCAGCATACTCGCGGACTTCTTGCGAAATTTTCATTGAGCAGAATTTTGGCCCACACATGGAGCAGAAGTGAGCGACTTTAGCAGAATCTTTTGGCAGGGTTTCATCGTGGTAAGCACGCGCGGTATCGGGATCGAGACTTAAATTAAATTGATCTTCCCAACGGAATTCAAAACGCGCTTTTGATAAAGCGTTATCACGAATCTGTGTACCAGGATGTCCTTTCGCTAAGTCTGCGGCGTGTGCGGCAATTTTGTAAGTGATGATACCTTGCTTCACATCAGCACGGTTCGGCAAGCCTAAATGCTCTTTTGGGGTGACGTAACATAACATTGCGCAACCGTACCAACCAATCATCGCCGCACCAATACCTGATGAGAAATGATCATAACCAGGAGAAATATCGGTCGTCAGTGGCCCCAGCGTATAGAAAGGTGCTTCGTCGCAGTGCTTTAATTGCTCGTCCATATTTTCTTTAATCATATGCATAGGCACATGACCGGGGCCTTCGATAAAGACTTGCACGTCGTGTTTCCATGCGATTTTGGCTAGCTCTCCCAAGGTTCTTAATTCGGAAAACTGCGCTTCGTCATTCGCATCTGCCACACTACCCGGGCGTAAACCATCACCTAAAGAAAAGGTCACGTCGTAAGCTTTTAGGATTTCACAAATATCTTCAAAGTGGGTATATAAGAAATTTTCTTTGTGGTGCGCTAAACACCACTTTGCCATAATCGAACCACCGCGCGAAACAATACCGGTCACACGTTTAGCTGTCATTGGCACATAACGTAATAACACACCGGCATGAATGGTGAAGTAATCCACACCCTGCTCGGCTTGTTCAATTAAGGTATCGCGGAAAATTTCCCAAGTAAGATCTTCGGCAGCACCGTTTACTTTTTCTAGCGCTTGGTAAATTGGCACCGTACCAATCGGCACGGGTGAATTACGCACAATCCACTCGCGGGTTTCATGAATATTATTACCCGTCGACAAATCCATTACCGTATCGCCACCCCAACGTGTCGACCAAACCAGTTTTTCTACTTCTTCTTCGATTGAAGATGTTACTGCAGAGTTACCAATGTTGGCATTAATTTTCACATGGAAATTACGCCCAATGATCATTGGCTCGATTTCAGGGTGATTGATGTTCGCAGGAATTACCGCACGGCCACGGGCCACTTCTGAACGGACAAATTCGGGGGTAATGTATTTAGGCGTTGATGCTCCAAAGTTTTCACCGGGATGCTGGTGACGCATCGCTTCTTCCATTTCCGCTTCGCTTAAGGCAAGGTTTTCACGGATCGCAATATATTCCATTTCTGGAGTGATAATACCTTGGCGAGCATAGTGAAGCTGGCTGACGTTTTTGCCCACCTTCGCTTTACGCGGTTTTAAGTTATGCTCAAAACGTAAGTTTTCTAAGGCAATATTACTATCGCGCATATTGGTATAAGTGGAGGTGTAACGCTCTAAGAATTCAGTATCATCACGTTCTGCAATCCAACCTTCACGTAGCTGCACCAAGCCTTTACGGACATCAATATCTACGCTGGGGTCAGTATAAACACCTGAAGTATCATAAACACGTACAGGCGCATTGGCTTCAGTTTGATCATCTTTCAGCAAAGTCGGCGTAACAATCACTTCCCGCATAGCGACCTGAATATCGGGGCGACTGCCCTCTATGTAGATTTTGTTTGAACCGGGTAGTGGCTCGGTAGATAATTTATCAACAGTAGCAGATTCGCTTAACTTACGCACAATAGACTCAGCCATGATCACTCTCTTAAATGGTAGAAAACTTATTAGTAGGAAAAAGTGAACAGAGTAGGCGCGGAGAGGGTAAGGGTGTGACAGCGGCACAGTCAAACTCGTACCGCAGATACACACTTGTTCCCTACGCAGACATCACTCTGATCAGGTTCAACGGGACAATCTCAGCACTTTTTGTCTCCGCATATTCAGCAGAAAAACAACAAAAAGGCACCCCGACAAGATGAGAAGTAGTGTAGAGGGTTCGCGGGGACTTGTCCAATTATTAAGCGTATTAGGCTAAGAGCTACCAGTTATCTTTTTGAAGCTGTATAGGCATTTATCGCACTCAGTAAAGCCATGAAGCCATTCATTCTCGAAGGGCTAAGGTGCTTTTGTAGACCTAACTGCTGATATCGATCAGGGATATTGATCCGTGCGATTTCTTTGCTCGTTTTACCATTAAACCAGACGAGTAATAATGCGGAAAGGCCTTTAATGACATTGGAATCACTATCCATTAAAAAATAGTGGCGCTCACCTTGCGCATGATGTTTTAGCCACACCGTAGATTCGCACCCTCTAACTAGGTATTGATCCTGGCGAATAGCGGGCTTTTCCGTAATGTGTTTACCCCAGCCAACTAAGATTTTGAAGCGTTGCTGCCATGACTTTACAGCCATCAAGTCCCGCCATTGCAAACTCGAAAAATTTTCTTGCTTGGTGTTTTGATCGCGGACTTGCAGGCCTTCAGTGATCGGCAAGAAGCTATTAATTGCACCCACCAGCTGATCAATATCCTCCCGAGTATTGTAAGCCGCTAGAGAAATACGCAAACCCTTATCAGAGCCATATACTGGTGCTAGTGCCTGCCATAATGGCTGCGCACAATGATCGCCCACGCGCACAGCAATATCATGCTCATCCAACCAGTGGCCTAGGTCGCTTAGCGCAACACCGTGATTGCTCGACGCAGTGGCCACGACTACCGCTATACCCACATTATTCTCCGCTAAAGAGAGTAGTTGTAAGCCACTAGCTTTATTACAGACCACGTTTAACTGCTGATGCAGGTAAACCGTTAATTGCCGCTCATATATTTGCATGGTGGGTCGGTCTTGTGCTTGCCAAAACTGTAAACAAGCACCCAAACCCGCGATAGCACTTAATGACGAGGTACCCGCCTCAAATCGCTGCACACCCTCAACAAAGCTACTACTGTTGAGGTCAACCTTACTCACCATTTCACCGCCCACCATCAACGGTAACATTTCTTGCAGATGTGCCGTGCGCCCGTATAACAGCCCGATACCTGTAGGCCCATAAAATTTATGTGCCGAACAGGCTAAAAAGTCACACTGCCACTGTTCTGCTTGTAACGGAATATGGCAGGCCATTTGTGACGCATCAACGACGACAATAACCTGTGGAAAGCGCAGTTTAATGGTAGCAATAATACCGACATCCAACACACTACCCAGTACATTTGAGGCTCCCGTAAAAGCGATTATTCGGGTACGCTCGCTCAGTACCGATAACCATTGCTGCCAACAAGGCAGGCCTTGCTCTTCTGGGAAAAAGATAAGCGAGCACTGACGCTGCTCCGCTAGCCGCTGCCAAGGTAATAAATTGGCATGGTGTTCAGCATGGGACAGTAGGATCTCATCACCCGCTGTACAAAAACCTGACAAACCATAAGCGATCATATTTAAGGCTTCGGTCGCACCCGAGGTAAACACCACATTATCTAGACTAGCTGCGCCAAGAAAGTCAGCTGCCTGTTGGCGGGTTTGCTCCAGCATTGCAGTTGCTGCTCGCGCCAAGCGGTGACTGGCACGCTGTGCATTACCATTTTGGCTTACATAGAAATGGCTAATGGCGTCAATTACGCACTGTGGCTTTTGTGTAGTAGCCGCATTATCGAGATACACTAAGCCATGGTTTTCAGGCTGATCAAATAAAGGGAATTGGGCTTTGAAATAGTTGGCGTCGAAAGTCATGTTGTTACCGGCCAATAGTGGCATGGGAAGGACGAACCTCCCGCACTTTACCCTAGAAAAAGCGCTTGGGCGCGAAAAAGATGCGTAAGCTCTTAGTGTGAATAGTGAAAAATAACATCTCGTGGTCGCCTTATTGGCGATGAGAGCATGTTAACTTTTGCTAGGTGCGCCAAGAGCTTGCGTAGATTTTTGTGATCCAACTGCTTTTTCTAGGTTTAGGTAATCCTTTGTTCTAGAAAGGCAATGATATCCTTAGACTGATACAACCAGCGCACATCATCACCCTCTTCTACACGTAAACAAGGCACCATCACGCGGCCACCTTTATTTTCTAGCTCCTGGCGATACTCCGTATTTTTAGCAATATCACAAATAGGCAGACTAACATTCAACCGACGCAGGGCTCGTCGAGTTTTGACGCAAAAAGGACAAGCATATAACTGATATAAGGATAGGCCTTTCACCGCGGCTTGAGCCTGTGCTTGCTCCGCCTCAGTGCGTACCATGGCCTTAGGCTGAGTCAGCCAACTAACGAAGACTATCACCATCCCTAAAGCATTTCTAAAGGCTTTTAATAACATAATACAATCTCAAGAGGCTATTTGGCTGGGGATTCTATAGTGCTGTAAGCTTATTGTAAAACCAGATAGCTCATCTGCTCATTAACTCACATCCACCTCAACAATATCGTCCTGCCGCATAAAGGGCAATTTCCCAATCAACCCCAGAACTACACTACTCACTAGAGAAAAGAAAAAGAGAGAGCTAATGACGGCATCCGACAACTCATCTACATCAAATAGGTTTGTCACTACAATAAAAAGCAAAATATAAGTCATTATATAAAAACCTAATACCCAGAAAGCAATAAAGCCCACTTTGCGAATGGCTGTATTTTGTACCTGCCGTAATAAGGGAATACCCCAAAACCCAATGACGGTCACCAGCGCTACAAATAGGCCTCCAACGAGAACATCTGTGGCTGAACTATCGGTACCTTGGCTAGCTTCCTGCAAACCCATGAGTATTAACAAGCCCGTAAAAATGAGCAGGGGAATAGCAACAAATTTTTGCGCAGGTGTAAAGGCTTTGCCTCTCTTCTCCTCTTGTCTAGACTGCATTTCCTGCTCAAGCTTTTCTAACAGTTCGCTATCAAGGCCAGATTTCTTTTTGAGCACTTCGATTTCAAGTCTAAGCTTGAGCAACTGATAATTTTTTTCCGTTCGAGCGAAATCAAATTTTCGACCAAGGGACAAGCCGAGACCATCTTTAATTTTCGGCCAGTAGACCACCACGTAATAAAAAATCACCACCACACCTGCGGCAATATTTTCTTGGACGTTTTCTACCACTTTAAGGGTTTCTTGAATATCCATATTAACTCCAACAATTAATCGTTACAGTAGAATAAGGCCAGATGCTTTTTTCAATCAAAAAAATAATAGCCAACACCAGAAACGTATCGTTCTCCCATAAACTGAGCACTTTAACGCGCTTTCAGGGTATATTGACTCTTTTTATGTCAACAATCAAAAAGGGAAATATAATGGCTCGCGTAACTAGAAAAGGCATTATCGTTGAGACTATTGGAGAATTACCTTCTGTCGGTACTGCCGCGCCAGCATTTATCCTCACTCAACCGGACCTGTCTGATTTGAGCCTTGCAAGCCTTAAGGGAAAAACCGTTGTGCTCAGCATATTCCCGTCTATTGACACCCCCACTTGCGCAACGACTGTGCGACAGTTTAATTCAAAAGCCACAAAAGTGGATGACGTGGTGGTGGTATGCGTATCCGCAGACCTGCCTTTCGCGCTAGGCCGCTTTTGTGGCGCAGAAGGCATTGAAAATGTAGTCGTTGGCTCTAGCTTTCGTTCAAACTTTGGCGAAGATTACCATGTTACTTTCAGCTCTGGACCATTAACAGGGCTATTATCCCGCTCAGTCGTTGTCATTGGTAAAGATGGTCTGGTACGCTATACAGAGCAAGTACCCAACACTTCTCAAGAACCTAATTATGCTGCGGCACTTGCGATGCTCTGAGCTTAGACTGACTTCAGTACAATAAAACCAGTATTCAGCCTATACTACACCTATCAAACAGCGGTAATCACTAGGAGCATAAAGTCGTAAACTAACGTACACTATGGTCTATAATGATTACTGTTAATCAACATCGTTAATCATCGTCGTTTTACACACCCCATAAAATTCATAAAATCGTGCTATAACGACTATTAGCACGATGAAAAGTACCGTTAACACTGCAATAGGGATGCGTTCCTTGTCGTGGTGCTTATACGCACTTAACCAAGAAGGCTTTATCATTGAAAATTGATATTTACACCAGTATAAAAGATGGCAGCAAATACCTATCTGTTGCGAAAGGTACTCAGATCGAAGCACTAGCATTACCCGACACCATCGATACGGATCTTTTAACACTATCACCCTTTAGAACCCGTTTAGAGATTGATGCCAGCAAAGTCCACCCATTTCTTGATCAAGATGACCTTATGCAGCAAATCGAAACCAATGGCTATGCCATTCATGGCGCTAAGTCTGTACTGACCATCGGCACCGCTAAATGAGAGATGTTGACATCAACAAAGAGCCCGTTGAACTCTATAAAATCCTAAAGTTTGAAGGCTTGGCGTCTAGCGGCGGTGAAGCAAAGTCAGCGGTCGATGATGGGCAAGTGCTCGTCAATGGCCAAATAGAAACACAAAAACGTAAAAAGATTCTGTCTGGCGACATCATCACCTTTGGCGATGAAACGTTACGCATACGACTCATATAAGCTAGACCTTACTATAAAGGCACTGTTCCATGAACAGCCAACAATAATTATCGATCATTCCATTTCTCATAAACACCAACGGAAGCAACATGCAATGAGTAACAAAGCCTTTGTGCTAGAGCGAATACGTGTATTCGCCGGCAAAGATATCGACCCGGACTCAGATCAGGAGGTTGAAGACATGCTACGCAATAAATTTAATATACACCTGCCTCAGCGACCGTCGATGCTGCAATCTCTAACCTCAACCACCAGCGACCATGAAATCCTGAGTCTAATCACGCAATATCGCACGATGACTTAAGAACCCGGTTACTTAAACACAGTTATTTAAGCCCCTCATATTCTGGAAATAGCCTGATGATGTATCTTCTAGGTATGTTTAGTATCGGCGTCTTTGCAGTGACTGGCGTCATTGCCACGCGACATAAGAACCTTGATATTTTTAGCATTGTCTTTTTAGGCGCCGTCACCGCACTAGGAGGTGGAACTATCCGAGATATTATATTAGGTAGCTACCCAATTTATTGGGTCAACGATTTATGGTATTTGTGGGTTGCCGTAGCCGTATCGTTAAGTGCTTTTTTTGTATTACGCAGCTTGCCCAACCGCTATCAGCTATTATTGTATTTGGACGCTTTAGGCATGGCTTTATTTTCAATTATGGCGACCGCTCACACGCTAAGTTTAGGCTTTTCTGCCTCTATTGCCGTAGTAATGGGCTTAATTACCGCTATTTTTGGGGGTATCTTACGCGACTTGTTGTCGGGCAACCCCTCCTTGCTATTGAGCAAAGAAATGTATGCAACCCCCATCTTACTAGGCGTTAGCCTTTTTGTGTCGCTGAACCATTTTTACCCTCAACAGTCGTTAAGTATCCCATTCTGTATTACTATCACCTTTATTTTCCGTGCTTGTGCCATTTATTATCGACTGCATTACCCAAAATACTTATGTAGTCGCTGATCAATAACTGAGATAATCACCTGAAGGGTTTACTACAGAGCATAGGCTAGATCCAGTGTAGATGCGCCTTTTAGAAATACCTTTTGAGAAAGACCTTACTTAGAGACACGTGGTATGACAAACAATGACATTATGCGCCGTATACGCTACATCTTCGATTTGAAAGACGCAAAAATGATCGCCATATTTGCCTTAGCGGATTACACTGCCACAAGAGAGCAAGTCAGTAATTTTTTAAAAAAAGAAGAAGATACCGCCTATGTTAATTGTAGCGATGTGCTATTAGCGACCTTTCTTAACGGCTTTATCAACGAAAAACGCGGCAAAAAGCCGGGTAGCCAACATCCGCCCGAAAAGAAATTAACTAACAATCTTATTTTAACCAAGCTGAAAATCGCATTAGGATTACAGTCGGAAGATGTGATAGCGTTAATGGCATTAGCCGAATTAACGGTCAGCAAGCCAGAGCTCAGCGCCTTTTTCCGCAAGCCCGCACATAAGCACTACCGCGAGTGTAAAGATCAGTTTTTGCGTAACTTCTTAAACGGTCTGCAACTCAACCATCGAGACGGTGCTGAATTAGAAAAAGAATTTAAATGGAAAGACATTTCTTAACCCTAAATATCATATACTGAGACCTTTGCACGGAAGATGACTTTGCTTTCAGGCAAAGCAAAAACGCACGGAAAGAGGGAGTTTATAGGTATAAATGACCGATTGAGTCCGTTTTTAACGCGGCATGAGCGCAAAGTGGCTTTCGTGCAAAGGTCTCATACTAGCTATAAACACAAAAGAGATATCCAATGGCCAAACCAAACTACTCCTACGAAAAACGTCAAAAAGAAATAGCCAAGAAGAAAAAGAAAGAGGAAAAGCGCTTATTAAAAGCCGCTGCCAACGAGGAAAAAACAATTGGGACTGAGGGAACTGAGCCCTCAGACAATAATGATAGCGACGAGACGACCACTCCAGTCTAACCGCCAGCACACTACGGTGTTAATATGAGTAAATCCCTACAGGACCAGCTACTTGGTGCCAAACTTATCGACGATAAGAAGGCAAAAAAGATGTCGAAAGATAATCGGAAAGCGAAGAATATTCAACGTCGAAATAAAGACGGAGGGATGAACGAAACTCAAGCAGCCGCGCTGAAAAACAAACAAGAAAAAACCGCACGCGATACTGAACTTAATCGTGTACGCAATCTTGAGGCGGAAAAAAAAGCCATTGACGCTCAAGTCTCACAAATGATTAAGCACTTTCGCATAGCAAAACAAGCGGGGAATGTAGAATACAATTTTACCGACGGAAAAGTCATTAAGAAAATTGGCGTCACCGCCAACATTTCCACCGAACTTATTCGCGGCAGATTATGTATTGCACGCTTAAACGACGTTTATGAAATCATCCCTAGACCTGTCGCTGAAAAAATCCGGGAACGCGATGAGACAGCTATTATCGTGTTTAATAAAAC
The DNA here is from genome assembly GCA_047619205.1 of Candidatus Endobugula sp. Classification (GTDB taxonomy): domain Bacteria; phylum Pseudomonadota; class Gammaproteobacteria; order Pseudomonadales; family Cellvibrionaceae; genus Endobugula. The sequence goes on along the minus strand of JBLHJR010000007.1, from coordinate 38,459 downwards.
CCCTAGCGAACTAAAACAAACTAGCAGTTCATCCGCGGATGATGACTACTATGCCCAGTTTGAAATTCCCGATGACTTAGACTGGTAAGCCTCAACTCTCAAAAAGTATGCGCGTCTAGGGAACTTTGCCAAACCTCTCATGCAAATCACTTGTAGCTACGCTAATCGCTGTTAGCATTCATACTTAAGGCCATGGCTTCAGCGACTTTTATACCATCAATGGCCGCAGACATAATTCCACCCGCATAACCTGCACCTTCACCGGCTGGATACAAACCCTTAGTATTGACGCTCTGATAGTCAGCATTGCGCTTAATATTAATCGGTGCCGAAGTGCGGGTCTCAACACCGGTTAGCAATGCATCACTTAATGCAAAGCCTTTAATCTTTCTATTGAAGGCTGGAAGCGCTTCACGGATCGCTTCAATACAAAAGTCCGGCAGCGCATCCGCAAGGTTAGTTAATTTAATTCCGGGGGTAAATGAGGGTTTTATTTTTCCCAATTCTTCCGACGACTTACCTTTAAGAAAATCACCAACGGTTTGCGCCGGAGCATCATAATTACTCCCACCCATTAGATAAGCCTTACTTTCCAGCTGCCGCTGAAGCTCAATGCCCGCCAGTGGATGGCCGGGGTAATCACTCGGATCAATCCCCACCACAACGGCGCTATTGGCATTGCGTTCATTACGTGAATATTGGCTCATGCCGTTGGTGACCACACGATTTTTTTCTGAGGTTGCGGCTACAACGGTGCCTCCAGGGCACATACAAAAGCTATACACTGAACGCCCATTTTTACAGTGATGCACCAACTTATAATCTGCAGCGCCTAGAATTTCGTTGCCCGCATTAGGGCCAAAACGCGCAGCGTCAATCATCGACTGCTCATGCTCGATGCGGAAACCTATAGAAAAAGGTTTGGCCTCAATATAAATATTATTATCATGTAACATTTCAAACGTATCGCGAGCACTATGCCCTACCGCCAAGGCAATATGTCGCGAAGGAATCATCTCTCCACTAGCCAAGGTGACGCCCGTCATTTGGCCATCGTCGATATTGACATTATCCACTCGAGCACTAAAACGTATTTCGCCACCAAGTTCAATAATTTTTGCTCGCATCTTTTCCACCATCGTCACCAATTTAAAGGTGCCGATATGTGGCTTACTCACAAATAATATTTCTTCCGGCGCACCCGCCGCTACAAATTCCTGTAATACTTTGCGACTATAGTGTTTTTTATCTTTCACCTGACTGTAAAGTTTACCATCAGAAAAGGTACCTGCACCGCCTTCGCCAAACTGAACATTAGACTCCGTATTCAATTGCTTTTTACGCCAAAAACCAAAGGTATCTTTAGTACGCTCACGCACCTCTTTACCTCTTTCAAGCACAAGCGGCTTATACCCCATTTGCGCCAACACTAACGCAGTCAGTAAACCGCAAGGACCAAAGCCGATGACAATAGGTCTCTCAGTCAGCCCCTGCGGAGCTTGCGCAACAGGGTGATAGCTTGTATCAGGACTGAGTTTTATTAATGGGTTATCGGCAAAGGTTTCTAGCAGCTGCTCATTAATGTGGGTATCGACATCTACGCTATAGATCAAGATGATTTTGCTTTTTTTACGCGCATCATATCCACGCCGAAAGATGGTATAGTGAATTAACTGCTCAGAGCCAATATTTAAGGTGTCCAGAATAACGGAGGTCAGCGCACTCTCGTCATGCTGGAGCGGTAATTGGATATTCGATAGGCGTATCATGTCTTGCGCTTTTTTCTTTACCAATGAAGCAAGTAATTTTACGGCATTTTTCATCATATTACCGAATATAAATGGCGTCATCGTCATATATGCTAACAAAAAATGGTAAAGACTTAACTCCGTAACGGTGATGCTATGTCAATTGATACCCTACTTACTTTATTCGCGGCTATGCTTGTCCTTGCACTGATACCTGGAGTGGGAGTTTTAGTCGTTATTGCACGCTCACTATCGTCTGGTTTTAGAGCCGGCATCATGACTTCTTGCGGTATTGTCGCAGGCGACTATGTTTTCATCATATTATCGGTTGTGGGCTTAGCCACTATTGCTGAGACAATGACAGGCCTCTTCATTATGATTAAATACCTGGGGGCTGCCTATTTATTCTGGCTTGGGACCCAACTACTCTTCCCAAAAAATCAACATAAGCCTAATGAAGATATTCACATACCAGCACACCAAACACATTTTATAACGGGCTTAACAACCACACTATCCAATCCAAAAGCTATATTATTTTATCTTAGCTTTTTTCCAGCCTTCTTAGATTTATCTCGAGTATCCGCTATCGACATGGGTATATTATTACTGATAGCAACAGTGACTGTAGGCGGGGTTATGGTGATGTATGCCTACCTTGCCTGTAGCACCAAAACAAGATTTAGCCCAAAAACCAATAATAACAAAATCACAAAAATGATTAATTATATCTCTGGTAGCGTATTAATCGGCAGTGGGGCTATATTGGTCACAAGAAACTAACACTCAAATAAATTCGCGCTATTTTTAGTAGTGGCAGAGGCAATATCATCCACATTAGCATTACGCAGCTCCGCCAATGCTTCGGCCACATCCAATAAACGTAAGGGGCTATTGACCTTGCCTTGATGGCCATACAGTGGCATGTCAGGCGCATCCGTTTCCAACACTAGGGACTCTAACGGCATCGCTTTTATACTAGCGCGAGTTTTCTGCGCGCGAGGATAGGTGATACTCCCCCCCACGCCCAGATAGAAGCCCATGCGCCAATATTCCATAGCCATCGCTTGGCTGCCCGTGAAGCCGTGAATGACACCGCCTTTAGGGGGGTTATAGCGCTTTAACAAACGAATGGTTTCGTTATGTGTTTGTCGCACATGGATAATCAACGGTAACTCACACTCTAGCGCCATGACCAAGTGCCGCTCAAAAACCACTTGCTGTACCCTGAGTGGCGTATCAATAACCGCATCCAGCCCACACTCACCAATGGCAACACATTGCTTACGCCCAAGCATGTTTAACCACCTATCAGTTTCGGGCAATTGTGCAGACTTTACCCACCAAGGGTGAAGTCCCGCGGCCATGATGACTCCCGGATTATTGACGGCAATCTCATAAGACCTTGCCCATTGCTCTGGCTCTACGCCAGGAATGAGCATTCCGGTAATACCTCTAGCCTTACAATCAAGCCATAGCTGTTTACGTTGTAGATCAAATTCCGGAAAATCAAAATGGCAGTGGCTATCAAACAAACCGTGACCTTCAAAAAAACGATGAGCATCAAAAAAAATAGTGGACATAAGCGCCTACGCTGAAATAAAACACCTTATTCGAAGTCCTCAGTGTAATCTCCTCTAGTATTTTAGTAAAAAGGCCTTAAAATACCGCTTCCTGCTGACTTGTCAGTATTTTATTTATCTCCAAGAGAAGGAAAGGCACATGAAAGTAGCTAAAAAAACTGCTGAGTACACCGTACTTAAACGCACCGATGGTCGTTTTGCGGTACAAAGCGCTAACAACACATTTATCAACGGCGAAGAAAAAGTAAACATTCTTCTTGCTGAAGGCTTTTTAACCGCTCCCGCACCTAAGGCTGCCGAAGAAGAAGCACCAGCAGAAACCGAAGCAACTGAAACAGCCACTCCGGCTGAATAATATTTAGCACTTAATGGCTTAAGTGCTAAATATTCGCTGCATTACCTAGAACTATAGGGTAATGCAGTACTTCCCGCCTAAGAAATGAGATCGGGGCAGGCACGCAACGAACGATTGACCTAAATTAACACATAGCCTACTATCTCCGCACCCCCATGTTTAAAGGATTAAACAATGACTCGCCCAAGAAAAGACTTGATTTCCCTTACTGACACCCCCTATTATCACATCGTCTCTCGCTGTGTTCGGCGAACATTTTTATGTGGTTTTGATCAACAGACTCAACAAGATTATGCACATCGTCGTCAGTGGATTGAAGACCGAATTCGTTTATTATCGTCACTATTCGCCATTGATATTTGCGCGTATGCGGTACTAAGTAACCACTACCATATCGTAGTAAAACTCGACCCTCAGCAAAGCGTAGAATGGAGCCATCAAGACATCATCACTCGCTGGACGAGCCTTTATAAAGGCCCTTTATTGGTTCAACGCCAGCAACAAGGCGCTTCGTTAAGTCCTACAGAACAACAAACCGTTAGCGACATTATTGAAGTATGGCGTCACCGCTTAGCGGATTTAAGTTGGTTTATGAAATGTCTGAATGAACCCATTGCCCGCGAAGCGAACAAAGAAGATAACTGTACTGGTCATTTCTGGGAAGCCAGATATAAATCACAAGCCCTATTAAGTGAAGAAGCACTGCTCTCCTGCATGGCTTATGTTGACTTAAACCCTGTTCGAGCCTGCATGGCGGATACACCGGAAACTTCTGATTACACTAGCATTAAAGAACGCATTAAACCGCATAAACTAAAAAACCAAGAGGTAGACGAAGCCACATTACCCTCTCTCGCACTGCATCATTTTGAAACGCCCCTTAAACCACTATTGCACTTTGATGGCGTTATCACACAAGAATTACAAACGGGCATCCCTTTTTCTTGGGAAGATTATTTGCTCTTAGTCGATTGGACTGGGCGAGTAGTGAGAGAAGATAAGCGCGGCGCTATTGATCATAACCTACCGCCTATTTTAGAGAGACTAACTATTGAAACGAATACATGGTTAAAGAACGTTACGCTGTTTGAGCAACAACATAAGCAACAATTTCGGCGAAGAAAAGCCGCTTCGTTATAAAAAACCTACCTCAAGCTAAAAACGACACCACTTGATAACAAGTCACGGGCAGCTATTGCTTAAGAAAGGCAAAACAACGCTTTCAAGCCCTTAAGACACACAACAAACCACCTACCGCACAAAACTACTCTTAAAATAACAACAACAGGCAATGAAAAAATAAAATCAGTTATTCTTTTATGCAATGCCTGTCCTTACAGATGTTCCAGTTTTATGCTAGAGCGATGCTGGCTTTGGCGCAAGAAGGGGATGAGGTTGATCTTTGGATGATTGGCGCTTTGGTGATTGAACGACAACTACGGGCTGAATCTGATAGGCTCACCGATCAGTTTCAGGCAATTCTCCAGTGGATTAAACACTACTAAGCTCAACGAAAAAAGGCGTGGTAATCAATAATAATTACCACGCCTTTTTGGTTTGGGTGAGTGTGTGTCCCTACAGATGCTTTAAACTTAGGTTATTTTTTTCGGTTATAATAATTATTCAACATTTTTATAACATCAAGAACAAAAACTAAAAACAAGAGGCATCCAACACCTAAGAAAGATACTATTTGTATAGAGCTTGGAATCTCTCCCCCACCAATCCAACCAAAAATAAAGTATTCAAAAAAATATTCATACCTAAAAGACATGAACAAAGAATATGACAAAAACCAGGATAAAAAATAACCAGAAACTGTAAGAATTATATATTTATAAATCATAGAACCTCCTTAAATCAAGTATGATTTCATTCGCCAAAAACTTCTTTGTAAGCATTTTGAATTAGTATCTTCTGGCTCTCCAATATCTCTTTAGTTAAATCTGAAGCTGTTTCACTACCAAAATGTTCGTTAGGACTATGCCCGGTAAGACCTGAAAGCCAACCAATTAAATTACCACCCGTTCCCGAAATCAGTCCATACCAACTTTTAACTTCCTCACTTCCACTCTTCTTATGTGCCGGACTAGATGAATCCATTATTGGGTGTATTGCTTCTGCAAATAGCTTCAAAGCTAGATCTCTATAACCTTCTTCAGCATACTTTTTCGCATTATTTAATGTATTTTCAATAAATTCATCTCTCAACTTTATAGCCTCTTCAGGAGTTTTCTTACCTCCTTCCGCCAAAGAATGAAGATGAGAATAATTAGGTGCTTGCGTCTCTTCATCAAACCTACGCCCCGCCAGTTTAATAATAGCTAAATCACTTTGGGATATTTTCCCAGATAGCGCATGCTCCGTAATTTTATCATGCGCTAACGGACTCCAAGAATCCACAACCTTGGGATCATCTTTTATTATCTGCTGAAGATTGGTGCTGGCTAATACACTACCCTGGTTACCCACATGCAGATTAGTATCCCCTGTATTCACATCACCCAAATCATTCTGGCTAAAACTAAAGCCATACAAGTCTTCCGCATAATCACCACGAAGATGGGCGTATTCTTCGTTGAGTTGACCATCAGGGTCATTGGCATCACGGTTACGGGTGCCATTTTGGGCAATTTGTGCATGGGTGACTTCGTGGCCTAGGGTGTTGGTGTAGCTTGAGCCATTGGCTTGAGCGTTGTCGTTGATCACAATCACACTTTTACCATCGTTCATGTAGTGGATACCAGCAACCATCTCACCACGGCTATTAATGCTATTCACTGCAACAACCATCGCTTTTTCTATGCTAATACCAAAGGTTTCAGAGTAGACTTCGGCATACGCTGTTAGCGCGGCTTGTGTTTCTGTGGGTGTGGCGGTGGGGTTATCTAGCGTTTGTGCATGTATTCCGCCTTCTTGCCGTGCTAGTTTTTCTTGTACATCCAGTTCTTTTTGTAGGTCTAGAATATGCTGGCGGAGATCGCCTAGCTGAACAGAATCTTTCGTAGCGGCATCACCAACGGCTTCGATTAATAGCTCTGTGCGTTTAATGTCTTCCTTAATCTGCTTGCGCCCATCTTCCGTCAACAACCGCGTATCAATCGTTAAATCAACATTTCCTTGCTGACGATCAATACTGTAAAGGTCTTTGGTCGTGTTATCCGTATCACGGTTTAATCGTTCGGTAGAATCGTCTCCACTGGCTTGATCATCCGTTATCGTGACTGCACCTTCTCCCAACGTCGCAAGGGTTTTGCTCTTGCTATAACTACTACTATTACTATACGCAATATTAGTAGTATTAAGCTTGAGATCGTCTTTGCCTTTGGCATCTTTGGCTTCGTTTTGTGTAGGGTCACTGCTAGGAATACCGACACTGGTACTAAAGCCCGCACTGCGCTGACTATCGTAGCTAGTATTACTTAAATCACCAAAATCGAAGGTGTCTGTCGTTAAACTCAGCTGGCCGTTGTCGCTACCATCGGCATCTTTAGCCGCAATGGTGGCACCGATGAGGGCGGTGTTTTTACCTACGGTGATGTTGACGGTTTCGCCAATTAAGTCGGTGAGTACTGTTTGTTTGGTGCGGCTACGACCGCTGCTGGCGTTTAATCCACCACTAACGCTGCTGACCTGCCCATTACTTTGGCCAAGGTTGTTCGCCGCACCGGCGAAGGTTGTACTGTCTAGATTTTGTTTCTGACTATCGACTGTGCCGCCTTGATTATCGACAGTGCCACCCTCAATATCACTCTTTCCTTCTGCTTTACCCAAACTAAACCCCGCACTAATACCAAAGCTTTTATTATTAGCGTTATATCTATTTTGCTTGGACTGCACGATAAGGTCTTCACCTACATTTAACGTTAAGGTGTCCTCTGCCTTGATATTAGCGCCTTTAATCGTCGTATCACCCGTGCTGCTTAGAGTGATGTTATCGGCATTTAAGGTGCTGTTGTTATAGGTGGTATCGCCACTTTTGGCTTTTGAGCGTGAGTAGCTCGCGCTGACCGTTGGCCCACCCGCCACTGTACCGTAGACGGTTTGCGCTATACGAATACTGGCTTGCTCGTTTTTGGTGTTAAAACTATTCTCGTCACGGCTAGCTTCTACGGTGAGTTCGCCTGTGGCGATGGTAATGTCTTCTGAAGCTTGCAAATGACTACCGGTAATTTGTGTCGCCGTTTGAGTAACATCACCATTGTTACCCGTTTGGATGTTGATGTTATTACCCGCCAACACACTGCCTCTAGACACTTCGCTATGGGTGTCGGTTTCAGTTTTAGACGCTTCTAGGTCAATTTGTACACCGGCATTAAAGCCAAAGGTAACGACACTTGCCGCACCCGCTACCGTTTGCTGCACTAGCAAGGTGACTTTACTGGCGAGACTGATCGCCGCTAAAGCGATACCCGCTTGATACCACTCTTTATCCGATTCCACTTCATCAATGAGACTATTAAGATCAATAATATCCTCGTAGAGTAAACCCGGTACTTTGTTGTTGTAATCGGTTTGTAGCTGATCTCGTTGGACTTTTAAGAACTCGAGGTCTTTTTTGTATTTACGGTAATCTTCTTTGGCGGTTTTGACTTGGTCTCTGGCTTCTTTCACCGCTTTGGCGGCTTTTACGATTTCGATAGCTTGATGTTGCACTACAAAGCTAATTTCGCCTTTTCCGTGAACTTCATCGATTTCAGTATCGCTGATGTCGGCCGTTTCTTTGATGGTGACATCACCACCGGCGATTAAGTTAGCATCACCTTGTTGATTATTATCCGCATCAGCAATAATATCTGAACCAGTAATGGCGATATCGCCTACTGAATCAAAGCTGACATTATTATTGGCCAGGAGCTGACTAGCACGATGAGCCGTCGCGGTGGTTTGGGTATCTATTTTATCGTAGGTGACTTTGGCAAGGGACATGGTGGCCTGTCCGTCACTGAATGAATCCGCTAAGGCGTCGACATCGGTGGCCTGCTCGATGATGTCGCTCATGCTCACTTTAACGGTGGTTTCATTGCTGTAACTTTCTGAGGTCGATTGCGCGCTTTCTACCACAATATCGCCAATGTCGGTGGTGACGTTAACATCGTTACCCGCCAGAATATCAGAGCCCACTACCCGTGCACGACCGGCATTAATGGTGACGTTATTGCCCGCATTAATTTCGCTGGCGACGACAGTAGCGGTGGTGGAGCCACTGAGTTTGTCTTCGCGTGAATAGACACTAGACATACTACTGAGGAATTTGGTTTCTTTTGACCACTCTTGCGCTTGGGCGAGGGCTCGGTCTGCGGTGATAACAATATCATCGACGGCAGTTAAGTTAATATCCTCACCGCTGCGGAGGTTAGAGCCAATAATGGCAATATCTGAAGCAGAGATTAAATCCAGATTACGTTGGTTAGCCACCAGTTCGCTGGCTTGAATTAACTCGTCTCGGTTGATTTTACCCGTGCTTTTTTTACTCAAGCCGCCCCAGCCCCGTTTAAAGGTTTCTTCGCGCGTAAACGTCACTTCTTTTTTATCAGCAATGGTCACACTATCGCCCGCAATCGCGACTTGGTTTTCAGCGGTTAGGTTGCCGCCGTGAATATCTACATTACCCGCGATGTAAGCTTGTACGCTACCGTCGTTATTAATGGCGCTGTTAATGGTGAGGTTATTGCCTGCGCTGAACTCACCGCCCACGTTGGTGGTGGTGAAGCTTTCTTTAAGGCTTGACTCTTTGCGGCCAAAAGATTTTTTGGCGCTATGCTCCGCAAAACTGTAATTTTCTTCTTGGGCGCTGGCAAGGCTAATGTCACCCTGTGCCGCTAAGGCAAGGTCTTGTTCTGCGCTAACGATACTGCCTTCGGACGTGAGGTTGCGGCCTGCGTTTAGCGTCAGGTTGCCATCGCTATTGAGTACGGTGCTGATGATGCTTTCACTTTTACTCTGCCTTGATTCGTTATGATCACCACTGGCGCTGGTGGCATCCAGTTCGGCAATATCGGTGAGGGTGGTCAACGTAATGTCACGCCCCGCATTAATCTGTGCGTCACCGCCTAAAGTAAGGTTGGCACCTGCGATCGTTAGGTCTTGATCAACGTCGATAGTGGTGGTGCCGCCAACGGTGATTTGGCTGGCGAGGTGGCGGGTGCTGTCTGTATTGGCATGTCCACCGTTATTGTTAGTACGGGTGGTTTCTATTTCTTTAGCGCCGCTTATTTTCCAGTCATTACCGATATCTGCTGTTAGGTTACCCCCTACGGTTAGCTCCGCCCCTTTTTGAATAAAGTCGTCGCCGGTAGTAATACTGGCATCACCGGTGACTTCTATACTGGCGGTTTCTCCTAGCTGGGTTTGTGTGCGGGTGCCGCCTTGAAGGGTATATTGGGTTGATTGGCTGCCGGTGGTTAATATCAGCTGATTACCGGCATCAATAGAGAGCTCACCTGCGCTTATCTGTGCGCTGGTCAGGTCAATATTTTGTGTGCTGGTGAGTGCCATTTGCCCGCCGCTTTGTAAGCGCCCACCCCGATTGTTTATCTCCACGCCTTGAACGCTAAGGCCGTCTTTGGCCGTCATGGTGCCGCCGTTGATAAAGGTGTTTACATTGGTGAGCTGTATATTATTAGCCGCAATAAGGGAACCTGCGCTGGTGGGTACGAGGCTGCTTGGGCGCAAGTAGACTTTGGGTGCTAACACTTGTTGGGTACTGCCGTCGGCTAATACGATTTCTTGTGCTTCTAGCCAGACAATATCGTCGGTGAGGCTAGCGATTTGATCTTCGCTTAAGGCAATACCGGGGCGCAGATTGTAGGTTTGCGCATAGCTGACGCCGCTGTTGAGTAGATCTAGGTATTGCGTTTCATTGTTGCTGTAGTTGCCTAAAAAGCGGTTGCCGGTGAGGGCGGTGATTTGGTCGCGCACGAGACGTTGTTCATAAAAGCCGTCGCCTAACCGTTTGTTGGTGACATCGGGTGATTGAGCCACTTGGTCGGTGACAAAGGCGGATGATAACCAGAGTCTGTTGTTGGTGAAAAGGGGGTTAGTTTCGACTAAGTAAGTCGCATCTGGGTCGGCATTTTCATCGAACAAGTTGCTATTACGGGTCACTCTGGTTGCTGGGGTGCCAGTAATAATACTGCCTGTACTGCTGCCGCCATTGTTAATGTCGACACCGTTACCACTTAGCGTACCACCGACATTAAGAGTCGAGTCATAGCCGGTAATCGGTGTTATCGTTGGGGTACTTTGCTCCCACGTATGATACCAGTCTTCACTTTTATATGTACGATACCAGTACTTGCCTTGATAAGTCGCTGACTCAGCATAGGGGGTGGTTCCTTGTCCGTTGTTACCATTTGTCCAGCTGTCTTGATCGAGAGCGGTGCTACCCAGTACCATGTTTCCCGCTACGGTAATGTCACTCCAGTAGTTGTTGAGTGATGTGGCTTCTGGTGTGAAATCGCCACCTACTTCAATAATGCCTCGGGGGCTGTTTTGAGTTACGCTGTTACGGAATGTTGTTCCTGTATATTCGGTTCTAATATAGTCGCTATTCTGCGAGCCACCATGGGGCGGTTCGATATAGCGACCTCCAGGTACATTGGGGTTAGCTGCTGTCCAAACGACGTAGCCTGAAACAGTTTTTCCATCGGCATTATAGGTATCAGTTGTTTGTAATACGCGACGAGTGTTGGTGATGGTGTCAGCAATAATGCGCATATCACCTTCAGACCCGATAAACGCAGACTGATTTAACACGCTAGTGGCTGCGGTGTAGCCGCCTGAACCATCTTCAGCTCCGGCAATAATGACATCACCTAATCCAAGAATGGTGGTGGTGGGCTTATCATCATCTCCCGTCGTCACGTCGTCACTATTTTCAATGACGGGGGCGAGTAAAATCAGCGTACCATTTTCGTCGGTTGCACCAATCAATGCGTCAGGGCCTATGTTACTTATTTTGTTTGTCGCCGTTAAATGAACCGAGCCGCCAATAATACTGCTGGTATTGGTGAGTGTGGTGGTGGTAGCAGTGACCGTGTCTCCACCATAAATCACCCCTGCTTCGTTGTTATTGAGCGTCTCAGCGGTGATAGTGGTGTCTCCGTCACTGCTGATAAGACCTTGGTTGGTTAATACACCACTCACGTTGATGCTGGTAGATGTAACCGCTGCAATTTGGCCATCGGCATTGTCAATGGCCTCTGCATCTATGGTGACAGTATCACCTACAATGCCTTTAATTCGAACGTATTGCAGGTTGTCGTTAACATCAAGGATCGGGTCATCATTGCCATCAACCAGAACGGTTGAACGCCACGTCAGTGTGTTATTAATTTGCGCGGCGGTAATATCTACTGCGCCACTCGACTCAATAAACCCTTCATCATTGTGTAATGTACCACCGTCTACATTCAACGTCAGCGCATCTTCTGAATGCAGTAAACCTTCACGGTTGTCGATATTGGTTGCTGCAATCGTGAGCTGTGTATTAGTGTTGATTTCACCTTTGCGGTTGTCAATATCACCCCCGGCGGTAATGGTGATATCCGATAAGGCGGTGATGGCGCCGTTAGTATTGTGTAGATTATCTGCAGTGATTGATATGTCAGTATTGGAGTGAATAGTGCCGCCGGTATTGTCAATGTCGGCGGTGGTTAATAATGTAGTGCGCCCTTCACTGACAATGCGGTTAGTATTCTCTAAACGTCCATCGATAGACAAAGTGAACTCACCCACGCTGGCACCAATCTCTCCCGCATTACGCACACCCACGCCATCTTCTGTGCCGACTAAGCGAATCACATTGGCATACATGCCACCCAAGGCAGACACATCAATAGCAAAATTCGGTTGACCTGCACCTGAGCTTAACTCGGTGACGCTTGCCCCACTGGCCGCGACTTGGTTGGTGCCAGTGGTGACTTGTAAGTCCTGCGCCCAAATGCCTGCATTCACCTCAACGGAGCGCGAAATTAGGTGGGTAAAGTTGCTATCGGTGGCATCTAGACCATCGCCATTAATACTAATGACCCCGTCGGTGACGCGATAAGAGTCGATATTATTGCCATTAAGAATAACGTCGCCAGTAGTGAGTACGGTTTTATTGGCATTAATAAAACCACAGCCCGAGCAACTAATGCCCGCAGGGTTAGCAAAGATAATATCGGCGCGACTACCAGCCACTTCCATATACCCGTTGAGTAGGCTGGGGTTGGTCGAGTTCACTTCCATCAAAAGGACGGCAGCACTGCCCGTGACTAAATAGGGATTGGCTCCTACAAAACCACCGAGTTGGGTCGATGTGTTGACGCGTGAGTTATTGAGAATAACGCCTTGTGCGTCGACATCAAATTGGCTGAATTGGTTGCGCGATACGCCGCCTGCGGAAGGGGTTTGAATATTGACTTGGGTCGTGCCATTGGCTGTGCTTAATATGGTTGCTTGTTGATTCCCAGGCGCACTGGTGTCGGCGATAATGTCGGCCCATAGCGGGGTGCTAAAAACGATATGGCCAAAGGCAAATAATAAGGCACAGCGCAGGGGCGAGAGGGTCGCTTTTACCGGTGTTTGCTGAGTGCGTTTAAGCGAGCGCCGACCCGTTTTTTGGCGGCTTTTAGCGATTTCACCTACGACAACCCATAGTCCTTTTGCGGCATTAAAAAGTAAACGATAGATACCTTGATTCATGCTTTTGTCCTTTTTTTGTCCTTGGTCGATCTGTTTTTTATACGCGGTTTGTGCGCAGTAAAAAATGAATAATAATGCGGCTCGTGATACTGTTAATACGCCAGTTTAATACACCCAATTTAATGAAAACTGCACCACGCCACTGTCGGTGGTAAAGCCTTGCGGTTTGTTGAGTGAGCGCCCGGCTAACAAGTCGTATGACAAGCTACCGAAAAACGTGCCTTTGAACCCAATGACCGCGCCCGTGAGCTCATTACCCACTAGTGATGTAGCTGAAAAACCACTCACCTTGCCGTAATCTACACCGAGGTAAACTGAATGAGGCGAGCGGCCTAGGTTCATTGACAAGTCGTTCCTGACTAACCAGCCAGTTTCAGATAGCAGCGTACTTTCGCCATCAAAGCCTCTTACGGTATAACGTCCACCAATGCTAAAACGATCTTGGGTGACGAGTCGCTCACGGGTATGTTGTCGTCGCCATTCGGCACTGTACTGAAAGCGTTGTTTGGCGAGCGTAAAAGGGACGCTAAATTGTGCAGAGGCTTTAATAATACTCGGGCGAGATGCGCCTTCGCCAAAGGCATCTTCAGGCGCTGCTAATGCACCAAATGCACCGGTACCACGGCGGTAGGTGAGGGAGCCGCTAACAGTCGCTTGCTGAATAAATTGGCGGTAGTGGGTATGGAGCTCTATCCCCGCCGTTCGGCGGCGTTGAGGCAATACTTCGGTATCACGAATAAAGTTATTCGAGTCCCGATACCACGTATTAAGCCCTAACGTGAGCTTGCGCACACTGTCGCGATGGACGAGCCGTGAAATATCGAGGTTGGCATTGCGGCTTTTACCGCTATATTCAGAGTCCACAGATGGGCCTTGAATCGTTTGAAAGTACCCGCCTTTACTCGCGTTTAGCGATATCGTCCAATACTCATAAGGGACGGAATAACCGACACTTAAAGAATCTGTACCGCCTTTTAGCGGTGTTGCTCCACCAATATCATGGCCTACTGATAAGGTTGTTATATCGTGCAAGCCAAAGAGGTTGTCGTAAGAAAATGATGCGCTGCCTTGCAGCTCACCTGTTGATTCTGTACCGTTGTTATTAATAGATAGCACAGTTCTTAGGGGCAAGTCTTGTGACCATACGATATCTAAATCACTATCTCCAGGTTGGGCGTTTTCGCCTTGAGCAGGCACGATATTAATATCGGCGGTGACGCTGGGTAAGCGTCGCATCGACTCTAGGGCTTGCTCGATATCCCGTAAACTGAGTAGATCATTGCTGTTCATCGGCAGCACATTAGCGCGCTTTTTTTGATCAGAAAATCGAATGTCACCGACCACACCTGGTACCAGCGTTAACACTAATACACCCGTGCTGAGTTCTTGTGAACCGGCCACGATACGAGAGGTCACATAGCCTTTTTCAATTAATTGGTTTTGCAGACGTGCCATGACATTGTTAATACTCACAGAACCCATACAGCGACCTAAAACGTAATTTTTGCTCGCTTCGAGTAATGCGGAAGCTGATTCGTATTCCCCGCCTAACTCGTTTTTCATCTCTTTACGAAACGAAAGGTAAAACCGATCCAGTAACCACGAAAATTCTGGCAGGCGTTCGCCTACCAATTGTATTTCGTTAATCATAAAACAGGGCGATTCATTCGCTGGAAACATAATCGCCGAGGCCGGAATCGACTGGCTGTCTAAGCGCACATCAACATCATCTTTTAGCCATTGCTCTTGCTGTTGTCGCTGTTCTTGTTGTCGAATTAATTGCCTTTCGGCTTCTCCTTCGGGGATATCTTGTGCGTTGCTACAGATTGACCATAAACACAACGCTCCCAACCCAAAGGACTTGTAGTACTTCTCCATACTTCTCCATGTTCCTTCATAATCACACAATTTATAGTTACACAAATAATGCTATTGGTTAGCTTTCTATATTACCTATCTGAATAACGGTAATAGGTGTCATTTTTTGGGTCGCAAAAATACGGTCAAAAACCGATTAATGATAGTGCAAGATACCGTTTTGTCAAAAAACTATATTTATATTTTGCGATTACGCGAGAGGCTTCACATAAAATCAACAATACTTTCATTTTATGTTGATTTTGGTGACAGGGAGGCGTGCTTTTTGATTTCACCGTTTTTTATTCGTGCTATTGCGAACTCAAGAAATACGCGCAATTAATTTACGCAATACTGCCCATAAAAAACACATCACGTCATGCTAAATCTACGAAAGATATACTGATCAAGTATACAAGGAAGAAAATGACTGGAGCGGTAAAAACGTTGGCGCTGGATAATGGCATTGAGCTTCTGGAATATAAATTAGCTGCTCAATTATTGCAGTAAAAAATATTCGTTTGTGAGCCGCATACATCCAAGTAACAAGAAGCAGTTGAAAACGCCAATAAATTGATAAGAACTCAGTCACCCCAAAAAATAGTTATTGAGGTTATGAGCCAACAATGGGTCAATATGGCATTGTAACATGTGTAACTCGCTATTAAATAAGGCGAATCTCAGGGCGCTTAAAAACACTTCATATACTAAAATTATAGAATTGCCAGGAGCCTATCGGACTTAGGGGTTCGTAACGAGGCCATGAGAAATTTAGCGCTTTTTCGATCATTTGAGGCGAATACCCATAGTGCATGAGGTGAGGGTTTAAGCCCCCGTTTTTACATAAGGGAACCTCTAAAAATCTAAACAGAATGACATTTTTTACCTAAGAAAAATGCGATTAATTATCATTCCATCGCTATTTTATCGTTTATTATGCCTAAAAAGGTATTGTGAGTGTTTTTTGGGGATTACTTCCCCCACTATTCAAATAATAGACACACTTATCCTGTTTAAGGTAACCAAGCGCCTCATGTTGTAGACGAGATTCATCATACCGACGTTTACTTTCGTACGACATAATCCTATCACCCGAAAATAAAGTCCACCTTGCTCGTTGGTGATTGAGCCAAAGACATGTTCAACTCTGACACGAACCGTTGACTTTCTTTTATTGGCTTTATGATCTCGCGTTGATAACGGTTTATTTTTCTTGCCTTTTTTATGCACATGACTACGGTAACCCATGATATCGAGTATCAACTCTTTTTCTTCACTACGGTAAGCACTATCTGCCCATACATCTTTTGAGGTGTTTTCCGTTAATATTTCTTCAAAGGCCTGAGAGTCATGCACCTCAGCAGAAGTGACTGCGTAATCTTGAATAAGCTTGTGCGCATGGTCAACCGCGACATGACCCTTGTAACCACAGTGAACTTCATCGTTCTTTTTCGTCCAGCGTGCATCAGTATCTTTCTGTGAACCCACAGCAGAGCTTTCTTCAAATCGCTTAGGAATTACCCCGATTTAATCTGTTGATTTTCTTCTCGGGTATTTCTTTGCTTAGGGATATCAACAAAACTCGCGTCAACGATTTGTCCTTTTTTCGCTGTATAGCCTTGTTCCTCCAGCTGAAGAGGAAAATCGTTGAAGAGGATTTTCATCAAATCAAGCTGAACAAGCTGTTCTCTAAACAGCCAAATTGTTTTGGCGTCAGGCACTTTTCTCTCGGGCGAGGGACCTAGAAAACGACAGAAGGAATAACAATCACGTATTTGATATTCAAGATCATCATCCGATAGGTTATAGCAATGCTGTAACACTAGGGCTTTGAACATTAACACTTCATCAAAAGGTTTTCGGCCTGACTTATTTTTTCGTTTCTTACGGCGGACAAGCTGCAATGTCTCTATAAAGCCTTCCAGCTCAATCCATTTATTGAGCGCGATTAATGGATCGCGTTCATTTAATTCTTGGTGGCGATGCGTTAATTCAAAAAAAACCTGCTTGCAACATGATGACCTTTTACATATATCTATTTTGTTGGCGAAATTATAACATATGGTAGTTTTTAGAGGTGTCCTTAACAAGAACTTCTCAAGTGCTCAGCTGAATGATACCTGCGGCATACAATCCTGCAGTAAACCTAATACCTTTATTGTCACCAGCGGGCAGGGCTATATAATAAAATAGGCTATTAATACTGAGTCAGAGGGCGTTTATAAAGAAGTCATTAGCCAAAATAAAAATATTCGTTGGGATAACAATATAATTAAGAAATAAGGGCCAACATACTGCGGCTCTATCTCGCTAAAACATGACGATTTATCATGACTTTCACCAGAATAGTATCGATACAGAAGAGTTTCTGCCACTACCTAATTATCTTTGCAACGCTACTATATATTTCCGCCAAAGAACTAGTCATAAATACGCTGTGTAAATCAACAAGCCTTTTACTGGCAGCACAGATGATACTGGTCTATATTAACCATAACAGCGAAGATGTATTAGGCCTGACTATTACGGCAAACAATAGTCTAAAGAAAACGTATTTACCACTTGACCTGCCTATAGACATATCCGCATAATCAGTAGCATCATTATAAATAACTAAAGCCGTAGGCGATGCCTACATTTGTAAAAGGCGAGTAAATTGTTTATTTCTGTATGTGTATTAACCATCATGCAACAGCTTCATTATTGCATCGATAAAAAATTACATTACTGCTGTTATTCACACGGCAATCAACACGGCTACTCGCCATTAACGTGTACTGTACCCCGCCGTGCTAACAGACTTAGCTCTTGTATTTTTATCGCTAAATTTGAGCGAGATTTTCATTCCTTTGTTTCTTTACCTTTCTCTTTAGCCCTCTACTTACTGCTCTCAACACGCCTCAAACCATACCTTACGCTCACCACTCTACTAGGAGTATTTTGATGGAAAAGATTTACATTCTTGATACTAATGTATTACTACATGACCCAATGGCGATTCATTCTTTTGCAGAACATCGAGTGGTTATTCCCATGACAGTATTAGAGGAGTTAGATGTTATTAAAGATCGACGAGAAAAGGATGTGAGCCGCGAGGCCAGAATTGCCATTAACAACATAGAAAAAATTGTCGGTAATGCCACGCCAAAACAAATACAAAACGGCGTAAGAATACAAAGTAATGAACTGCAACATTTGACGGGCACTTTATCGGTTTATGCAGATCAACGCATTCAGAATGATGACAACATCCCCTACCTAAGCGCCAATCACCAACACGCTAACGATAATCGTATTATTAATGTCGCACTTAACTTACAACACGCTAATGTCGATGCCGTTGTCTGCTTAGTGACTAAAGATATTAATATGCGCTTAAAAGCCAAAGGCTCCGGCTTAGATTTTGTTGAAGATTATCGTAACGACCGCGTCATAGATGATGTTGACTTACTCGCAACCGGTTACGAGATCTTTAGCGGCAGTTTTTGGGATAGTATCGAGCGCGTCAGTACCGCTAATCTAGGTGGAGATATCATACACTGCGTAGACAAGAGTGTATTTTCCCATGCCTACCCTAATTTATTTATTATTGACGACACCGATTTTGTCGGTTTAGTGACCCAAGTAGATGACAAACACATTCATATTCTCGACCTCAACAAGCAACACCTAATGGGCCAAAAATACTGGGGGGTAAAACCCCGTAACATTGAACAAGCCATGAGCCTATTTTTATTAGATTACGATGAAGCCGATATGACCGTGCTTACGGGACCTGCTGGCTCAGGAAAAACGCTATTGGCACTTGCCTATGGCTTACATGCGGTGATAGAAGAGAAACGTTTTAACAAGATTATCGTCGCACGCTCTACCCCGCCTATCGCAGAAGATATTGGCTTTTTACCGGGCACCGAAGAAGAAAAAATGGCGCCTTGGTTAGCCGCCTTTGACGACAACCTAGAAGTCTTGCATGGCAGTGATGAACATAGTGTCAGTAGCATTGATTATGTGAAAGAAAAAGCCAACATTCAGTTTAAATCATTAAACTTTATGCGCGGTCGCTCCTTTAATAATGCTTATATTATTATTGATGAAAGCCAAGGCCTGACACAATTCCAATTAAAGTCTATTATTACACGTGTCGGCATGAATTCAAAAATCATTGTGCTGGGCAACCTTGCTCAAATTGACAACAAATATATTACGCCATTAACCTCAGGGCTAACGTATTTAGTGGAAAAAAGTAAAGACTACGCCCATGCGGGCATTATGCATGTCAATGGTATTGAACGTAGTCGATTGGCCGAGTTTGCAGAGGAAAACTTATAAACCTGTATTTATAAATAATGGGAGTCTTGATCACCAATGAAGAAAATCACCACACTGGACATAGAAGCGTCCGGACTATCACCCGATAGCTACCCCATTGAAGTGGGCATAGTTTTGAGTGATGGTAGTTCGTGGTGTAGCTTAATTCAGCCTATTGATCACTGGCGACACTGGAGTGAGGAAGCCGAATCACTTCATCATATTTCTCACAATGAAATCCTTCAACGCGGAAAGAATATCAGCGATATTGCCGGCACACTCAACCACCTTTTAGGCGAACAAACGGTTTATAGTGACTGCTGTGGGTTAGATGATGGATGGTTACAAAAACTCTATAGAGAAGCAAATAGAACGCCGAGTTTTCGCTTGAGAGATATTGTTTACCTGCTAAAAGAAGAGCAGTTCGACCACTGGGAAAGCACAAAAGAAAGGGTCGCGCAGGAACTGCAACTAAAAAGACATCGTGCCACCAATGATGCACGCATTTTACAAGAGGCTTTTTTTCGAATCAGCACTCCACAATTTAATTTACAAACACCAAACCTACCAAAATAGAAACCCCATAGCAACGGAGAGCTACTATGGGGTTATTTACAGGATAATTGAATCATTCAATCATAATCAGCATATTTCCATGATTCCTTGCTCCAGTCCCTTGCTGCATCCAGCACAACTATAATGCAACAATTCGCGCCATATAAATGTAGGCTAAGGCTGAAAATCGTGTAAGCCATATCCTACAAAATGGTATTCGTAGAGCAGAACACTACAGGATAATGCCTCCAACGGGTCTGGAGCAGTTGATCCGAACATGCCTCTTATCAGTTTCGCCTTCATTGCTAGTTTTTACACGACTCATTTTTTACTACTTCTACTATAAATTTTAAGTGCGTCTACCGAAAAATTTCAAATATTGGATACTTTATATTAGAAAATTCAGGATAACCATGGGTAAAATTATTCCGGACATTAACCCCATTAAACTCATTCCAATGGTAGCAAATACACCTGCTGTTCTACTGTACTGAAAAGCGCGTACTAAACCTAAGCCATGGCACGTTGCGCCTAAAGATAGCCCTATAGATTTTTCATCAACAACCTTAAAAAGCTTAAATATAAAAGGCGCCATTAGTGAGCCAATAATACCTGTAGTGAAAACAAAAAATACTGCTAACGAAGGTTCTCTGCCTATTTTTTCAGCTATACCTATTGCAATGGGTACGGTTACTGACTTAGGCATAATGGAGAATTTGATATCGTCGGAGGCGCCCAGATAACCGGCTAGAAAATATGAAGATATAGCGGCAATAATACATGTAGATACAATAGATAAGACAATGGCTTTAGTAGAGCCTTTTATAGCATAAATTTGATCGTATAATGGAATGGCGAGCGCGACAGTCGCCGTTCCTAGTAGAGTGTTAATAAAATTAACGCCCTGTAGGTATTTTTCATAGGGTACATTAAAAAAAAACAGGTACATAACTACCAATAAAATGGCAACCACCGCTGGATTACAATAACTATTTCCTCTGAGTTTTTTCTGAAACCATAGCGCCACTGAATAGCTGCCAATGGTTACCAGTAGCGCGGATAATGGTGTGGCCAGAAGGTCGCTACTGTACATTACGTAACCTCCCGTCTAAGATTTTAAAAATCCATGCACAGGACAGCAGCGTTAAGACGGTACTCGTCACCGATGCAATCAATATAACATCCCATTGCTTAGCCATTAAAGCAGTGTATGATGAAACCCCGGCTCCAGTAGGCACAAACAATAACCCCAAGTTTTTTATTAGTACATTGGCGACCTCATCTAGAGAGTTATGCACCTCCCCTTTAATAGAAAGCCCCACGAATAGTATAATCATACCTAAGATTGCGCCTGGAACGGGGAAGCCGGAAAATAGCACCATCAGCTCCCCAATCAGCTGGCAACTCATTATGATAAAAAACCCATACAGCATATAGCGCCTCTATTTGTGGTGTTGGTAGAATTGTTAGCTTGGCTTTTACAGCAGCAGCACTATAAGATAAATAGCTTAATGCGACTTTCTCCAAGCAGACAAAAAGTATCTCTGAATGACCATAACGCCTAATAACGAAGACAAACCATCCAGCGCAGCCCCTCTTGTAGTCATTGACGGTCCACTAGAATGCGTAGTTGTACGCCCAGCAACTTTTAAGCGGGGACATAAAATCTCCGCTCACCGTCATCAATTTGGGCAAGTTATCCATCCTTCCTCTGGGATGTGCTTAGTAAAAACACAAAGTGGTATGTGGACCGTACCCTGTGGACACGGGGTATGGGTTCCGCCCATGAAGGAACATGAAGTCGATTTTTTATCTGATACAGTCATGCAAAGCATCTACCTAGATGCCCGTTTTACTCAGGCGCTACCCAGCCAATGCACTGCAATCAATATACCTCCTATACTGTATGAATTAGCGGTGTATACCGCTAATATAAAAACACCTAATGTAGATGACCTAGCTCATGCCCTAGCTATCGTAATTGCCAGACTAACCCAAGATTCGTTAAACATTCCATTGCATATACCCATGCCATCTGACCCTAGCCTAAGGAAAATTTACACCTGCCTAATCGATGAGCCTGCCGACCCACGCTCAATAGCAGCGTGGGGTGAATACATAGGTGCTAGCGGCCGCACCTTAAGCCGACGTTTAAAACAAGAGACTGGAATTAATTTCCGTTCATGGAGGCAACAAATACGCTTGCTCTCATCACTAGAAAAATTAGCTAAGGGGCAAGCAGTAACAGCAGTAGCCTATGACACAGGTTACGAATCAACAAGTGCATTTACCCATGCATTTAAACAAAGCTTTGGCGTAACACCGAGTGCTTTTGTCAATACCATAAAAAAAGGTAGGGCGTTCAAAAAAACACATTAACCGAGCGGAATGATGCTACTTTTTTCAATCATTATATTCATCACTTTTCAATGCGCGTAGCAAAGTCCCTTGCCTTTGCACAATATGCTGGATCAATATTTCTCTATCCTTCTCCATCATTTCTGTAAACTCAACACGTAAATAATATAAAGACTCTGCCGATAAGCGATCACAAGCGATCACTTTACCTACAGCATTTACATGCTTAGACGATGGCCTTAGTAATAAATCCAAGGCCAAATAGGTATTAGACTGCAGACTTTCTTCTATCGGAAAAGCAATACCACTCGCACTAATACTTGCCTCTTCTACCCGATGACATGCTCGCTGAGTAATTAAGCTATCCAACTCCAACATCATTAATATGGTGTCTACTTTTTTATTTAACTGCTCTATCGCTATAGCCGCATGTTCATCTTTAGTCTTTATTTTCTCTAAGGACGATTGAATCAAGGTGTTGTAATCATTCATCACACTCAAGGTATCGACAAATTGTACGGCGCCTTCATCTTCATCGCTATTAGCTGTCGACTCTTTTCCTGACATTACACGATAGGAAACACCTAAAGCATCAATAATACGGAAAAAACGACGTCGGTTATCACCACTTTCTTTCATTAATTAACCTCATTAAAAAATATCTTCAGCCTGCAAGTCAAACAAATAACTAGGATCAATATCTAAATCTCGCATCACGTCCTGGCCATCGGTTTTAATGACTTCCTTCTCTTCATCAGAAATATCTTCGCCCAAACCTTGACGTATCACAATTTCAACCCGCCGGTTACGCGCACGATTTAATGCGGTTTTATTATCTGCTAGCGGTTTCGTATCCGCAAAACCAGATACTTCAAAACGACGAGAATCCACTTTACCATTACCCATTAATGCCTCTGCCACCGAAACTGCACGGGCCGCTGACAATTCCCAGTTTGACCGGTAACGTGCAGAACGAATGGGAACATTATCGGTATGGCCTTGTACTTGAATTTGCCCTGGCTTTTGCAATAATACCGCACGAATATCATCCATTACGTCATAATAATCATCATTCATAATGTGTGACCCCGATTGAAACGAGCCCTGCTCCCTAATCCGCACGACAATTTTTCTGGCATCCGTTTCTATCTCTATTTCACCAGAAACAATTTGCTCTCTAAGATCGTTAGCTAATTCACGTGCATCTTCTTTAGTTTCTCTAATCAGCTCTTCTAATTTTTGTTTTATTTTAACTTGCACGCCGGCTTCTTTATCAATATCACCCGCCTCAACATCGTACTCTTCGCTACACTGTACCTCGAGACTCATTTCGGTAATATCTTCTGTTTTTTGCCATATCTCATTAATGGGGGTAGGACTGGGAATGCCGGGGCTAAACTCCTTTGCTATTACGCTAGTGCCTTTCGGCACATCAACTACGTTTAAAATATTCTGCACACCAAACGCTTGCGCCATAGATCCTGCTAAGCGTTTGAATTTCATCGCATCCATTTCTGAAAACGACAACAACAACACAAAAAAACACATCAACAACGACATCAGATCTGCAAAAGTCGCCATCCATGCAGGTAATCCCGCAGGACATTCACACTCTTCTTCTTCTTCAACCATAATAGAAATGCCTGCCCTATTCTGCTACTTCACGTTTACCTTCGGGAAGATAATTACGTAGCATACTGTCAATTACTCGCGGGTTTTGACCGTTCTGAATAGCAAGCAAAGCATCAATCACCAGGTTTTTTAGTAATACATCATTCTTCGCTTTCAGTGTTAACTTATCTGCAATCGGCTCGCAAACCGCATTGGCTAACACTGCGCCATAAAGGGTGGTTAATAAAGCCACTGCCATAGCGGGGCCAATGGCTTTGGGGTCAGACATATTTGCCAGCATCGCCACTAAACCAATTAAGGTGCCAATCATCCCCATTGCAGGCGCCATTGCCGACAACTTGAAAAAAATAGAGGCTCCCGTCACATGACGTTTTTCTGCTTCTGTCTTTTCCTTCGATAATATCGCTTTGACAACATCGGGTTCATGGCCATCCACTAATAGCTGTATGCCTTTACTCAAGAAATCACTGCTGACTTCCTTATCTTCTAAGGCTAACAAGCCACCCTTGCGAGCTTCATCGGCAAGGGCTACAATCTCATCAATCAAGTCGCCTAAATTAACCTCACTATTTTTAAAGCTTTTACCTGCCATTTTTAAAAACGACAGGTACTGTCCCAAACTATATTTGGCCATTACCGCAGTGAAAGTCCCGCCTATTACGATCACTACGGAAGGCATATTAATAAACATCGATAGGTCGCCACTCATCATCATGGTGACAACAATAAGCGCTAGTGCGCCCAGAATACCTATCAGCGTTGCTAAATCCACAGATTACCTCTCATTTTTCATGGCCGAATTATTCACCCCTTTATTACCAGTCTAGCCGTTATTTCCTATTTCTCCTGTAAAACCTATAAATTCTTGGCCAGCTCTGGTAGTGTTCACTTCTAGTAAAATAGAGATCCATTAGTAGAAGCTAAATCTATGTCCAATAAGCAAAAAATACTCAGTTTTGAGCAATCGCTCAACAACCTAGAAATCTTGGTAGAAGCACTTGAAACAGGTGATCTTCCCCTAGAGGAAGCTTTATCCACATTCGAGCAGGGCATTAAACTCACTAAAGAATGTCAACAACAACTCAGCAAGGCAGAACAAAAAGTGTTGCTATTAGTAGGCGAAAACGATGATATGCATTTAGTTGACTTTACTAACGACGCAGAATAAATACGCCTTATCTTCTGACCTTATACATTTCCTTACAAAAGAGTGGCTCACCTTGTCTTTTACGTCTTTTTTAAGCCAGTGCCGCGAAAGAGTTGACCAACAACTTAGTCATCAGCTCAATGGCTACTCCTTCCACCCTCGATTACAAGATGCAATGCGTTACAGCTTGTTTAATGGGGGTAAACGCGTACGCCCCATTCTTATCTACGCTAGCGCTAAGGCCATTGCCGATATCACTGAACTTAGCGATAAAGCCGCACTCTCTATTGAAGCGATTCATGCTTATAGCCTGATACACGATGACCTGCCAGCAATGGACAATGATGACCTGCGTCGCGGCAAACCCACCTGTCATATTGCCTTTGATGAAGCCACCGCCATACTGGCTGGAGATGCACTACAGACTTTAGCCTTTGAAGCACTCAGTAGTCCTAATAAAGTCACTACGACAGATAGCCAAACACAGCTGCTTATGTTGCAAACATTAGCGACAGCTAGTGGAGCAAAGGGTATGGTCGCGGGGCAATCTATGGACTTAGCCGCAGTCAACCAAGCACTCACGCTCGACCATCTAGAAACCATGCACCGTTTAAAAACAGGCGCATTAATTAATGCCAGTGTTCACTTAGGCGCACTATCCACAGGGGCAGCCTCTACAAGCCAACTTGATGCTTTAACACGATATGCTGATGCCATTGGCCTAGCCTTCCAAGTGCAAGATGATATTCTTGATGTGACCGCTAATACAGAAACGCTAGGAAAACAGCAAGGTGCTGATGCCGCCATGAGCAAGCCGACCTACGTTTCCCTGCTAGGATTAGACGCCGCTAAGCTCAAAGCGAAGTCATTACACGAACAAGCGCTAGATGCACTCAGTGGGTTTGATTATCGCGCGGATGATCTGCGGCATTTATCTGCTTATATCGTGAATCGAGAGTATTGATTCCTGCGGAACCGTTAGACGTTAGATGTGAGACGCTTTAAAGATAAGAACTTCAGCAGAGGTTTTTTAGCCTCTCGCGTGCCTTAGAAGGCTCTACTTTTGGTGGACATCTCACGTCTCACCAGCATTTACACTATTAAAGCCCTACACTAAAGACTACAATTGCCCCCCCAAATAAAAACAGCTAAGCGACTCCAATTAATGTCCAGTGAAATCCCTTTATCACGCCCTGATACGCCTCTACTAGACGCTATCAATGCACCTACAGATTTGCGTGAACTTGATAAAGAACAACTCACAGACATTGCCGATCAGTTGCGCCAATATCTACTTTACTGTGTCGGCCAGACTGGCGGGCATTTTGGTGCTGGATTAGGGGTTGTTGAACTCACTATTGCCCTACACTACGTTTACAACACCCCCAATGATCGCTTGGTATGGGATGTTGGTCACCAAACCTACCCGCACAAAATTCTTACCGGTCGCCGCGAAGAAATGCTGACGATGAGACGCCATCAAGGTTTGTCTGGCTTTCCTAAACGTTCTGAGAGTGATTACGACACTTTTGGTGTTGGACACTCGAGCACATCCATTAGTGCAGCGCTCGGCATGGCTATTGGCAGCAGTATGAACAACGATGAAGACAGTATCCAACGTAAGCACGTCGCCATTATCGGCGATGGCGCTATGACAGCGGGCATGGCTTTTGAGGCACTCAATCATGGCGCACACACGGGCAATGATGTGTTGGTGATCCTCAACGATAACAATATGTCGATTTCCCCTAATGTCGGCGGCCTAGCCACTTACTTTTCCAAAATATGGGCCAGCAAGTCATATAATGCCCTGCGTGAAAATAGTAAGCGCGTACTAACAAAAATACCTCACGCATGGGAAATGGCGCGACGCACAGAAGAGCACATGAAGGGTCTAGTCTCTCCTGGTACCTTATTTGAAGAAATGGGCTTTAACTATGTTGGTCCTATCGACGGACACGATTTACCTGAGTTAGTCAATTACCTTGATAAACTAAAGCGTATTAAAGGGCCCAAACTACTCCATATCATTACCCAAAAAGGCAAGGGATTCTTGCCCGCTGAAGCCGACCCCGTCGGCTACCACGCACTGAATAAAATTGAACCTAAAGCAGAAAAAAGTACGGCTGTCAGTGCAAAAAAATACCAAGATGTGTTTGGTGAATGGTTATGCGATATGGCGGAAGCCAGTCCTCAACTCGTTGGTATTACACCCGCGATGTGCGAAGGCTCAGGCATGGTGGAATTTTCCGAGCGTTTCCCTGAGCGTTACTACGATGTCGCTATTGCCGAACAGCATGCCGTCACTGTAGCCGCCGGTATGGCGTGTGAAGGACAGAAACCGGTAGTGGCCATTTATTCAACTTTTTTACAGCGTGGCTACGATCAACTCATTCATGATGTAGCATTACAAAACCTTGATGTCACCTTCGGTATTGATCGCGCAGGTATTGTCGGTGAAGATGGCCCGACTCATGCAGGCAGCTTTGACCTTGCGTATTTGCGTTGTGTACCTAATATGATTATTGCCGCTCCTAGTGATGAGAACGAATGCCGGCAACTATTATCTAGCGCTTATGAATACAACGGACCTGCTGCGGTTCGTTATCCTCGCGGCACTGGTACTGGCGCCACCAGCGAAACAGCCTTAACAACGCTAACTATTGGCAAAGCTAAAACTATGACTAAAGGCAAGGATATTGCCATTCTTAACTTCGGCACGTTATTACCTTCAGCGATTGAAGCGGCTAAAGCACTTAATGCTACTGTTTGTGATATGCGCTGGGTCAAACCCTTAGACGAAACCTTAATCCAGCAATTGGCTCAATCACATAAGCTGATAGTCACGCTAGAAGAAAACTCGATTGCAGGCGGAGCTGGTAGCGCTGTAGGCGAATATATTGCTAAGCAAGGCTTACCCATCCATATCATGCAACTGGGATTACCCGACCAATTTATTGATCACGGCAAACGCGAAAAAATTCTACACTCAATCGGGCTAGATGCTGAAGGTATCAGCCACTCAGTTAAGGCAAGAATGCGTTTATTACTTGCTTAGCCTTTCAGATATATACCCTAAAATTTGACGTAACATAATTATGCAGAAATTTATTTTCCAAATAGCGATGACTTGGTTAATATTAATCTCTCCAACTCATGCTGACTACAGTATGATAAATATTGGCAAAGGTCAGTTTCTTCTACACGACGAGCTAGACCAAAACGTAATTAAAATCAATAGCTTATCATTTAAAGCCCACTGGCAATGGATGGGAACAGAAGAGGTCGATTTCAAAGAAAAAAACAATATTTCAACCTACTCTTACCAACTAGACAAAGGCAACATCACCTGGAACCTAGAGATACAACCACAAGATAAAACGCTGTTTATTAATAGCCATTTACAATCAGCCTCACTTACACCACTAACTTATATAGCCCTAGCCTTTACACCGGACAAAGCCTTAAAAGATGGCCACATATTAACAACAGATGTAAATGGCCAGAGTGCACGCTTAAAGATACCCTTAAAAAAGGAACAGTTAACAAACATTACCCAATTACAGTTCTTTAACGCTAATAATGAAAAAAAATTAACGGTAGATTTTAAGCAGCCCGCTAATATACATAACGATCGTAATGCGCGTATAAAATTAGCGGAAGGAGAGATCCGTTCCGAGAATGAAATACATCAAAAAATCACTCTAACACTACCAAAAAAAATTAAATTTTTCTCTCAAGCTAGCCGCTTACCCAAGCAAGAAAAACACACCAGATGGTTTCCTTTTTCTCCAAAAAATACCGCTCAAGCGGGAGAAATTGGCATGCAGGACTGGTTAAAAATAAAGCACGAAAAAATATGGGGGACCAATGTAGAATATCATCAAGTGGCGCCGAAAAAAAATACTGCTATTAAAAGAACACAGTTTTTTGCCAAATACGGCATCAATGATGTGCGTTTACACAAACTCACTAATTCTGGCTGGGAAGGTTTAGGCTCTACTAATAGTGCCAGCGAATATGACCCTATAAAAATGTCTCGTTTTGATTATTGGCTACACCAATTAAGTCAAAATGGCATTGGCTATGGGTTTTCACCCATATGGGATTTAAGACTTTACCCTGACGACAAAAAAAAATTACTCGCCTATGATGAAATAGTGAAACTCAAGCCAAAAAAACCAACCACCACAGGGCTAGTCTGGTTTGCAAAAGACGTCCAAGATTTACATATAGAAACAATCGTTAACCTTCTTAACCATAAAAACCCACACACCAAGCTTCGCTATGCTAAAGATCCCTCGCTAACGTATATTGAAATACAAAATGAAGAGAATGTTTTTTTCTACCCTTTTTTCGCTATAGTCAAAAAATATCCCACTTACCACAAGCTATTAGCAGAACAGTTTAGTGATTGGTTAACAGTAAAATATCAAACACACAGCAGGCTAGTCAATGCCTGGGGTGCATCTGCCATCGATACCTTTAAAAGAGAAGGGGCTTTTCCAGACGAAGAATTAAGCAAGCGTAATATTACCCCGTTAATGAACCCCTGGCTTTACGACAACCAAGCAACAAAAGGTCGTCGCGCAAAGCGTTTACAAGACACAGCCGAATTTTTATTTGAAAAACAACAGCAATACTATTCTCGGGCTACGCAAGCGATACGCGAAACTGGATATAAAGGCACCATTGTTAGCAGTAATTGGCAGGCAGGCAGCAAAGGCGCACATTTTTTAAACTTATTAAGTGATGCATCGAGCGGCATTATTGATCGGCACAATTATCAGGGTGGAGCACAGGGTCGACCTGGCCACCTGATGAAATCAGGCTTTGAATTAAATAACTACACCATGCTAGGCAACCCAGGCAGCGGCTTATTATCAGTAGGCATGCAACAAGTAGCAAACCTACCGTTCATGTTTAGTGAATGGTTAGCGGTATTACCGTCAGAATGGGCTGCCGCAGATACTAGTATTGTTGCCGCCTATGGATTCGGCTTGCAAGGTTGGGATATGAGCTACCACTTTGCTAGCAACGGTGAAGGCTTCAGCCCTCAATTAGCATACCCAGGCGAAAAAAAATTCAACACCTTAACGCCTGTCGGCGTTGGTCTGTACCCTGTTTTGAGCCGCATGGTCTTGCGCGGCGATATTACAGAAGCTGCACCCATTGCCATTCGTAGGCTAAGTAAAGAGCAAGCCATTACTAATAGTTATGACTTTAAGAATACCATCGAACATCAACATGACATCAAATCATTTAGCGGGACTCCCCACCATCATTCTCTGGCAGCAGGAAAAGTATTACTAGAATTCACCAATGAAAAAGGTATTTCGAGCATTCAAGACTGGGAAAAAAAATATTTGCGCGTCAATACTGACAAAACAAACACCATTACCTCATCCACCAATGAACTTAAGTGGACTTACACCGAAGGTACACAAAAAGGTTTCGTGGAAATCAATAGTAAAGGCACACAGGGCATTATTGGCTTCACAAAAGACAGAGCCTATTTATTTAATGATTTTAGCATCCAACCACACTCGCCCTACTCGGTTATTTTAGCAACAGCCAAGTCTCCAACAGGCACTTTACAATCAGATAAAGAAGCCATTATTATTGCCATCGCACGGGCACATAACACCGACATGAATATAAAAGGCTCACTGATTACCAATATAGGTAAAGCGCCTGTCATTCTCGAACCCGTAAAAGCCACGCTCAACTTTACACGTAAAGCCACAATAGAAGTATTAGATCACGACGGTATAGGCACAGGGAAAACCTATTCATTAAAAGATGGAGTTTTTGAATTAGACACAGGAAAAGATAAAACTATTTATTACTTAGTTCGCTTTGAAGATTAAGTAATACCATTTAATCCTTGCCGACAAAAAAAATGTACGCATAACTTAAGGTTAAATCTCTACCCTACATAAAAAAAGACCCATACGGGTCTTTTTTTAATCTTAAAGCGTTTCAGATTAAACGCTTTACTTCACTAAGCGATTCTCAATCAACTCATCCACAACCGACGGATCCGCCAAGGTTGATGTGTCTCCCAGGGTATCCAACTCATTGGTCGCAATTTTACGTAAAATCCTTCGCATAATTTTACCTGAACGAGTTTTCGGTAAGCCCGGTGCCCACTGAATCAAATCGGGTTTTGCGATAGGACCAATCTGTTGAACACAAAGTCCTACCAATTCTTTTTTGAGTGCATCACTAGGCACTTCACCGTTCATTAAGGTGACGTAAGCATAGATCCCCTGGCCTTTAATGTCATGATGATATCCAACCACGGCAGCTTCGGCAACTTTTTCGTGCAACACTAATGCACTTTCAATTTCGGCCGTACCTAAGCGATGACCGCTAACATTGAGCACATCATCCATACGCCCAGTAATCCAGTAATAGCCGTCTCCATCGCGACGTGCTCCATCACCGGTAAAATAATAGCCGGGGTAGGTACTAAAATAAGTGTCTATCAAACGCTGATGATCACCATAAATACTGCGTATTTGGCTCGGCCATGAAGCTTTAATCACCAAGCTGCCCGCACCTTCACCCTCGATCTCTTTGCCATTTTCATCGAGGATAGCGGGCTGCACACCAAAGAAAGGCAGTGTCGCTGAACCTGGTTTTAAATCGGTTGCGCCAGGCAGTGGGGTTAACATATGTGCGCCCGTTTCCGTCTGCCACCAAGTATCCATAATGGGACAACGCTCTTCACCCACCACCGTGTTATACCAATGCCACGCTTCTGGATTAATCGGCTCACCCACCGTACCTAATATACGTAAACTTTGGCGTGAGCTTTTTGTTACCCAATCATTACCCGCACCCATTAAGGCACGAATCGCTGTAGGTGCAGTATAAAAACTAGCCACGTTATGCTTATCGACAATATCCCAACAACGCGAAGGGCTTGGATAGTTAGGCACACCTTCAAACATCAAGGTGGTAGCACCATTCGTTAACGGGCCATAGACAATATACGAATGCCCCGTCACCCAACCTACATCGGCAGTGCACCAATAGACTTCACCTTCCTGATAATCAAAAACGTATTTATGCGTCATTGCAGACTGCAAAAGATAGCCTGCCGTGGTGTGTAAAACACCTTTAGGCTTACCCGTAGAACCCGATGTATATAAAATAAATAGCGGATCTTCAGCATCCATAGGTTCAGCGGCGCAATTCTTACTCACACCCGCTGTTGCTTCGTGGTACCAAACATCACGGGGTTCATTCCACTGTATATCTCCACCCGTTCGCTTAACAACTAAGCAAGTATTTACATTGGGACATTTTTCTAATGCTTTATCAGCATTGGCTTTTAGCGGAACAAATTTACCTCCACGTAAACCCTCATCAGCAGTGATCACCAACTGACAATCAGCATTAATAATACGATCAGCCAAGGCATCGGGTGAAAAACCACCAAACACTATGGAGTGCACCGCACCTATACGTGCACAAGCCAACATGGCATAAGCTGCTTCTGGAATCATCGGCATATAAAGACACACACGGTCGCCTTTCTTAACACCACGCTCTTTTAATACATTCGCCAAACGACACACTGACTCGTGTAATTCAGCATAAGTAATATGTTTATCATCAGCAGGGTCATCGCCCTCCCAAATGATCGCCGTCTGCTCAGCGCGAGCGGGCAAATGACGATCGATACAATTTTCGCTCACGTTTAACTTGCCACCCTCAAACCAACGCGCAACCCCCTCATTCATATCCGCTTCACACACACTCGTCCACGGCTGCTGCCAAGTTAAAAATGTGCTGGCTTGCTCAGCCCAAAAGCTATCGGGGTCAGTAATC
This sequence comes from Candidatus Endobugula sp., assembly GCA_047619205.1. Taxonomy (GTDB): domain Bacteria; phylum Pseudomonadota; class Gammaproteobacteria; order Pseudomonadales; family Cellvibrionaceae; genus Endobugula. Next base: position 5,384 of record JBLHJR010000007.1, on the reverse strand, counting down.
GATTGTTGATATAGCGCTTGATAAGTTTCTTTATCAATATGCGCGGTAGCGCGCACACTATCTGGGACCGGATATACAGATGACATGGTTGTTCCTTTTTATTAGTACATTATTCACGGAAACGATAACTAGGTTACTAAGTTCAAGACAATATCTCAATAGAGAAGTGATGAAACTAAAGAGTCAATTCAATATAAGATTGAGGCAACTGCCATATTCAATAAAAGCACCCTACAAAATAGCCAAGAACAGCTATATTTTTATTTCACAAGACCTAGGAGGCTGTCCGAGAATAGGGGCCGTAGCGAGGGGAAACAATGTTGAGTCCATTTTTTCGAACATTTGAGGCGAATAGTGGTTCTATTCAACGAAAATGATCGAAAAAATGGGCCGAAATAGTTTTTCCGCAGCAGGTTCTCTATTCTCGGACAGGCTCCTAGGCTCGAAAAATTAATGTCGACATATTAACAGGGTTAACTAGCATCTAGAATAAAAACACGTACACAATGATAACTATACAGTTCCATGACGTGTGTAACCTAGAATATAAAAATCAAACAGGTTACACCCGCTGCACCGGAATGGTATTTGCCGTGCGCTCTACTGAATTATCTTCATTAAGATACACTAAACGCGGCTTGAAATTAACCAGTGCTTGCGCATCAAACTGGCCGTAAGCGGCAATAATAATACGATCACCCAACTGAACTTTACGCGCCGCAGCACCGTTAAGTGAAATAGTGCCCGATCCCGCTTCAGCGAGAATAACGTAAGTGGTAAAGCGTTCGCCGTTACTCACATCATAGATATCAATTTGTTCGAATTCACGAAAGCCCGCTAACTTCACCAAATCAGCGTCAATTGCACAGGAACCGTCATACCATAGCTCAGCCTGAGTTACGCAGGCCATATGTATTTTTCCTTTCAGCATTGTCGTCAACATAGTATTTAATTTTTTCCAGCTATTGGGGTTGTATACATTTATTTATTTGAACCGTTATCTACCGATAATAGCAAAGAGACATTATCAATTAATCGAGCAGATTCGGTATACATAGCACCTAATACCGTTATTTTATCATCATCTTGCGCAGCGGGCGTCAGTGTATCACTACTACAAATTTGTAAATAGTCCACCCGAAAGCCTGCGGCCGTCATCTGCTCCCGACCTTCTTTTTCAAGCGCCAAATAGTCTCTCTGGCCTGCATTTAGCTGTAACTTAATCCAGTTTAACGTTTGGTTTAATTGATTGGCTCGCGGGCGCTCATCTGCAGTAATAAAATGATTCCGCGAACTCATCGCAAGACCATCATGTTCACGTACAATATCGCCCGCCACAATCTCCACAGGAATACATAAATCACCCACCATGCGACGGATAACGGCGATCTGCTGATAATCCTTTAAGCCGAAAACAGCGGTGTCAGGCTGAATAATGTTCAGCAATTTACTGACTACCGTAGTCACCCCTTCAAAATGCCCTGGACGACTAGCGCCACATAGCATATCGGTCATCGATGGCACCACCACACGGGTTTGCCCATCCATGCCATTAGGGTAGATTTCGCGCTCTTCAGGAAAAAACAGGTAATCACAGCCCACATCAATCAACTGTTGGCAATCATCATCAAAAGTACGCGGATACTGATCCCAATCTTCATTAAGACCAAACTGTAAGCGATTAACAAAAATACTTGCCACTGCTACATCACACTGAGATTTAGCCGTTGTTACCAAGGCTAAATGCCCACGGTGAAGGTTACCCATTGTCGGTACAAAACCAATACGCTTCCCGGCATGTCTATCAGCCGCTAAAGCTTCGCGTAACGAATGGATATGACGAAATATTTGCATGGTATTTAGGCAATTGCGGTAAGGTCGGCGATAATACACTGCGAAAGTAATAGACTCAAGTCAGTAGGTATAAGTTAAATCGAACGATAGTTTGAACAAATTCTTATTGATGTACGTATACAAGGTAATCTCAGAGGAACTTATTATTATGATGATTTTCATACACAATATACGCTGGCAATTCATCTTACAGATTCTAGCAGCCAGCTTGCTCAGTTCACATGCTCTCGCCAAGGATACTCTTAAGTATGTACACTTTGAACATCAGGGTGATGCACACTACGGAATGATTAAAGGCGATAATATTCAACTGTTAAGCGGCGACATTTTCTCCACTCATGCAGTCACTGATAAAACCGTTGCTTTAGCAGAAGTCACTTTACTCCCCGCCACTTTTCCATCAAAAATCATTGCGGTTGGCTTGAATTACAGCAGCCACTTTAGCGCCACTAAAGGTTACGCCCCGCGCTTGTTTGCAAAGCTACCTAGCGCCCTAACCGGGCACGAACAAGCGATCTGGCTATATCCCAACGGAGACAATCTTCACTATGAAGGCGAATTGGTAGTAGTTATTGGCAAAACTGCACGTAATATCAGCGTTAAAGACGCGCCCGAGTATATTTTTGGCGTCACTGCAGGCAATGATGTAACCGAAAGAAGCTGGCAAGCCTCTGATTTACAGTGGCTGCGAGGGAAAGGAGCCGATAGCTTTGCTCCCGTTTCTCCATGGATAAGCACTAACCTGAACTATAATGATCTTTTAGTAGAAACCCGCATTAATGGTAAAACGGTTCAGTCAGAGAGCACTAAAAGCCTACTTTTTTCCGTCGATGAAATCGTCAGCTACGCCAGCCAATATCACACCCTTTATCCTGGCGACTTAATATTTACTGGCACACCCGGCTCAACCCGTGCAATGAAGGCCGGCGATATTGTTGAAGTAGAAGTCGAAGGGGTCGGCATAATCAGGAACACGGTTACGCCAGTGAAATAGCGTAAAGCTAAGTAGCCCACATGGCGATCATCACTAGGAGGCTGTCCGAGAATAAGGGCCGTAGCGAGGGATGGCGGTTTTGAGTCAGATTTTTTCATGAATTGAGGAGAATAGTGGTTCTATTGCCAACAGTAGGCGCCCTTAAGCGACGAAAATCAGGAGAAAATCCGCTTTTCCGCAGTAGGTTTCTATTCTCGGACAGCCTCCTAAGCTTTTATAGCGGCTCATTAAGTAATCGCTTACGTCTGTACACTAAATGTGCGAAAATGCGCGACAGATGATTCCCACCTACTAATAAGCACCCATTGCTATCTATATGACTAACACCAAAGAAAGATACCTTACTCATGCCTAAAGCCGGTTTAGCACAAGCACCTCACCTATTTCATTACCCTAAATATTGGGCCGAATGCTTTGGCGCAGCCCCTTATTTACCCATGAGCCGGGCAGAGATGGACGACTTAGGCTGGGATAGCTGCGATATTATTATCGTGACTGGCGATGCCTATGTGGATCACCCGAGTTTCGGCATGGCGGTGATGGGTCGCTTTTTAGAATCGCAGGGATTTCGTGTCGGCATCATTGCCCAGCCGGACTGGAAAAGTACGATAGACTTTAAGCAGCTGGGAGAACCGAATTTATTTTTTGGTATCACCTCCGGCAACATGGACTCGATGATCAATAAGTATACCGCTGACCTAAAAGTTCGCAATGACGATGCCTATACGGCCCATGGCGAAGCGGGTAAACGTCCCGACCGTGCCGTCACCGTGTATTCTCAACGCTGTAAAGAAGCCTACAAAACCACCCCGGTGGTTATTGGCGGCATTGAAGCCAGTCTACGTCGCATCGCCCAATATGATTACTGGAGCGATGAAGTTCGCCGATCGGTATTAATTGATTCCACCGCAGATATATTACTCTACGGCAATGCCGAACGTGCGATTGCAGAGGTCGCTCATCAACTAGCACATGGGCATACCATTGATCAGCTAATTGACATTCGTGGCACCACCGTTGTACGTAAAACACCACCTGCAGGATGGAGTGAAATCGATTCAACACGCATCGATTGGCCAGGCAATATCGACAAAATTCACAACCCTTACGAATACGACCAGTCTCCTAGCACTTGCGAGGAAAAATCTACTGAAGAAAAACTCGGGCTAACACCTAGTACGGAAAATACTACAGCGGTCGTGAATGAATATACGCCTGACAACGAGGTCATTCCAGACGCCATAAAAGCCGAACCTATCAGAATCATTCCCATGCCTTTGCAGCGTAAAATAGCATTCGATGAAGATAAAACTTACGTCCGCTTACCCTCCTTCGAAAAAGTACGCGCCGATTCCGCGCTTTATGCTCACGCTTCTCGTGTACTACACCAAGAAGCTAATCCACATAATGCTCGCCCTTTAGCGCAAAAACATGGCCAGCGTGAAATATGGGTTAACCCACCGCCGATTCCGCTAAAAACTGAAGAGATGGATGGCGTTTTTGATTTACCGTTTCAGCGACGACCTCACCCGAGTTATGGTGATGCCAACATTCCGGCTTACGCGATGATTAACACCTCGGTGAATATTATGCGCGGCTGTTTTGGCGGCTGTACCTTTTGCTCTATCACCGAACATGAAGGCCGCATTATTCAAAGCCGTTCAGAAGAGTCGGTGTTACGCGAAATTGAAAAAATACGTGACCAAGTACCTGACTTTACAGGCTCCATTTCTGACCTTGGCGGCCCTACCGCTAATATGTATTTCTTAAATTGTAAAGACGACACCACTCAAGCCAATTGTCGTAGACTCTCTTGCGTATACCCCGGCATTTGTAAAAACTTAAATACCGATCATAGTCGCACCACCAACCTCTATCGTCGCGCGCGAAAAATCCCCGGCATCAAACGCATCGCCATTGCTTCGGGTTTACGCTATGACCTGGCGATACAAGATGAAGAATACGTGAAAGAATTAGTCACTCATCACGTCGGTGGCTATTTAAAAATCGCCCCCGAACATACCGAAAATGATACCTTATCAATGATGATGAAACCGGGTATGGGGTCTTACGATAAATTTAAAGAATTATTCGAGAAATACTCAAAAGAAGCGGGTAAAAAACAATACCTAATTCCTTACTTTATCGCCGCACACCCAGGTTGCGAAGATAAAGACATGCTCAACCTTGCGTTATGGCTTAAGAAAAACAAGTTTCGCGCGGATCAAGTACAAACATTTTATCCATCACCCATGGCATTAGCCACGGCGATGTACCACAGTGGGCGCAACCCACTGAAAAAACTCAGCTATAAAAGTAAACGTATGTTTACTGCGAGCAACTTAAAGCAGCGGCGCTTACATAAATCTTACTTACGCTATCACGATGAAAAAAACTGGGATGACATTCGTGCATCACTCACGGAGATGAAGCGCACCGATCTTATTGGCGATGGGGATAAATGCTTAGTGCCTGCCGCAGACAAGTCAGGAAGAAGGCATGCAAGACCCTCGAAAAAAGGGCAGTTTCAGCAGGC
>JBLHJR010000006.1:0-65986 GCA_047619205.1 Candidatus Endobugula sp. | reverse complement strand
ACAAGTTATTGATGCACCTAGAAAATCGTAGTATTCGCTCACGACCAATAAGGTCGCTACGCGATACTAACCTATGTTGCTAGGAAAAGTCCTATGCACACCAATAACTCCCCTAGAGGGGCCTACTTTTGGTGCACCGCTTTTTCGCGCAAACTGCCGACCATTGATTGGGTGTGGTAGACGTTCCGTAGTTTGTTTTATGACGAGAGCGATAACGGCTCATGATTGAAGATAGATTCAGTTCTATGTGATCACTCATCATTTGTACCTCCACCCTAGACAAGGTGAAGACGATTCAGCATTTTGTTAATGAGTTTGCCCGTATCCTGTCGTGTCACTTCGGTTAATGGGGTGTACAAGGCGATTATATTGGGGCACTCGTGGCCCATTTCATGTTGGATGGCTCGCAGGTTTACGCAACATTCGACCAAGTGGGCACCGTAGTAATGGCGTGGATTGTGGGGTGTGATGGGTTTATGAATACCGCAGGATTTAACGATAATCTCGAAGAATTTTTGCAGTCCACCTCGATCCATTACGAAGGTCGCAGCTTGTCGATCAATGGAGGTTTTACCCGCAGAAAAGAGCAGTGTGGTGTGGCGATGAGTCACCCAATATAGGTATGCAGATGGTCTGGGTTAACTTATCGGGGCAGAGATCGAAAAACTCGGTGATACGCCGTAGCGCTCGCGAGTATCCATCAATGGTGTTTTCGGCCTTGCCTTGGCAGCGTAATGCGCTAATATGTTGTTGGTACAGCAAATCGAATTTGGTTTGTTGTGCTTTGTTCATAAGGTAATTCCTCTAGTTGTCGTACTCGGTGGTGAGTACGTAGAGGAATTATTGTTGATAAATCAGATCCTTGAATTTTGCCGCATAGCGGCTTCGTTCAACAAGCAAAGGCAGCAATGCCGCGTTTTGTGCATTTCGATGCGCTCCATTTTATGCACAAAAATAGCTCTGCAACATGTGTGGCTGAGCAAAGTCTCACTACTTTAATGGACAATGATTCTGTTTATTAAAGGCGACCCGAGATGGGGCAGGTATTGCGCTGGCACTTCATGCTAGCCTCATATAAAAGAGTATATTTTGGGAGAGTTCAGTGATATATCAAGGTAGTTGCCACTGTCGAGCAGTGACTTTTGAAATTGAAGCCCCGAAAGTTTTAGAGGCCGATTACTGTAATTGCTCGATGTGTTCTAAAACAGGTTATCCACACTTGATAATTCCGCTTAGTCAATTTACATTACTTTCTGGCGAGGAATTGATAACTACTTACTGCTTCAACAGCGGTATAGCTAAACATAAGTTCTGCAAAACGTGCGGAATTAAACCGTTTTATATTCCAAGATCTAATCCGGATGGAATTGATATCAATATTAACTGCCTAGATACTAAACCGACATCCGTAAATATTACGAATTTTGATGGTAAAAACTGGGAAAATAACGCACATAAACTTGCACACAAAAGTAAAGAGATCTAGTGAAAAGCCATCTTCGTACAAAAAATACGAGTGTAGAGAAGTCTTTTACATGACTAGACAAGTTTTCACTGTATCCCTGTATTTATTTTAATGCCCAAGGAAATGACGAACCTTCGGTGGTTTATCTGCTTGATGAAGGGCGTAGATTTTTTCTTGTAGTGCATGGTCTTTGCCGGTTACACGCTGGTGATGCCTTAAGTGTTCAAGCCATGAGACATCCATGAATTGTTCAATAAAGGTGCCTGGTTGATCCGATTCTTCTAGTACGTTCCAAGTGTAGGCACCGTATTGTTTTCGTACTCTACCCAGTTGGTACATTAAGGATAAGAATTTTTTGACGTCGGATTTATTAACATGATATTCGACAGTGACCAAAACGGGTGACCTGTCGTGATCGCTGCCGCCCTCTGTGTTGTTCACGACAATAGGTTCTGGCCAGTGTGTTGATGGTGAAAGGTCTAGAGCCTTACCTTGATTTAAGTCTAATTTTCGGCTGAAAAATGTACCCAAGCCAAGCGTGATGGCAGCGATAAACAATGCATTGCATATGCCTATTTGACTGGCTATCAGCCCCCATATAAGGCTGCCAAAGCTCATGGAGCCAAAGAATACCATCAAATAAATGGAAAGGCCGCGGGCTCTGACCCAATCAGGGAGACATAATTGCGCAGACACATTGAAGGTGGATAATATCCAAATCCAGCAAGCGCCAAAAACGACACAAACTAACATGATTAGCGCTTCTATTTGTACTGATGCCGATACGATAAAAACCACCATTAATAATAACGATGCAACAGTGACTAATTGTTTGGGTGTCAGTGCTTGTTTCACTTTAGGCAGAGAAATGGCTCCTATAACTGCCCCCAAACCGATCATGCCAATTAATAATCCAAATAATTTGGCATCACCATTAAGTTCTGTCTTGACGAGTAATGGCAGCATTGCCCAAAATGCACTGGCAGAAATAAAAAAGGAGAATGCTTTCCAGAGTGTTGCTTTTAGTGGCTGGCTATAACGGACATAACGCAAGCCGGTCATTATGGCACCGGGGATCTGTTCCTTAGGTAGGTCGCCTATTACTCTAAAGGGACACCACTGTAATAGCGCGCCAATAATGAGTAGAAAGCTAATGGCATTGAAGGCAAAGGGTGCAGCAATGCCAATGGTGGTAATTGCTATGCCGGCTATTGCAGGGCCGATAGTGCGGCTTAAATTGAAGCCAACACTGTTTAAGGCAATAGCTGATTGCAGTTCTTCTTTGGGTATTAGTTGAGGTACTATCGCTTGTTTAGCGGGTGCAACAAAGGCCGCGCCAGTGCCGAGGGCAAAAACAAAGGATAATAATAATAAAGGCGTGATAGTGCCTTTAAATACAATGTAGGTGAGCAAGCCCGCTACGATGGCCATCATTATTTGTACAATAATAAGCAGCTTGCGCTTGCTGACAACATCGGCCACTGCACCAGCGGGAAGGGCAAATAGAAAAATAGGCAGGGTGGTGGCAGTTTGTACCAATGCGACCATTAAAGGGTCTGAAGATAACGAGGTCATTAGCCAGGCAGCGCCCACTTCATGCATTCTGACACCGATAGTGGATATCATGCCAGAGACCCAAAGTGCACTAAAAATCTTTGATTTGAAGGGCGCCCAAGGACTCGTTTGTATTGTGCTTGTGTTCATAGTGCGAACTCTTGCTAAATAATAGTATGTTGGATTAATATAAATATAGCGTTCAGACATAAAATATAGGGTTTAGTTTAATATAATCTGCAGCGTAGCGGGAAGTGTATTTACGGAAGGGAAGGCTGCTTTTTAGTTTTGCTATCCTTGTACCTAAATACCGCAGTTGAATTTACTGCGGCTGTCTAAGACACTGAATCTAAAGCGTTTTTCACTTTTTTAGGCTGCACCCGTAGGGTGGCTACGAGTTTGCCGAAAAAAGCAAAAAATTACTTTATATTCAGCACCTTAGTCACTCTCGCAACAATTCAACTGCAGTATTTAGTTGAACGATAGCCGGTCATTAGCAATCATGTTTACACTTTTTAATTGATGGTTGGTCACATCTCGAATCAGAGGGTTTTACTTCTACGGTTAAGATGAGAGTATAGACGTATGCTTTGCGGCTCTGCGTATGTTGATTGAACCGTTGAATTTCCTCTTATGTGTGCACAAAAAATGAAAAATATTATGCTCTCTAAGAGTAATCATTGATTAATCGCTATTTATTGAAAACCATTGTTTTTACGCTGTTGGCGCTAATTGCATTTGCCGCTAATTCTGTTTTATGTCGCTTGGCATTGGCTAGTGGGGCTATTGACGCGTCAAGTTTTTCGATTGTACGCTTGTTGTCGGGCACCATGGTTCTTCTAATACTTATCGGCTTCTCTCGCGGCACTACAGAGCCATCGGCTAAAGGTAGTTGGTCTGCCAGCTTTATGTTGTTTTTTTATGTGATCACATTTTCCTATGCTTATATTTCTTTAGATACCGGCACGGGAGCGCTTATTTTATTTGGTTCGGTTCAGATCACAATGATATTGCTATCGCTGTTGTCTGGCACACGATTACACCCGTCTGAATGGCTGGGTGTGTTCGTTACTTTTACCGGTTTTATTTATTTGGTTTTGCCTAGTGTTACCACGCCATCTGTTATCGGATTTTTGCTGATGGCGGTAGCTGGGGTTGCGTGGGGAATTTATACGCTGAAAGGGCGCGGCTCGAAGAGCCCGCTGATGGATACGGCTTATAATTTTTTACGTACGATTCCGTTTGTTGCGTTGTTGGCGATTGTGACCATGAATGATTTGCGTTATTCACCTGAGGGCATAGTTTTAGCGCTGTTATCTGGCGGGATAACATCGGCCATCGGTTATGCAATATGGTATGTCGCACTAGCTGGGTTGTCGTCTACGCAAGCCGCTGTTTTTCAGTTGTCGGTGCCTATTATTGCCTCTGTGGGAGGGGTTATATTTATGTCTGAAAATATTACATCGCGTCTAATAATCTCAGCCGCTATGGTGCTTGGAGGTATTTTAATCGTTGTATTTGGGCAATATTATGTTGCTCGCCAACAACATAGCTAACTCCGCTCAGTGGTTAAGCTAAGTTAGCTTTACTCGAGAAGCAAATGTGTCTGTTTGTTTATTGAGCAAAGCCTACGAAATAGTAGCCTCTAGCCAGTTCTACTGTTACAATTTCGGCCTTTTTTGTAATCAAGTCGTTTTGTTCTTGCCTTTTTTTGGCTGTTTTCAGTTATGTTATGCCTTTTTCATCCTGGTTTATCGAATAGGGTGTCGTGGTATTTTTTGCTGAAATGAGTTTAGCGACCCTGTGTATATAAGTAGAGATGCGGTTATGAGTGCAATTGTTAGCATTATTATGGGTTCACGTTCGGATTGGCCAACGATGTCGGAAGCGGCGGGGGTATTGGATCAGTTGGCTGTGGCCTATGAAACTAATGTGGTGTCGGCACACCGGACGCCTGAGCGTTTGGTGGAGTTTACGCAAGCAGCTCATACACGTGGCATTCGAGTGATTATTGCTGGCGCTGGTGGTGCTGCACATTTGCCCGGTATGGCGGCGGCATTAACGCATTTACCAGTGGTAGGTGTGCCTGTGAGTAGCAAGCAGCTTAAAGGCATGGATAGCTTGATGTCGATTGTGCAAATGCCTCGCGGTGTTGCGGTAGCGACTCAGGCGATTGGTGAGGCGGGTGCTTATAATGCCGGTCTTATGGCTGCACAAATGTTAGCCTTGGCGGACGAGGCGTTGTCTGAACGCATTCAAACCTGGCGCAAAGCGCAGACCGATAGTGTGCCTTGGTCTGTCTCTGATTTTAGTTCTGATTTTAGTTCTGATTTTAGTTCTGATTTTGGTTCTAATTCTGAATAATACTGGCGATCGTAACGCGATGCATATTGCAATTTTCGGCTGCGGCCAACTAGCTCAAATGACGGCGCAAGCCGGTATTGAATTGGGTTTTAGTTTTTCTTTTATTGCCGAGCTTGGTGAGGATGCTCGCTGTGTTGATGCCCTAGGTAAAGTTATTTTCCGGCAGGCGGATTGGTCGCCAGAACAATTATTTATTGCCTTGGATCATCCCGACATTATGACTGTTGAAAAAGAAATGGTCGATGCTCAGCTGTTAGCGGCATTGCAAAAGCTGACGTCTGTTTGCCCTAACGATAATGCTATTTACCTTTCTCAAAATCGTATCCGCGAAAAAAACTTTTTACGTCATCACGGTATTCCTACCGCTGACTTTGAAATTATTGTGTCTCAAGCGCAGTTGGATAGTTTGCCTGAGCGTTTAGCGTATCCCATTTATATTAAAGCTGCCGAGGCCGGTTATGATGGCTATCATCAATGGCGTATTCAAAGTGCAGAGGATTTGGCGCAGGTTACCTTGCAGGATGACGTACAACTGATTGCTGAAAAGCATGTGGACTATTCGCGTGAAATTTCTGTGATCGCTGCGCGAAATTCGCGGGGCGATATTGTTTATTATCCCTTGATGGAAAATCGTCATGAAGAAGGCGTGCTGATTTCAACGATTGCACCAGCACCGAATACCGATGCGATTTTAGAAGAGGGTGCCGTAGCCTATATGGAAACAGTGTTGTCTTCGTTAGATTATGTGGGTGTGCTTACCATGGAGTGCTTTGATACGGATCAAGGGCTAGTGGTAAATGAGTTGGCGCCGCGTGTGCATAACTCAGGACATTGGTCTATCGAAGGGTGTGAGACGAGCCAGTTTGAAAACCATTGCCGTGCCATTGCGAATAGTGATTTAGGGTCTACTAAGGCTAAGTCGATTGGTGGTATTGTGAATATGTTGGGCTTGCATGGCAAGCCTGAAGATTTTTCGCAGGCGGGTATGTTTTATCACGCGTATGGAAAAGTCGAGCGACCGCGGCGTAAGTTAGGCCATATTGCGGTGGTGGCCGACGATTATGCGGCAGTGACAAATAAGCTGAACGCAGCTTTAGTCGGTCTTTATGGGGATAAGTACGATATTTTGTGAGATGAATTAACGGGCTTACTCATTATGAAATGTAGTTAAGTCGATCTCCTTGGTTTTTTCATCCAATAGCTCTGTCTCCTCCCTTTCCAAAAAAAAATTTAGTACCGAACGTAGTCCGAGTCTATGGCGCTAGTGATGTAGTGGCTTTTTCGTTATAACCGGTCACCGTGAAAGCGATTCTGAAAATTGTCCCATGTTATAGTTTACGCTAATATTATGAATGTAAGGGTAAGAGGTTAGCTGTGCAAATTTATATTGCACGGAGCTTCGTTACTTAGCACGAATACTTCTCAAGGTTCTGAAAAAATGCAAACATTGCTTGTCTCCAATACTCCACGATCCAGTTACTGGGTAATGCCATTACTCGTGTTGCTTTCAGGATTTTGTGGGATTTCATATGAAATTCTTTATACCCGTTTACTGGGCAATATATTGGGGAATCAATTTCTCATCAATGCCACGGTGTTATTAACTTTTTTACTCGGCATTGGTTTTGGTACTCTGTATGCACACCGCTTTCGAAGATGGCTCTGGCTAGTGGAGGTTTGCATTGGGCTTTACGCACTTTTCATGGCGTTTGGCTATAGCATGATCGACGAATTTATCTATACCAACCTGCCTTTTCTTGGGGTCAGTATTCTGGCGGGTGTGGTAGTTTGCTTTGTATTGTTAATCATACCTGCGTTTTTGGTTGGTTGTAGCCTACCACTGTTTGCCAGCCTTTTGCAGGCGGCTGGCACACGCTCGGTATTTTCATTCACCTACGCAATTTATAACCTCGGCGCTGCCGCTACCGCGATTGCGATGGAGTTTTATCTGATACGGAATTTTGGCCTAAAGGCAACGACTTTGCTACTCGCGGGTTTGAATTTTTTCGTTGCCGCCGCGCTTCTGGGGTATGTGCAAAAAATAGACTTAAAAATAGAATCGCTAAGGTCACTTACTAGTTTCCCCCGCCGGATTTTATTAGGCTTGGCCGTTGCCAGTGTGGCATCGGCTATCTTCCAATTATTGATGATGAAAATTACCGAGTTTGTCTTCGGTCCATTCAATGAAACGTTTTCCCTGGTGCTAGCGATGGTGCTGATTGGGTTGGCTATTGGTTCGACGCTGTGCAACCGATTATCTATTAGCTTCACAACCGCGCTACTGATTGCTATGACAGGACTTGCTTGGTTGCTGTTTATTCATCCCATTGCCATCAGCTGGTATGCAAGTTTGTATGAAATGGCTGCCGAGTATTATGTGCTGCATGTGCTATTAAAATTTGGCCTGGTCGCTGTACTGATGGGGTTACCCGCTATCGGCTTTGGCGCTACTATTCCCGCTCTGCTGCGCAGCTATAATGATATTGCTCGGGAATCTGGCCAGTTGCTGTTTTGGTCGGCTACCGCTAATGCGCTAGGGTTCTGTTTGATGGCGTTTATATTGCACCAATGGTTAGATTACGGGGTAATACTAATGACAATTACTGGCTTAGTATTACTTGCTATAGGTATCCAAAAGGGCTTTCGTCATAAGGTCATGTGGGTCGCCAGTAGCCTGATGGGTTTTGCGCTGACAAGTTATGCCTTTTCATGGAATGAGTTGTTGCTTTATGTGGGTCACAAAAACTTGCATTCTCTCAGCGATTTACAGGAAGAGCTTGATCAGCGTTTTTATGCTGATCGTTTCAAGGGGCCGCAGGATGTATTCGCTATTACTTGGCGTGGTGGCGAGCCTTATTTTTTTATCAACGGATACATTAGTGTCGCGCTATCGTCACCATCGGAGAAACATGTAGGCGCGATCTCTTCAATGTTAGCACCACGGGTAGATCAGGCGTTGGTGCTGGGTATGGGAACGGGTGCATCTGCTAGCGTTGTGGGGCTCGCATTTGAATCCACCGATGTGGTAGAGATTAATAAAGTCGTATTGGACAACCTTCACCGTATGGCAGAATACAACTTGGATATTGAAAAAAATAAACAGGTGAATATCATTCACGACGACGGGATACATTTTCTTAAAACCACGGAAAAGAAATACTCACTGATACTCAATACCGTCACCTCACCGCTTTATTTTAGTTCGTCGAAACTTTACACCCAAGATTTTTTTGAATTAGCCAAAAGTAAGCTGACACCCGATGGTGTTTATGTGACCTGGGTTGATTGGCATGTGGGTGATCGTGGGCTGGATATTATTTTACAGACGCTTGACCAATCGTTCGAGCAATGCTGGCTCAGTTATATGACGAAAAACTATTTTTTATTAGCCTGTTCGCAAAGCCCCATTAGCGTGAGGCAGCATGAACATGTTGCTCAGCAAGAGGTATTAAAAAAGCATTTTGCAGAGGAGTTCGACTTGCCGTTACGGCTATTGCCTTATAGCGTGATTGTGACTGATCTTGCAAAATTCAAAGGAGATGCTGATATTCCCATTAATACTTTAGATCATCCAATACTAGAATTTGAAATGGCCAGGTTACAAGAATACACCAGTCTCGGAGACTTCAAACAGCGGTTGCGTAACCACCAAGATCTGCAAGCTGTTCAGCAGCGAGTATCTGCAACCGTACCATGGAACGCTGGAGAGTTTCTCTATTACTCTGATATGCGACTAAGTTCAGGCAGTAATATGTATCAATTACTGTCAAAAAATAGTCGCCAGCAATTGGGCGTCACCGATCAAGATTATGCTCAGGCAGCGATAAATGTGGCCGCTGAGTTAGGTACCGCGTCGGCATTTTATGAGCATGGTGAACAATTGTATAACCGCGACTTGTTCGAAAGTGCCATTTTCTTATTACGTAAAGCGATTAAACTTGAGCCTCAGTCTGCAGATGCATGGTATGTGCTAGGAAAAGCGCAATCTTGGCTTAAGCAAAATCAGGATGCCATGCAGAGTTTTTATATGGCTCGAAAATTAGGTACCGACAGGAATGTTGAAGAGCGGATAATACGTTTGCAATCGAGAATTGACGGGTCGGAGGAGTAGCTTGCAGGATAGTACTCTTATTATGTCTTAATGGATAATTATGCATTTTAAAGACACTTGGGAGGGGGTGATGCGATATTCCGTGAGGCACTATGAACATCGTTTGGAACTTAACCCGCTTTTGCGCTCGCCGCCTACTCCCGTGTAGGTAATTTTTCTTTCGTTCTGGTAGTGTAGTCATTAAATTTTTCTTCTAGAATAACTTGTCAAATAACTTTCTTTTTAACTGTTCTTTTAGGTCCTCTTTATTTTCTGTCGGCTTGGCTTGTGTGGTAGTTGCATTGGTGCTCGTCTCTTTTTTGATGCCCAATTTTTTTAATAATTTATTTTTTAATTTTTCTTTTTCCTCGTCAGCGGCTTGTTTAGTGTTGGTTTTGATTAGCGCGCGGGTATCAATTTTATATTTTGGTGCGGCCAATGGGCCTGTAAACCGAACGGGTATAGTGGCGCCTTTTAGTTCGTCAGTATTTTTCCCGCCTTGCCCGGAATTAGTGTTGACGACAATAATAGAGGTTAAATAGTCTAGAGTTTGGGTTGATGTGTTCACTGTGCCATCGCCACTGATGCGAAAGGCGGGCGCTTTGATCGATAAATCATTGTTGCTAATAATGTCGTCGTTGAGTAGTAATGTGGCAGTCATTTCTGCAAAGCGAGTTTCATCTGTTGATGCTTTAGTGGGTTCGCTAACATTTTTTCCGCGAATTTTATCGATAGTTGCCTGTGCATCATCGAGCACTTTTTTAATGTCGATACCTTTGATGGCGCCATTTTTTGCTGCTAATTTAATGGTGCCAGCAATAGATGGCGAGTTAGGGGAGGTGTTGGTTTCTGTCACTACAATATTGGTGCTAAGGTTGCCAATACCTGAAAACTGCTCAGTAATTTTAGCATCGCTTAATAAAGGTTCTAGCTCTACATTGGTTAGCTGACTAACTATCTCGAGTGTATTTTTGTTCTTGTCGAGAGTGATTTTTCCATCCAGCTTGCCTTTGTATAATTCTACTTCGGGCGTGATGGTCACTTGGTTCTTAGTGGAGGCGACGGTAATGATATTGTTTTCTAAGTGAATATTATTCGCCGTTATTTTTTTCGCACGAAACACGCCGTTGGCATCAATGTGTTGTAGTAACACAATGGGTGCTGCGAGCGCTTGGGTTGCCGTGGTTGTGTCTTGGGCCGCTGATGTGGAGGCTGTTTTTTTGGTGATAGGTAAGTAGTCGTCGATGACGATGGCGTTTAAAGAAAGATCAAATCGATAACGGGGTTTAGAAAAATCGATAAGAGCAATGTTACCTTCTACTATTGTGTCGTCGATATTAATGAGAATGTTTCTTAGGGATAGACCCTTCGTGGTGCCATTAAAGTTGCTAGCAAAGGCTATTTTTTCTAGTGCAGTTTTTTTGCTGGGAAGGTAGTCCAGAGCTAATTTTTGGATGACTGGCTTTGCATCAAAGCGGCTAAATTGAATCTTCCCTGAGGCCATCAGCATGTCGTTCCAATTTTTAATGCTAAGGTTTCCTGAAAAATCTATGCCTAAACTGCTTGCGCTGATTGTCGGTATTTTAACGATAGTTTTTTTCAGATCGATGCTAGTGTCAGGAACCGATAATGAAAAAGGTATGTTGTTTGTGGCATTAGCAAAGTTGCCAGAAAGTGCTAAGTTGATAATACGGCTGGCAGCGGTTTGGTGCGAGTAGGTAATACTTTCAATTTGAGTATTTAGGGTGGTTTCCGCTTGTTGCATGGAGGCGCTGAAGTCATTGATGGTGGCGGCGAGACTGTTTTGGTCAAAGCTGAGTTGAGTATCAAGATTAACACTGATCGGGGTTATGTTTTGTGCGCTAAATATGCCGGATAGGGATAATGGTGCTTTGGCCCCGCTGAGTACATTGCCGCTAGTAATATTCAGGCGTGTCACTTCATAACGTGTTTTAGCTTGTCTATCGTCAATAATGATTTCGCCATCGCTAATATTCACTCCTGCAATGGTGAAGGCAGCAATCACTGTCGCTTGCTTACCTGAATTACTGGCTGCAGTGGTGCTGGCTTTAGTGCTTGGTTTTTCTGCGCTGCTAGGGGATAAACCGGTCAAGCTATTGTTACCCGAGGCATTGGTGATAAATTCAATTCTTGGTTTTTTTAATAAGATTGTATCGACTTCTATCTTGCGACTAAATAACGGCTTCAGCTTCACTTTAATATCGATTGCCTCGATATTTGCAAACGCGCCTGCGTTGCTAACGCTATCACGGATAATACTAGGTTGGGACAAGACTACGTTGCCCGTATTGACGCCTAACCATGGAAATACGGAAAGTGAGAGCTTCCCATTAATCGCCAACTCTAGCCCCGTATGTTGCTTAACCTTAGCGGTGATTTCCTCTTTATAGTCATTGGGATCGATAAATTGCGGCAGCAGAATAACGGCAGCAATTAAGAGTAGTAGGGTAATGGCGAGCAGGCTAAGCAGAACCTTGAGTGTTTTCATTGTCATCCTCAATAGAAGCTATGGTGTGGTTTTGGGATTTGTCTTGGGCGCTTGTTTTGTTTTTATGTGTTTCATAGACAGCGGTAGTGCGAATGAGTTCGGCATCTATCGGCATCTAATTAATGCAGAATGAGTGAGCGTAGAGTCCATTTTTTAGCCGCTAGAGTGATTATTCTCTTAGGTTGCAGTAAAAGTTGACTCTGGCACCACTTTTCCGAATTTTCTGCGTATAATCCTCTTTTTGTCGCTTTATCGGAGAATCTCATGAGCGCTCGCATAGCCAGTGTACGCCGCGATACCTTGGAAACCAAGATCCAAGTGGAAGTTAACCTTGATGGTACGGGTAAAGCCCAGTTTGCCACAGGGGTGCCTTTCCTTGAGCATATGATGGACCAAATCGCTCGCCATGGGTTAATCGACCTAGATGTGACCTGTGACGGTGACACCCATATTGATGATCACCATAGTGTTGAGGATATCGGTATTACCCTGGGTCAGGCCGTGGCTAAGGCTGTGGGCGATAAAAAGGGCATTCGTCGTTATGGTCATGCTTATGTTCCGTTAGATGAAGCATTATCTCGCGTGGTGATTGATTTTTCCGGTCGCCCTGCTTTGTTGATGAATATTGCGTTTACACAAAAGCGTGTGGGTGGATTTGATACCGAGTTGTTTTGGGAGTTTTTCCAAGGTTTTGTTAACCACGCTCAGGTGACGCTACATATTGATTGCCTAAAAGGCCATAACGCTCACCACCAAATAGAAACGGTGTTTAAGGCTTTTGGTCGCGCAGTGCGCATGGCTTTAGAGCTTGATCCTCGTATGGAAGGTGTGATGCCTTCGACTAAGGGAACGCTTTAGTAAAAAAATAGGACCGAGTAAAATTGTAAACACATCGTTCCCGGTTCCATTGACTGTCCAGTAGACTTTACTCTGAGCCTATTTATTACTCACTGCATTGATTCTTTTTATTTTAGGTTACTTTTTAAATGACAACGTCTGTTGCGATTATTGATTATGGTATGGGCAATTTGCACTCGGTGGCAAGTGCGTTTGCCCATGTAGCGCGGGACAGCGAAATCATCATTAGCGCTGATCCCGAAGTGATTGCTAATGCGGATAAAGTCCTCTTTCCGGGTGTTGGCGCTATTCGTGATTGCATGGCGGAAATTCGTCGATTAGGTTTTGATACTCTGGTCCCTCAACTGATTACCGATGGTAAGCCAGTGTTAGCCATTTGTGTGGGCATGCAAGCATTGATGCACCACAGTGAAGAAAATAGTGGCGTGGAGTGCATGAATGTATTGCCAGGTGCAGTGAAATTTTTTGGTCACGACATGAAAGATGAGGCGGGACGAAAATTAAAAGTCCCGCATATGGGTTGGAACCAAGTACAACAAACTATTGATCATCCTTTATGGCAGGGCATTGATGATAATAGCCGGTTTTATTTTGTGCATAGTTATTTTGTGGAAGCGACTAATGCTGCACAAGTCGCGGGTCGTTGTGAGTATCAGCAAGAATTTGTTGCTGCCTTAGCGCAAGATAATTTATTTGCTACACAGTTTCACCCAGAAAAAAGTGATGCAGTGGGTTTGCAATTGTTGAAAAATTTTATGAATTGGAATGGTGAAGTATAAATGTTAATTATCCCTGCAATTGATTTGAAAGACGGACAATGTGTACGTTTGCGTCAAGGCTTAATGGACGACTCTACAGTATTTGGCGACAATCCCGTAGACTTCGCTAAACAGTGGGTCGATCAAGGTTGCCGACGTTTACATTTGGTTGATTTAAACGGCGCTTTTGCTGGTGAGCCAGTGAATGGTGACGTTGTCACTGAGATTGCTAAAGCGTTTCCTAAACTACCCATTCAAATCGGTGGTGGTATTCGTAGCGGTGAAATTATTGAAAGCTACCTGCAGGCGGGTGTGAGCTACGTTATTATTGGTACTAAGGCGGTTAAAGAGCCTGAGTTTGTGACAGAAATGTGTAAACAATTTCCTGGGCATATTATTGTGGGATTGGATGCGAAAGACGGTCTAGTCGCTACCGATGGTTGGGCAGAAGTCTCTGAAGTAAAAGCGACGGATTTGGCCAAACGCTTTGAGTCCGATGGAGTGGAATCGATTGTGTACACAGACATTGCTCGTGATGGCATGATGCAAGGAGTCAACGTAGAAGCTACTGTTGCCATGGCGCGGGCATCCTGCATCCCTGTTATTGCCTCGGGTGGTATTACCGATATTAATGATATCAAAGCACTAAAAGCGCAGGCGCATCAGGGTATCTGTGGTGCGATCACGGGGCGCGCAATTTATGAAGGCATGCTGGACGTTAAAGAAGCACAAGCGCTATGTGATCAGAAAGATTAGTAGCGTAATTGCTTATAGCTTTTGAGTCCTATGAATTTCTTTAATGCCGCCATCAATGGATACTCATACAGCGAGTAGCTAGTGTCCTATTTCTGGATGGGCACTAGCTAGTCCTGCGGCGGCGTTAAAGTGCTCTGCAGCCCAGTTTTTTTCGAACGTTCTGCAGATCTTCTTTTGGTATTTTATTAAGAATGTCTTTAGTCATGTTTCCATACTCCTCTCTCATGACTGTGAATACCTCGGAGTTGGCTGTTGGCAGATACCACATCACATATCCGCAGTGTATAGGCGATCTTGTATAACTATTTTCGTAGTCAGCTGCAATGTATAAGCTTGGTTTTGGCGCGTTCTGAGGGTTGTTGTACAAAGTGATGCGCCAAATTTCTCGGCTTACTAATTTTCCACTTTTTTCGCCAAAATAATCTGACTCTTTACTTTCCCAAGAGGGAAGGTTAGTCATGCTTTTCATGCCCTCCCCAAGCATGGCATACGCTTCTTTCAGTTTTCCGACTTCTTTGGCTATTAGGAATTGTGCGGTCATTTCTCTGACTTTTGATTTTATAGCCTCTTCTTGGCTCTTTGAAACATCTAGTTTTTTTAGTGTTGGAGTAGCTTCTGTTTTGTCAGTGCATTTAATTTCTTGCTGGAATGTGAATGAGGCAGTGCTAACGCCTTTTGAAATTGGCTCTGAGCTTTCAAATGAATATTTTTCAAAAGAAGGTGTTTTTCCTTTGCAAATTTTAACCGCACTAGAATAAAGTGAAGATTGTGCCTGTTCAATTCCTAACGGGGTATCATTCTTTAAGATAAGTTGAAACGTATCTGTAGATAATTGCTTATATGAGAGTGTCGCGCCAGTACTATAAGCACAATAGAAAATAAAAAATAACTTACATATCTTATGCATGTTTATCAGCGCCTTCTATTAGTGTACTAATGAGGCGTTTGGCCTCTTTAAATGTGTAAAATTAATATTTTTATAACCTTGTGATTTACCCATTTCATTGGCAAGTTTTGTGGTCTTCGCTAAGGCACCCTATAGTCTATTTTTTTACCTAAGTGTTCTGCCGATAAATATGTTCTGTGATACCGTGCGCTAATTGATCAAAGCTGCCAAAGTAGTCTAATTGTCGTACGGAGCATTCTGGGTGCTGCTGTTGTACGGCTTGTATTTGTTCGGGGATATCTCGTGACACATGATTGCCTTGGTTGAAAAATAAAGGGTATAGATCAAATTGCTTGTAGCCTAAAGATAGGCACTCTTCTATTACTGATGGTAAGTTGGGTTCGGCCATTTCCAAGAAGCAGTGTTTGATCATAATATAATCTAGGCCTTGTGCGCTCATGACCTTAATTAGTTGTTCAAACTCGTTGTTGGCTTCGGTTTTACGGCTGCCGTGAGCCATTATTATTAACACGTGCTTCTTCATGGTCGGCTACTCATTTTCGCTGCGGACTTCAATTAAGGCGCCTGTGTCATTAACGCTGGCGTTGATGGTATACCCGTAGCACTTGAGCTTTAGGCCTCCATAGCACGCCTATTTTTGTTCGTGGCTGCGTTGCTCCTCCTTAAATAGAATGGCTATTTTGCGTCGTCGCGCCTTGCCACAAACAAAAAAAGACGCACTCTGAACACCTAAAGTTCAAGCGTTACGGGTAAATAGGTCGACAGCAAACAGAGCAATCTTCAATATACTCTTGCTGTTCTATCGAAGTATCAACGACGATTTCTATCGCTTCACCACAATAGGGGCAGTAACATTTACGGGTATCTAACATGAGCTTATTACTTTAAATTTACGTACAATAACGGAATATGGATTCTTACAGACTTGCGGCGTATTGACTATGAAATATATTGGCCAAACTAATTTTTCTCACCAGCAGCAGCCTAAAATAGGGGTGTTAATTACCAATTTAGGCACGCCAACAGCTCCCACGGCTAAAGCGTTGCGCAAGTATTTGGGGCAGTTTTTAGCTGATCCTCGAGTGGTTGAGGTACCGAGATTATTGTGGCGATGTATTTTGCATGGGGTGATTTTACGACTTCGCCCACGACGGTCGGCGGCGGCATATAAAACGGTGTGGACAGAGCAAGGTTCCCCCTTGATGGTGCACACGCAGCAGCAATGTGACGCACTTGCAAAATCTTTACACGCTATTTACGGCGAGCATGTAGTAGTGAAGTTTGCTATGCGTTATGGGCAGCCATCAGTGAGCCATGCCATAGAAGCTATGCAGCAAGAGGGTGTACGAAAATTAGTCGTATTGCCTTTGTATCCACAGTATTCGGCGGCTACTACGGCCTCTACTTTTGATGCGCTAGCGGAAGATTTTATGCGTCGTCGTTGGTTACCCGACTTGCGCTTTATTAGCCATTATCATGATTACCCTGCGTATATTGAGGCCTTGGCAAATAGTATCGAAGTGCATTGGGAGGAGTATGGGCGGGCAGATAAATTGTTGTTTTCCTATCACGGTATCCCTTTACGTTATTTGAAAAATGGTGATCCGTATCATTGTGAATGTCATAAAACTTCGCGTTTATTGGCAGAGCGTTTAGGTTTAAACGCCACTGAATATATGACTACATTTCAGTCACGTTTTGGGCGTGAAGAATGGTTAAAGCCGTATACCGATCACACCTTACAGGGTTTTCCTGCAGACGGTGTTAAGACGGTTCAAATCGTTTGCCCGGGTTTTTCTGCCGATTGCTTAGAGACAATCGAAGAAATTGGTGAAGAAAATCGTGACTATTTTATACAGGCGGGGGGCGAGCGCTATGAATATATTGCAGCGCTAAATGCGAGCGAAGAACATATTGCTACTTTGACGGCCTTGGTGAAAGATAATTTACAAGGTTGGGATTTGCCAGCATCTGATGCGGGTAAGTTAACGCAAAAACACTTTGAAAAGCGGTAAGTGTGTAGTTTTTTCAAACTTGTTTTAATTTTTATTGTGTTGCTTGTGAGTTTTTTAACGCAGGTTTTAGCAGCGTTAACCAGCTGCGCTCCACCTCTCGATATTGTCTGATGCAGCGCTTGGCGCGTTCATCAGTGAACTGTACCCGCTGTTTGAGTGAAGCATGTTCTGTCGGGTTGCTGCCGTATGCGTGGCAAATTCTCGCATAGTAGCGCTGCTTGTCTAAACTGTGATCTGCCCAATAATCCTCTTTTGTTAATCGTCCTTCATGTACACTATTGATGTAAAACAAGTCTGCTGCACTGATAACAATTTGGTCTCCGGCCTCAAAAAAATAAATCAATAGCACGTCTGCCAAACTATCGGCGGCGTCTTCTTCCCTGCCAATCACGGGTAGACGATATTGTTCTATGAGTGCGTGCGCCATTTCGTGAAAGATAACATGGAATAAGGTGTTGCCAGTAAACTCGTCTATTTCAGCGAAGCGGTGGGGGATGCGGGTGTTGTTATAGCCTTCGCGAATATTTTGGATGAATTGATAGGGGATTTGAATTTCGTGATGTTCATACCAAATCTTTTCGTAGGAACCGAATGCTAGTGTAATATCTGTTGGTGTGATGAAGGTATCATTAAGAAATTTGATAGCGTTGATGATGGTAGGTGAGGTCGCCAGTCGTTTATTAATTCTTTTTTCGATGCCATTTTTTGCTGGTTGTAACACCAGTTTTACTTCTGCTGCAGCCACATTTGATAGGCTGAAGAGTAATGCAGTTAAGCATGCTGTGATGCATGTAAGCGCTCGGCAGTGATAGTTTTTTGGCATGGGGCGTCCTAGAAAAAGCACATAATGTCAGTATTCATTCTCTGTATTATACGTGTAAATCATCATCGAAAGAGACAGAGATGATGATATTTTGACTAATGCACGGATGCACAGTGAATTTAACCCGTCTATTGAAATGCGTTAGCTTTGCGACTGTAGTAGTCTCGATAGCGACTAAAAACCTAACGCCTTTATCAATGTTTAAGCGTAAAAGGTAAGAGTGTAGCCCTCATTTTCTTTACAAAAAAAACGCTATTTAAATTTTTCCACCCTAGGCTTTTTTTCGCTTATACTCAGTAGACTTAAACGAGTTGACAGCTCAGTCTTATATTGGTTATTTTAAATAATGAATTTTAAACGCATAGAAGCATTTTTTTGGGTGGCAAAGTTGCATAGCTTTAGTAAAGCGGCCGAGCAGCAGTGTACAACCCAGCCTGCCATTTCATCTAGAATATCATTGCTGGAAGAAGAATTAGGCGTTAAGTTATTTGAACGTGAAGGTAACAGTAAGGTGTTTTTAACACCCAAGGGGCATGAGTTGATGCCTTATGCCGAAAAGCTAGTGTACTTTGCTAAAGAACTCACTAACACAGCAAATAATGAGGCTGCCTATTCGGGCTTGTTGCGTCTTGGTGTTTCGGAAACTATCGCGCACTCATGGCTTTCGACTTTTTTGAAGCGTTTTCAAGAAGATGTGCCCAGCGTTGCCATTGAATTAACGGTGGATGTTTCCGTCACCCTAGCAAAGCAACTATTGACTGGCGCGATTGATATTGCCTTCTTAGTGGGGCCTTTGTCAGACCCTGTTATCGTCAACGATCATCTCGATACCATGCCCTTGATTTGGGTGGCTAGCCCATCATTAGGTATTGGTTCTGAGGTGCAATCTACCTCTGCGTTATCGCGTTGGCCTATTATTACTTATGCTCGCAATACCGTACCTTACAATGAAATTACCCGTGAATTTGCCCGTGGCTCTGAGCGGCCTGCCAGGCTGTTCGCGTCTAGTTCTTTAGCCGTTTGTCGACGCTTGGTCGTTGACGGTATGGGTATTTCAGCAGTGCCTCTTGATGTGGTGGCAAAAGACCTCCGTAAGGGGCGTTTACACATTATTAATACCGATTGGCACCCCTCCGATATGACCTTTACCGCTTCCTATCCCATGAGTCCCCATAAACCTGAATTGTTATCGATGATTGAATTGGCTAAATCGGTGATTGCTGACTACAGTCAATAAAGAATTCTGATCGATTTCCATATATTAGGCCTCTTTTTATTGCGGGCATAACAAAATCTTATCAAATTCTAGAAAAAATCATAATTTGAATTTATGAATCAACTTGAATAATATTATTTTTAGAAAATAAGCACGCTTTTTTGTTTATTAATAATAATAGGTTTTTTGTTATGACGAATCTTCAGCAGCTTAGAGCAACCATACGCAGCGGTGATTATGTTGATAACACTAGTGGCTTGATGCCAGATCTGGTGCAGGGTAACTTAGTGATTATGCCTAAGGCCTTTGCTGATGAATTTATCGAATTCTGCCAAAAAAATCCAAAGCCTTGCCCCTTGTTGGGTGTTTCCAAGCCGGGTGACCCCGCCATCGATAACCTAGGAAAAAATCTAGATATTAGGCTCGACCTCCCTGAGTACCATATTTTTGAACATGGCAATTTTGTTGCTAGCGTAGCGGATATTCAACAGTATTGGGCTGATGATTCGGTTGCCGTAGTGCTAGGTTGTTCGTTTTCCTTCGAAAGTGCTTTACTGGCCGCAGGTTTGCCAGTAAAAAATATTAGCCTAGGTGTCAATGTCTCCATGTATGACACCAATATCAAGATGAATGGCACGCAAAACTTCAATTGTAATATGGTGGTGTCGATGCGCCCCTATAAAAAAGAAGATATTGATGAGGTGGTGCGCATTACTAGTGAATTTCCTAAAGCTCATGGCGCTCCTGTACATATTGGTAGTCCTGAGTCGATTGGGATTATGAATATGGATCAACCGGATTATGGTTCTGCTGTGCCGATTGAAGATGATGAGATTCCTGTGTTCTGGGGTTGTGGTGTTACCACGCAGGCCGCGGTTAGAAGTGCTAAATTACCCTTGGTCATTACGCATGCACCAGGAAAAATGTTAATCACCGATTTTGCTTATAAGGATTTAAGCGTAAGCCATTGTTGAAGGCAGCACACATAGTTATTTAGCTGAATAGCTATGGCTGGTTAAGGCAAGAAATAGTAAGAAAGAAAAAATTAAACCAATAACTAAGAAATGAGGATATCAACATGAAGAAAACAACACTTTTACCGATGCTACTGGGTATGGTAGTTTCTGCGAGTGCTTTAGCTGAAACTTGGAACATGCCTACACCTTATGGCGATGCTAACCACCCAACGCAAGTAGCAAGATCGTTTGCGGAAGAAATTGCTAAAAACACGGGCGATAAGTTAACTATTAAAGTTCACTCAGGCGCATCTTTAATTAAGCATCCTGAAATTTACGGTGCAGTACGTTCTAGACAAGTTCAACTTGGTGAGGTTTTTGGTGGCCGCTTAGGCAATAATCACCCGGTATTTAAATTGGATAACTTGCCCTTTTTAGCGACAACCTTTGATTCGGCGCAAAAGTTATATCAAGCCACTAAGCCTGAAATTACTAAGCAGTTGGCTAAAGATGGCATGACCTTGCTTTATACCGTGCCTTGGCCTGCGCAGGATTTATATTCAAATAAGGTAGTTAACAGTTTGGCTGACTTGAAAGGTTTGAAGATGCGTGCGTATAGCCCAACCACTTCGCGCTTGGCTGACTTAATGGGTTCAACTCCAGTTAACGTTGCTTTCGGTGAAGTTGCACAAGCATTTACTACTGGTGTTATTGACGGCATGATTACATCACCAAGTACGGGTGTTAATAATCAAAGCTGGGATTACATCAAAAACTTTACTACCGTTAGCGCTTGGATCCCTAAAAACATGGTCTTTGTAAACTCGAAAGTGTTGGCTAAATTAGATCAAGCGACTCAAGACGTTATTTGGGCAGCTGCGGCTAATGCTGAGAAAAAAGGCTGGGCGTTAGGTGCTAAAAATGCGGTAGAGCACACTAAAATCCTTGGCGATAAGGGTATTATTGTTTCTGCTCCGTCGGCTACGTTGACTTCCGAGCTGCAAGCTATCGGTGCAACTATGCTTGATGAATGGTTAGCTGAAGCTGGCGCAGAAGGTCAAGCGATTATCGATGCATATAACAAGTAATTACTTTGATACACTCTAACTTGTAGTATGAAAACGCGTCCAGTTTGGGCGTGTTTTCATAAAGTAGTGGGCATTTTTATTTGTTACTTTCTATACTATAGGGGAGCCCAATTTAAAATAATTTTTAATACAAAGGTATCTTCCTATGAAAAAAATTAAAGACAGTTTTTATCTTTTTTCAGCATGGGCATCGGGATTCTGTTTGATTCTTATGGTGTCATTAATTTTAGCGCAAATTGCAGCGCGACTTCTTGGTCAAATCATTCCCTCTTCTGAGGACTTCGCTGGCTGGTTATTGTCAGCCACTATTTTCTTTGGTCTCGCCTATACCTTTAACGAAGGCGGCCATATTCGAGTGACCATCTTATTAAATCGCTTTTCTGGTCGACGACAACAGTTTTTTGAATATATCAATATATTCATTGGTTTGAGTATCAGTGGATACTTGGCATTTTACACTGCGGTTACGGTATATGAGGCTTATGATTTTGCCGATGTTACCGACACTTATTTAGCCGTGCCATTGTGGATGATACAAATGCCGATGGCGATTGGCTCGACGTGTTTGTTTATTGCCATGTTGGATGCATTGGTAACCATGCTGATGGGCAAAGTGCCTAGCTATGTTCATGCCGAAAACGCACTAGAATTAGAATCTGAGGTATAAGACTGTGGATGTATCAATTGTAGGTTTAATTTTAGCCATCTGCATGCTGTTAATGTTGGTGAGCGGTGTCTGGATTTCCTTAACCCTAATGGGATTGGCAATGCTGGGCTTGTTTTTAATTGATAGTAGTAATGTGGGTTTGCTGCTAGGGACGTCTTCTTGGAGCGCAGCGTCCAGCTGGTCGTTGACGGCCTTGCCCTTATTTATATGGATGGGCGAAATTCTATTTCGTACTCGGCTATCGCAAGACTTATTTGAGGGGCTTTCCCCTATGCTGGCTAAATTGCCTGGTAAGTTGCTGCATGTGAATATTTTAAGTTGCGGTATTTTTGCGGCGGTATCGGGGTCTTCGGCTGCAACGGCGGCGACCATTGGTCGTATGACGTTACCAGAGCTATCCCGGCGTGGTTATAGTGATTCCTTGTCTATTGGTACCTTGGCGGGATCGGGAACCTTAGGCTTGTTGATTCCACCCTCCATTATTTTGATTGTTTACGGTGTGGCTGCGGAAGTCTCTATTTCTCGCTTATTTTTAGCGGGTGTTTTCCCCGGCCTTATGTTGATCGGCTTGTTTATGTGTTACACCATGGCGTGGTCTTTATTTAGTAAGAAAAATGCAACCAATGACGAAGATATCAAGTACTCGACTACTGAAAAAATTATTGCACTGAAAAAATTATTTCCAATTGCCACTTTGATTTTTGGTGTTTTAGGATCAATTTATGCGGGTATAGCAACGCCAACAGAGGCCGCTGCCTTTGGTGTTACCGGTGCTTTGGTTATTGCCATGGTGACGGGTAGTTTTTCACTAAAAGGGTTTCGCAGTAGTGTATTAGGAGCGGTAAAAAGTTCTTGTATGCTGGGCTTAATTTTAGTCGGCGCACACTTTCTTACCTTGGCGATGGGCTTTATCGGTATTCCACTAACCTTAGCGGCTTGGATTGCAGAGCAGGGCTTATCTTCTATTGAGCTTATTATTTATTTGGCCATTTTCTTTATACTTTTAGGTTGTTTCCTTGATGGTATTTCGGTCATTGTGTTAACGACCTCTATCGTACTGCCAATGGTTCAGCAGCAGGGTATAGATTTGATGTGGTTTGGCATCTTTCTGGTGCTAGTGGTCGAAATGTCACAGATTACGCCGCCAGTAGGGTTTAATTTGTTCGTCATACAGGCATTGACCGGTAAGAATATTTTATATGTCGCTAAGGCCGCGTTACCGTTCTTTTTTATGATTGCTATCGGCATTGTTATTATTACCATCTTCCCTGAAATTGTGCTTTATCTGCCTCAAGCAGTGAACAATTAGCTAGGGAATGTATTCTATGAAACTCAACTGTGATATGGGTGAAAGCTACGGGCCTTGGAAGATGGGCGCGGATGCTGAGGTAATGCCTTATGTTGATATGGCCAATATTGCCTGTGGTTTTCATGCTTCAGACCCGCAAATAATGAGTTCAACAGTGGCGCTTGCGGTGAAGCATGGCGTCGCTATTGGCGCTCACCCTGGCTATCCTGATCTATTAGGTTTTGGTAGAAAAGAAATAAAATTTACTCCGGCGGAACTGATTAACATTACGCTTTACCAAGTGGGTGCCTTGCAAGCCATTTGTCGGGCCCATGGTGTCGATGTTGATTATGTGAAGCCCCATGGTGCTCTTTACAATGTAATGATGCGCGATGAGGGCACCTACACAGCGCTAGTGAAAGCCGTTTCCTTAATGCCATCAGGCATTCCTTTGATGATTATGGCTGCGCCAGATAATCAACGATATATTGATATTGCCAATAAATGTAAAGTCACTTTATTGTTTGAGGCGTTTTGTGATCGCGCCTATATGGACGATGGCAGTTTACAATCTCGGCAGGAGGAAGGCGCAGTATTTAGTCACGTAGATACGATTACAAAGCAAGCACGATCGTTAATTGTCGATAAGCAAGTCATAACCACTTCAGGGAAAGCAATGAATATAGTGGCAGACACCCTTTGTATTCACGGTGATGGTAGCCTAGCGGTTGCATCGGCGCAAAAAATTCGAGATGTATTAAGTTAATATGAATATCGTTGTCATTTCTGAAAACACCCTGGTTATTTTATTCAAACAAACCATCGAACACGAAAATTTTAAAGTCATCAGTTATTTGGTGAATGAAATTAAGCGGGAGATGAATAATATGATTATCGATATTATTCCTTCTTATGCCTCTATTCATATTACTTTTGATGTGTTGAATATTTCTGGTTTAGATTTTAAAAATCAATTAAATAGCCTGCTGAAAACTTGTAATGATGAAGCGGCTAGTGTTGAGTCTAAGACGATCATTCAAATCCCTGTTTATTATGGTGAGGAAGTTGCTCTCGACTTGCCTTTTATTGCAGATCAAGCACAGTTAAGTGCGCAGCAAGTTATCCAAATTCATTCCGATAAGGTTTACGATGTTTATGCCATTGGTTTCGCGCCGGGCTTTGCTTATCTTGGTAATGTGGATGACAGTATTTCAACTCCGCGAAAAGAAACGCCAAGAAAAAAAGTGGCTCGAGGAAGCTTGGGTATTGCTGATCAACAAACGGCAATTTACCCCTCGGATTCTCCGGGCGGTTGGCAAATTATTGGTAGGACGCCAATACAGCTGATTGATTACGATAGTGAAAATTTAACCCAGTTCTCTGCTGGTGATAAAGTGAAATTTAACGCTATCAGCAAGGCAGAATATATTAAATTGGGCGGAACATTCTAATGTCACTAAAAATAGTACATTCTAATTTTCTAGCGCTAATACAAGACTACGGCCGATATGGTTACCAAAGTATTGGCGTGACTAATGGTGGCCCATTAGATGAGCACGCCTTTTTGTGGGCAAATTATCTATTGGATAATCATTATGACGCGGCTCAGCTAGAAATCAGTTACGGCAGCTTTTCTGCTGTGTTCACCGAAGATACTATGATGGCTATTTGTGGCGCTAATTTAGGCTGCACGCTAAATCAGCAGGAAATTTTTCCTTGGTGTTCGTATGCAGTTAAGTCGGGAGATGTTATACAGTTTTCTTCTCCTGTGTCTGGGTTGCGCTGTTACCTAGCGGTCAAGGGCGGTTTTGATATTGTTAAGCAATTATCCAGTAGTTCAACCGTGGTGCGAGAAAAGTTAGGTGGCCTTTCACAAAATGGTGCAAAGCTAGCTAAGGATGATGTTTTACCTTACACGTCCCATTCAGCAGAAACCGCCAAGCAGGTGCCTTTTCGTTTTATTCCAGAGTATCCCAAGGACATTATCTTGCGCTATATGCCTAATGTATCGCAAACCTCGGCGGGTATCGATGCGCAGAAAAAATTTAGTCATAAGCAATATGAAGTGACTCAAAACATTGATCGCATGGGCTATCGGTTGTCTGGCGAGCCTATTGTTACACCATTGGCGGGGATCATTTCTCAGGGGATCTCTATGGGTGCCATTCAGGTGCCAAAAGACGGGCAACCTATTGTGCTCATGAGAGATCGGCAAACTATGGGGGGCTATCCCCTTATTGGTTGCGTAACGTACCTTGATCTTTCAAAACTTGCACAAAGTTTGCCGGGAACAAAAGTGTCTTTTCATGCTATCGATGTGAGTGAAGCAGAAGCAGAACTCATTTTACATAAACAATTTTTTAAAATCACTTCATAAATATGAACATTTTCAGTGCGGCAGTTGACGATTTATCAATCAGTGAGACACATTTTTCACTGGATAAAATAAACAATAAGTTATTTTTGTATGTGGATGGAACAGGTAAAAAACTGACTCTTTCTAGGGCAGTGCCAATTTTAGAAAATTTGGGTTTGTCTATTGCACAGTGTAATTTAAGCGAAAAAGATAGCGAGTCATGGCAGCTGGCCTTTGAGGTTCAAGATTCGCCAAAAATACCACAAGAAAATAATGGCTTAAATAAGGAGCTGGAAGATTTTTTGGCGGAATTGTTCTCCGGACATGCGGAGAATGATGTGTTAAATAAGTTAGCACTTTTTTCTGATGTTTCTATTCATTACTTGCCAGTGTTAAGAGCGCTGACTAAGTATCTTCAGCAAATAAAAATTAACTTTAGTGTGGATACTCTTTTTAAGAGCTTAATTAAGCATAAAGAAGTCGCCGAGCTATTAATTGAATACTTTACATTGAAGTTTTCCCCTTCTGTTGACGATGAGAAAACCGATTTAAGTGAAGTGGCAGAAAAAATATCTACTTGTATCGATTTGATTCATGGCAGAGATGATGACTTAATATGTCGGCGGTATTTTTCCGTGTTGAAAGCTATTACTAGAACTAACTTTTACAAGCCTAGTTATGTTGATGATGGCGGTAGTGCGCTGAGTTTTAAAATAGAACCTCGTCATATCGACGGTATTCCTAAGCCTGTTCCCGCTTATGAGATTTTTATCTATAACCAATATGTAGAAGGTGTGCATTTGCGTGGAGGTAAAGTCGCGCGCGGTGGTATCCGTTTTTCTGATAGAGCAGAAGATTATCGCACCGAAGTGCTCGGTTTGGTGAAGGCTCAGATGGTGAAAAATTCTGTCATTGTTCCTGTCGGCGCTAAGGGTGGCTTTATTTGTAAAGTCGATAATATTGATGCCTCCAAGCGTTCATACCCGGCATATATTAAAGCAGGATATGAAATTTTTATTCGTGCCTTACTCGATCTTACCGACAATCGTATTGACGGTAAAACAATACCGCCAGCACAGGTGGTTAGGCATGATGATGAAGACCCGTATTTGGTTGTGGCTGCCGATAAAGGTACTGCAACATTTTCTGACTTCGCTAATACCATCGCAGCTGAATATAAGTATTGGTTAGGTGATGCCTTTGCTTCTGGTGGCCAGTATGGTTATGACCATAAAAAAATGGGTATTACGGCAAAGGGCACATGGCAGTCGGCAAAACGCTTATTTTCAGAAAGCGGAAAAAATATTGATAACGATGCCATTTCGGTTGTCGGTATTGGTGATATGTCTGGTGATGTTTTTGGTAACGGAATGTTGTTGTCAAAAAATATTAAGCTAGTGGCGGCTTTTAATCATAAACATATTTTTATTGACCCTACCCCTAATGCTAAGCGAAGTTACGGTGAAAGAAAGCGTTTATTTGAGCTGTCTTATTCTTCTTGGGGAGATTACAACAGTACTCTATTGTCAGAGGGCGGCGCGATTTTTGACCGGACTAAAAAATATATTGTCATTTCTGTGGAGGCTGCTCGATGCCTGAATATTTCGACTGATGATTTAAGTATGACGCCTGACGCTCTCATCAAAGCTATTTTGTGCGCTAATGTGGACATGTTGTGGAATGGGGGTATTGGCACTTACGTGAAAGCGTCTGATGAAACGGATATTGATGTTAGTGACAAAGCTAACGATCGAGTGCGTATTAATGCGACGGAGTTACATGCGAGCGTAGTTGCTGAAGGCGGAAATTTAGGCTTGAGCCAAAAAGCTAGAGTTGAATTTGCCTTGAGTGGTGGTTTGATTCATATGGACGCGGTCGATAATTCGGCAGGGGTTGATTGTTCTGACCATGAAGTGAATATTAAGATTTTATTACAGGAAGTAATAAAAGATGGTTTGATGACTCATGAGCAGCGCAATGAATTTCTTGCCAGCATGTCTTCTTCTGTTTCCGATTTGGTGTTAAATAATAACTTTAGACAGAGTAAAATGCTGAGCCAATCAAATTACACCTCACCTTTTTTCTTTGATAGTTTTGTCCAGTTAATTAATTTGTTAGAGCGAGACAATGTACTTGATCGTGAACTGGCTTGCATACCTTCCCCTGAAAACATAGAAAGTAGAATCGCTGCACAGAAAAGTTTTACACGGCCAGAGCTGGCAACGTTGTTAGCTTATAGTAAAAGTCGATTGTTTAACACACTGGTTGATTCTGATCTCATTGAAGATGAGTTTTTTCAAACCTTATTGCTTAATTATTTTCCTAAAAAACTGGTGGAAACTTACCCTAGCTATATTAAAAGCCATCCGCTACGCAAAGAAATATTGGCGAGCTACCTCACCAATGATATTGCTAATCGCATGGGCGCTACTTTCTGTAACTATGTTCTGGAAGAGGATACAGCCAGTATTACACCACTCGTAAAAGCACATATAGTTGCTGTAGAAATTTTCGGTGTGAATCATTTATATGATGCAATAGATCAATTGATGTATGTTGTTGATAGTAGTGTATTACTGGATCTGCAGTTAGCTATTCATTACCCATTAGATAAAGCTATGACGTGGCTGATACAAGAGGGTATAGAGGGAGATGTGAATCATTTAGTGCAAACTTATCAGTCGATATTGCTTGCCTTAGATGAAAATATACAGGCTTATATGCCGCCGCAAGATCTAGAAAGCTTTAATAATCTTGTAGGTTTAGAGGTCAACAAAGGCGTCGGCCTCGATCTTGCTAAAGCAGTATATTCTTTAAATTATTCTTATTATGTCTTGCCTTTAGCTAAAATAGCGGAAGAGTTTTCTATAGATTGTGATACGGTTTTACATAACTTTTTCCGTATTGGTGAAGAGCTAGATATATTTTGGTTGTACGAACTTATGGAAAAAATCGCGGTAGACGATAGCTGGAAAAGAAAAAATAAGAAATTTTTAGTGTCAAAAATAGAAAGTCATCATGTCAAAGCCTTGAGGCACTTATTGTCGTCACCCCATGAAAATAACCAAACAGATAAAATATTTCCTTCTTTGAAAAGTTATTTAGATTTAGTGTGGTTGGCTAAGTCAAAGCCTGCCTATAATTTTTCAATGGTGGCTGTTTTGGTCTCTAAGTTGGTTCACTTGGTAAAACTTTAATCTTGGGCGCGTTTTTTCTGACGCAGTATTTCTATCAATTATTGTTTTAATCACTCAAAATAAAACGGTGGAGTTAACACTTATGAGTCTTTTTGAATCTAGCCTTCAGCTAATGCTAATGGGCATGGGCAGTGTATTTGTATTTTTGGTGCTGCTGGTGTTTTCGACCATGTTAATGTCATTTGTGGTGAGAAAATTATCGCCAGTGCCTGCACCGCTAATGAATACATTAGATGCCGATATTGCTGCCGTCGCTGCCGTCGCTTTTATGCGACATACAAAATCGAAAACTTTATAAACAGATTAAATGAGCTTGTCTACCAATGATAAATAAAAAACCTATTAACATTACAGAGCTTGCCTTAGGTGGCGCCAATCATTCACTATTGGCCGCTCGCTTACGCCTAGATGATATTCTTCCACTGGCAAAAAAACTCGACCAGGTAGGTTATTGGTCGGTAGAGTCTTGTGACCAGGCAGTCTTTGAATCCTGTATTCGATATCTAGGTGAGAGCCCTTGGGATCGATTGCGTGAACTTAAAAAGGCTATGCCAAAGACTAAACAGCAAATGTCATTGCATGGCCAGAGTCTAATGGGTTCACGTCATTATGCGGATGATATGGTCGAGAGTTTTGTTGAGTGTGCGGTTGCGAACGGTATTGACGTCTTGCGTATTTTTGATGCGATGAATGATAGTCGTAATTTACGTACGGCAGTATCAGCCGCAAAAAAACAAGGTGTTCATGCTCAGGGGTCGATTATTTATAGTGCTAGCTCGGCAGCGGAGCAAGTCGATTTCGTTGATTTAGCAAAAAAAGTTGAAGATCTAGGTGCAGATTCACTGGTAATTAATGATAGTTCGGGCGCGTTAAACCCTTATAAAGCATTTGAGTTGGTAACTGCACTTAAAGCATCCTTAAGTATCCCTATTGCATTGCATATGAATGCAGCGGCAGGTTTGTCGTCTATGACATTACTAAAAGCCATTGAGGCCGGCGTCGATCATGTGGACACTGCAATTTCTTCAATGTCATTGAGCCATAGTTTTTCACCAACGGAATCTATCGTGAGTGCGTTAGAGGGAAGTACGCAGACTTCAGTATTAGACTTGTCGTTACTGGAAAACATTGCCGATGATTTTTCTCATCTGCGCAAAAAATATTCAGCTTTTGAAGTGCCTTCCCGTAACGTCGACCCACGTATTTTACGCACTCGTTTACCCAGTGATGTGCTAAGCAGTATTATGGCGCAACTTAAGGAGCAGGGCGCTGCTGATCAGTTGAATGATGTGATCAGCGAGGTACTGCAAACGCAGGAAGATTTAGGTTCGATCCCTTTAATTGCCTCGAATGTTGACCTAGTGGTTAGCCAATCGGTACAGAATGTACTGGCGGGCAAGCGATATAAGTCGATTTCAAAGGCTACACAAAGTTTGCTGAAAGGTGAATACGGTATGGCACCGCGTAGTTATGATAAGCAGCTTGAGTCAAGAGTACTGAACGGTGATACAGCGATGGAGAGTCGTCCAGCTAGTTTGTTAGAGCCAGAAATAGAATCCTTAACTAAAGACTTAGCCGTTCACGCTAAAGACAAGGGCTTTGTGCTTGCGGATAATGCCATTGAAGATGCTTTAATTTTGGGGTTATTTCCACGCTCCGGTCTGAACTTCCTTGAGCATCGTGATAATGCGGAAGCCTTTGAGCCTGTACCACAAGCAATAGCTGTGGATGATGAAGCATCAAATATTTACAGCATGAAGCTAAACGGTAAAAATTATATTGTTAATGTTGATGATGATGGTTCAGTCTCTATTGATATCAACGGCCATGAATATACGGTGAAGGTAGAAGTAGGTGATGAAGCCAATACAGATTCATCGGTTAGTAGTAGAAGTAGTGCGCTTAGCTCTGGTGAAGCGATTGCCGCACCACTAGCAGGTAATATTGTAAAAGTCTGTGTTGCCCCAGGTCAGTCAGTGGTTGAGGGTGATACCTTATTAATATTAGAAGCCATGAAGATGGAGACAGAAGTGAAGGCTGCTACTGCGGCGACGATTGCTAATATTCATGTGAAAGAAGGCGATTCTGTCTCTGTTGGCGATACCCTAATAACTATTTAAGAGCTTGATTCCATGGAAAAATTATACGCGTTAATATTGGATTCAGGATTGGCCAATATGAGTCTTGGGCAAGCAATAATGATGCCGATAGGTTTGTTATTACTGTATTTAGCGATTGCCAAAAAATTTGAACCATTATTATTAGTGACTATTGGTATGGGTACCGTGCTGGCTAATATCCCCGGTGCCGGTATGTCTGACGCGCCCATTTATGATGTTGATGGTCATTTAAGTAGTGCGGGTGGATTATTGTATTACATCTTCCATATTGGCATTGAGACGGGAATTTTCCCGCTAATGATTTTTATGGGTGTGGGTGCGATGACGGATTTTGGTCCTCTGCTGGCTAATCCTAAAACTCTATTTTTGGGTGCGGCTGCACAGTTTGGTATTTTTGCTACGGTTATTGGTGCTGTTGGTTTGACCGCAACAGGTCTGGTTGATTTCACCTTATTGCAAGCCGCAGCTATTGGTATTATTGGTGGTGCGGATGGTCCCACTTCCATATTTGTTGCGAGTAAATTAGCCCCTGAATTATTGGGAGCCATTGCGGTAGCAGCATATTCTTATATGGCACTAGTACCGTTAATTCAGCCGCCAATTATGCGTGCGCTAACAACGCAAGCCGAACGAAGAATTGTGATGACGCAATTACGACCGGTTTCTCAAGTGGAAAAAATTTGTTTTCCATTGGCGGTACTATTATTGGTAGCGCTGTTTCTACCGAGTGCTGCACC
Source organism: Candidatus Endobugula sp. (assembly GCA_047619205.1). GTDB lineage: Bacteria > Pseudomonadota > Gammaproteobacteria > Pseudomonadales > Cellvibrionaceae > Endobugula. The sequence goes on along the minus strand of JBLHJR010000006.1, from coordinate 34,262 downwards.
GCTATTGGGAATGTTTTGTTTCGGTAATTTGATGAAAGAGTGTGGAGTAGTTGATCGTTTAAGCGATACTGTGCAAAATTCATTAATTAATATAGTGACAATATTTTTAGGTTTGGGTGTAGGCTCAAAATTAAGTGCGGAGAGTTTTCTTAATACAGAAACTTTAGGTATTCTGGTGTTAGGTTTAGTGGCCTTCTGTATTGGTACTGCAGCGGGGGTATTAGCGGCGAAATTTATGAATCTATTTTTGAAAGTTAAAATTAACCCTCTGATCGGTTCTGCGGGAGTATCGGCGGTGCCAATGGCGGCAAGGGTATCGAATAAGTTAGGGTTAGAGTCGAACAACCAAAACTTTTTATTGATGCATGCTATGGGTCCAAATGTAGCCGGTGTTATTGGCTCCGCGATTGCCGCTGGTGTGATGATTAGTTATTTTAAATAAGTCGTTGCGGACAGGCTAATATTTTTCGCAAGCTAGATGAAGTTATGCGAGGTATAAGAATATTAGTCTGCGTCTAGCACTCGCTATCCCGTTTTTTTATCCCACTAGACATTGATTGCGCCCATTTTCCTTGGCGTCATAAAGGGCTTTGTCGGCGCGTTCAAATGCATTTTCGGCAGTATCGCCATCTTTAAATTCGGCGATACCAATAGAAACGGTAACGGTAAATTTCGTTTCTTCACCCCCTTGTTTGCTGCGTAAATGCGTTTTGGCTAAGCGTTCACGGGTACGGTTGAGCATACTTAGGGCATTTTCTGCGGAAGTTTCGGGCAATAAAATAACAAATTCTTCGCCGCCAAAGCGCGCAATAAAATCAACTTCACGTAAGCGCTGGGCAACGGAAGTGGCCACGGCCTTTAGTACCTTATCCCCTGTCTGATGGCCATAGATATCGTTTACCTTCTTAAAGAAATCAATATCGAGTACGGCAATGCAGAGGGGGTGCTGGTAGCGTTGCCAGCGCAGCATTTCTTCATGGATTTTACCGTTATACGCTTCGCGATTAGGCAGTCCAGTGAGACTGTCGGTAATCGCGCGTATTTTTTCTTGTTCGAGTTTTTCACGAATCTCGGAGTCTTGTTCTTCCATCTTCTGCACGCGTTGAACCAGCGCACTGAGCTGAGAGGATAGAGAATCTTCTTCGCTAGCTTGGTGTTGCTCTTTAGAACTATTCAGCGCCCCTTGAATGGATAGCACTTGTGCTTGTACGGCGCTTTTTAGGGTGTCGATATCTTGATGATCAGAAAGCGCCTGTGTAATCGTTGCCATGCCATCACCCACATTGCTCTGTAGTTGATTCGTATTTAGTCGCTGCTGCTCTTCCGACTGAATGGCAACACCTAATGCATCGGTAATATGGCTTAATTCTGCATAAACATTGTTGAGGTATAAGCGGTAGTTGTCGTCTGCGCCCATATAGGATTGAATAACAAAATCTCGAATATCTTCTAGGGTTGGCGCTAGTTCGTACCAGTTCAATCCCCTGTCGATACGCTCGCGAGCTTTAACCGCTTTTTGTTCTACGCACGGGACAATAGGAAAATAGTCTAATAGCTCGGTGAGTATAATGGTGATGCGTGCAGAGATACGCGAGAATGCGGGCTCGTGAGTGGGGCGTTCGTGAACGGCTTCTGGAATGGCGCGCTGACGATGTTGAGGAATTTTTTCTTCTGTAGTGTTGAGTAACTCACCTTCTAGCTCGGGGTTTGAAGCAGTGGAATCATCTTCATCCATTTCTTCCCATTCAGTATCATTTTCTGTTGCTAACGGTTCTCGTTCTACAGGTAGATTTTTTTTGGCGCTGAATAAACGATCCATTAGACCGGTACTTTTGGTTGTATCTTGCCCTGCTATTGCTTGAGTTTGGAGATTGCCAAACTCTTCAAGTAGACGTTTCAGTGTGACGGGGAGTAGTTGGCCCTTGGGGATACATTTTTTGTAGTGCTTGATTGCAGGCTTAATACTTGATGATGGGCTAAGCTGTTGTAATTGTTGCGCAATTGAACTGAAGTTTTTGTGCACCCCAAGCCATTGTTTCTCGCGTTTTTTTTCGGCTTCGACGGTAACGCGCTCTAACGAATTGATCATTCGGCCAAAGCCGGCGACATCGTTACTTTTCATGCTGGTACGAATAGCGGATAAGCGTTTATCTACTTCGCTATCGTGCCCTTCAGCAGCATTGCTGAGTGTTTGCACCGCGCGCTGAAGCAGTAATTGCTGGGCCGTTAACGTCTTTTCCAACTGTTCTTGTTGGTCGAGTGCCTGACGATATTTGCCGCGCCAGCGATTATCTTCTTGAGCCACGTCGCTTACCCATCATTTTTATGATTAAATTATTCCCCCAGTATAGACGCATATTGGCAAGAGGGATACGCCAGAGATGCCTCTGGCGTAGAGTGATTTAGCCTTTTGTAGCCGCGCGCTCTTTTGCGATTAAAAAGCTAGCCACTTTGAGCACCTCTGCTTGAGTGCCTACCATACGACCAGAAATACGGTATTTACCGTTGACGACCAATTCTGGTGTGCCAGTAATGCCATAGCCCCGCGCACGAGCGCCAGCTTGCTGTACTTGGGATTTTACCCCGAAAGAGTCGAAGGTTTTATCAAAATCTTCTTGGTTAACGCCATGCTTTTCAAATAGGCTAAATATTTGTTTTTTGCTCACGAGTTTTTTCTTGCCGATATGCATGGCATCAAAAATCTCTTTATGCATTTTTTCCTGTACGCGAAATGCTTTTGCTGTGTAAAACATGTGTGCGTGAACAATCATCGGTTTGTTCCACATGGCGGGAGAATGACCCACGGAGACATCATCGGCTTGTTGATTTTTCCATGCGTCAAATACAGGACGGAATTGATTGCAGTGGCCGCAGCCATACCAGAATATTTCGGTGACTTCTATTTTATCTACGCTGCGGGTTTTTACCGGATTAGAGATGCGCTGGTAGTGTTTGCCTTCAATATATTGACTGGCGACTAGCGGTTGGGCTTGTGCGGGGGCGGTTACTGTCGCCGATATTATCGCGACTGCTGCGAGTAAGGCACATAGTATGGCAAATCCAAAAGCGGGAATCGCGCGCATGGGTGTTCTCCTAAGGGGCTGTGATGTGTGGTTATTGAGTGTAAGTAAGTTTGACCGTTTATAGTCAGTAAGTTCCTTGCATTTGCAAAACAGCTTAGCTGCCAATATGGCTGCCTTCTTTATAATCGATTAAAGCTGAACAAAGCCTTAAGCAGGGCAGCTCTTTTGCTTGCTTGCGGCCTCTGCGTGATCTGAAGGATGTAGATGCAAGGCGCAATCCGTAGGGAAGGCTGTTTGTCTTTGCAAGGTTTGCAACGCGGCAGATGTATGCTTCAGGTCTCGCCCTTCGGGGCTTACAAACGAGTCCAGGCTCTGCGTTATCCTTTTTCGACGTGCGTCCAGCATGCCTTCAAAAAGATGCCTTGATCCTGAACTCGTTTGTAAGCCAGAGGTCGCAAGTAAGTAATTTAGTTTAATCCGCTAATAAAGTTGGCGACAGCATCAATTTCTGCATCACTCATGTGTTCAGCAACCGAACGCATGATTGCAGAGTTATCGTTGGTGCGTTCACCCGCACGAAAGGCGCGCAGTTGTTGAGCAATATACTCAGCGTACTGACCGCTTAAGCGAGGGAAACCTGCAGGGTCATTACCTAGACCGCGCGGTGAATGGCAACCAATACAGGAAGGCGTGCCGACTTCGTGGTTACCGGCGCGAAAGACTCTAGCACCTAATTTAAGTGCATCTTGATCGAGGCCTGAGTTCATTTTTACTTTCATCTCCTTGGCGCCTGCTAGTTGCAGGGTTTGGCTATTAAAGTAGGCGGCAAGATTGCGTAAGTCTTGATCGCTTTTAGCGTCTAACTGACCGGTCATTTGCACAATAGCACGACTGCCTGACTGTATATCTTTCAATTGTTTGTAAAGATAGTTTTCACCTAGACCCGCTATCTTTGGAAAAGAGGGTGCGGGGCTATTGCCGTCGTTACCATGACAGCCAGCACAGCTAGCAGATAGAGTCTTGCCTGCTTCAGGGTCTCCTGCATGCTCGTTGCCGCTTGCAAGGCTAAGGCCTGAAAGGGAAAAGGTAATTGCTGCGATGCTTAGGAGCTTACTTTTATTTATCATTAATCAGTCCGTCTTTTTCAGTTTCTGTTCGCTTAATGCTAGCAGAAGGATACAATGTCTGTTTTTCTAGCTTAAATCTAGAAACTGCCGCTGGCGCGAAAAGGTTGTGCAAGTTATTGGTGTATAGGGCTTTCCTTTGCTGCATAAGTTAGAATCGCGTAGCGAACTTACTGGTCGTGAGTGAACTCTAAAATTCCCTATGTGCATCAATAACTTGTACAGACTTTCGTGATTCAGCTGCCGTTTCTAGCTTGATGGGCAAGATTATATACTAACCCTTTATAACACACCATTTTTGAGGTTTTATGTCACGTAAGAATCCCTATGAAAGCGCCACTTTTTTACAAAGCTCTGCCAAATTAAGCCAATGTCCGACCTCTGTCAGTGCTGAAGTGGCTTTTGCTGGCCGTTCGAATGCCGGTAAGTCTAGTGCTATCAATACGTTGACGGACAATAAAAAACTAGCACGTACCAGTAAGACTCCTGGGCGAACGCAGCTTATTAACTATTTTAGCGTAGATAGCGGGCATTGCTTGGTTGATTTGCCGGGTTATGGTTATGCCAAGGTCCCTATCGCTATGAAGCGAGAGTGGGATAAGAACCTCTCTGAATATTTGCAAAACCGTGATGCTTTGCGTGGCTTGATTTTATTGATGGATATTCGACATCCCCTGCAAGAGTTCGATACGATGATGCTAAATTGGGCTGCAGAGGCGGAAATGTCTGTGCATATTTTGCTCACCAAAAGCGATAAGCTCAAAAAAGGCGCGGCGAAAAACACCTTGTTAGCGGTAGAGAAGCATCTGCGAGAGGCCAAAGTCGATGACTTGGTATCGATACAATTATTTTCCGCATTAAAAAATGAAGGAGTAAAAGAGCTAGTTAATGTGCTCGATACTTTCTTAGCGGATAAGGCAGACGAGGAAGATATTGCTTTAGGGACTCTCTAACAAAGCACTTTTTCTACGCTTGCTGCGTCGGCTCCCTGTTCCCTGTGTTTAACCTAGAAACGGCAGTTGAATCACGAAAGCTTCCGCTCCTGCTCACGCCCCTTACCTACATCCCTGTAGGCAAAGTCTGCACAAGTTATTGATGCACCTAGAAAATCTTACCATTCGCTCACGACCAATAAGGTCGCTACGCGATACTAACTTATGTTGCTAGGGAAAGTCCTCTGCACACCAATAACTTGCACCGCTTTTTCGCGCCAACGGTCGTTTCTAGGTTAAAGGGAGTTGGGTCATATGCCTTATACACTGCGGTTCTCCGCGCGGTGTCTTCTGGCCTTCACGAAATGCTACTGTTTTTAAAGTCGCTCTTAAGTAGATCAATATTTCTCTGTAGAGCTGCATATATAATTAAAAAGCGTAAGCTATTTTATTCCAAATAAAATAAGTACACATTGAAAGACACGTAATGACAATGAGCGGGCGAATGATGATGGCGCCCTTAGCTAGTATTAAACGGCTGCCGATACTGGCACCGATAATTTGTCCTGCAATCATTACGCCGCCAATGATCCATAATACTTGTCCGCTAGCGATAAACAATAAAAGCGATGCAATGTTGGATGAAAAATTTAATAGTTTTGCATTTACAGTCGCTTCAATAATGGTTTGTTTCATCAGCACTACATGTGCAACCGTAAAAAATGATCCCGTTCCGGGCCCTAAAAAACCATCGTAAAAACCAATGCAGGGCACGATGCCCAGTAAATAACGACGCTGACTAGTGGGGGTTTTATTTTTTGTGTGTGGGTTATTTTTTGCCATTAAAAAATAGCCCGCAATACTGATAAGCACTATGGGAATTAACCATTCCAATAAAGAGGTGTCGATAAAGTGTACGGCGATAGTGCCGATGGCTGAGCCAATAAGACTGGCGACAAATGCGATTCGAATCGATTTCCAATGCAGTGCTTTTTTATGTAATAAAGTCAGTGACGCAGTGAACGTGCCAAATGAGCCTTGAAGCTTATTGGTGGCTAATGCCTGTAATGGAGGTATTTGTAGGATTAATAAGGTCGGTAAGACAATTAGCCCACCGCCACCCGCCAAAGTGTCAATCACGCCTGCAATCAATGCTACAAAAAATAATAAGGCGATAATATCATAGCTAAGTGTTAATTCCATTATGGGTCTTTATCTTTTTATGTTGGTGAAGGAGGTGTGTTAACTGATATCGGTATTAAATTTTTCTAATACGGTATTTAAAAATCGTTGTCCGAATTCCGTGGTGGTCAATTTTTCTGTATGAGCATCTAGTAGACCTTGCTGATGTAGTTGCTGCAGGGGGGCTTTTATACTGTCGACGCTTAAACCGGTACGTTGTGAAAAATAGTCGATAGGTACGCCTTCGGTTAAGCGTAATGCATTCATCATAAATTCTAGTGCGAGTTCGTTTGTATCGACAATAGTTTCTTTCGCTTTAGGATACTGTTGATAGTCAAGGTAGTGTTCGGGTAAGCGAGTTTTTTGTCGACGAATAATTCTCTGCTGATCAATGTCCGTAAACTTTCCGTGTGCGCCCGCGCCAATACCGATGTAATCACCAAACTCCCAGTAATGACGGTTGTGTGTGGATTGTTGTCCTGCTTGGCTAAAGGCAGATATTTCATATTGTTGGAAGCCGTTTGTGGCGAGTAGCTGGCTGCCATGATATTGAATGTCAGCTAAGGTATCGTCGGCAGGTAGTGGCGGTGGTTGCCGATAGAATTGCGTGTTGGGTTCTATGGTGAGTTGGTACCATGAAATATGTTGCGGAGCGAAATCAATGGCTGTTTGTAAATCATCATTGGCATTGTCAATAGTTTGTTGTGGTAGCCCATGCATTAAATCTAGATTGATATTATTGAACCCTGCTTGTTGAGCAATGCCAACTGCGCGCTTAGCTTCGTCGCTGTTGTGAATGCGGCCTAAGGTTTGTAAGTGTTGAGGGTTAAAGCTTTGAATGCCAATAGATAAACGATTAACGCCTGCCTGATAAAAGCCAGAAAATTTTTCTTGCTCAAAGGTGCCGGGGTTGGCTTCTAGAGTAATTTCTATATCGCTAGCAAAGCCTAGGTTTTTTTCAGCATAGGCGAGGATGTCAGCTATTGAGTCTGCAGAAAATAAGCTGGGTGTACCTCCGCCAAAAAAAATGCTCTGTAATTTTCTGCCTTGTCGCCATTTTTTTTCGGCGTCGATGTCGCGTTTAAGTGCTTCAATGTAGCGCGGTTCATCAAGCGTGTTTTTCTCGTTGCTAACATGGGAATTAAAATCACAATAGGGGCATTTTCGCACACACCAAGGGATATGAATATAAAGTGATAGCGGCGGTAGCGTGAGTGATGAAAACATCGGTTTGTTCGCATTACTCATTCGCTGTTGTTAATTCCGCTGTGGTTAGGTACATTGTGTTTTAATGCAGCTAGCAGTAATTGTAAGGCTTTCGCGCGATGGCTGAGGGTATTTTTTATTTCTACGGGTAGTTCTGCTGAACTGCAGTTTTTTTCAGGCAGCCAAAATAATGGGTCGTAGCCAAAACCATTTTCGCCGCGTTCTTCTTCTAAAATAAATCCTTCCCAGCTCGCTTGGCAAACGATAGGTGTCGGGTCTTCGGCGTGTTGCATAAAGGCTAGTGCGCAAATAAAGCGCGCGCGACGATTGTCTTGCGTTTGGCCTGCCAGCGCCGAGATCACTTTTTGATTGTTAGCTGTGTCGTTACCGTGTTCACCTGCGTAACGTGCCGAGTAAATGCCCGGCGCCCCTTTTAGGTAATCAATCGCTAGACCGGAGTCGTCCGCTATCGCTGGGAGGCCCGTTTTTTCGCAAGCGTGGCGGGCTTTGATAATGGCATTTTCAATAAAACTTAAGCCGGTTTCGTTAGCATCGTCTACGCAATATTCACTTTGAGAAACTAGATTCCAGTCACTATCGGCAAACATGTTATGAAATTCACGCAGTTTTCCTGCATTGTTACTGGCAAGTACGACGGTTGTTTTCATATTAATCGACATAGAGTTTTTTGGTGATAGTGAAAGTGTCTTTAGCAGAATTTTCCTCTGCTTGTACGGTGATGTCAAGGTGGAGAATGTCTTCGTTATTAAAGCGAATAGGGGCGAGGTAATAGGTGGCAGTGGCTTCCTTGATCTCGATAAACTCCAGTGAGAATTTTTGTTGCATTAAATTACGATAAACGCCTGTAAGGTGTTTGGGTGCGATGCCGTAACCGCCCGATTTTTTAACCACCGCAATATTAACGTATACGCGATCTTTTGCTCGAACAAGATTGTAGTTGCTGGCAATTTCAGCAGAAATTAGCGAGCTGTTAAAAACATTATAATAAACAATGTGATCTTTCATCTCATGGGAAATGTTGTCTTGCGCATGGCTTGCTACACTAAAAAAAAGACAGGTACTTATTAACGGCAGCAATAAAAAGGAAGTAATAAAGGGCTGCATAACGGCTGTAATCAAAGGCATAAAAATACGTGATCTCATGATGTTTTGCTTAGATGGTAAACCGCAGTTTCTCCAAATAAATTCCGGTGTAATTGTGCCAGTGTTTGGCTAGCCCCTTGTTCACAAACGACGGCGCTATCAACGATTGTAATGTTGCGCTCATCGCAGAGTGCTTCAAAATCTTTTACCGTACAAAAGTGAATGTTGGGTGTGTTGTACCATTCATATGGGAGTAGGTCCGATATTGGCATGCGCCCGCGGGTCAATAAGTGCCAGCGTGCTTTCCAGTGTGCGAAATTAGGGAAGGTCACAATACATTCTTTGCCGATACGTAACATTTCTTCCAGTACTACATCGGGTCGATTCATTGCCTGCAAGGCTAGCGTCATGATGACTACATCGTAGCTGTTATCCGCTATATGGCTTAGGCCTTTGTTAAGATCGTGTTCAACAACATTAACGCCACGTTTTATGCATTCGCTTATATTGGCCGCATCATTTTCTAGACCAATACCGCTAATATTTTTTTTCTTTTGTAGATGTAACAATAAGTCACCGTTACCACAACCTAAATCGAGTACGTGACTTTTGGCGGTGATGTAGGATTGTATCTTATCGAGATCAATACGCATTAGTTGTTTTCCTTGTTGCCACTTAGAGACTCCCTAGACTAATACGTTGCATGTAGGCACTAAAGGCGGTGTTATAACGCTCGCTAAGAATTAAGAAGGCGTCGTGGCCATAGTCTGATTGAATTTCTGCGTAAGTGACGGATTTTCTTGCATGGGTTAATGCATTCACAATTTCATGCGAGCGTTCAGGGGAGAAGCGCCAATCGCTGGTAAAGGAAAACACTAAAAACTGACAGGTGGCGCGGCTAAAGGCAGCGACATTATTGTCGTCATACTCACGAGCGAGATCAAAATAGTCTAACGCGCGGGTCATTAAAATATAGGTATTAGCATCAAAGCTGGTGGAAAATACGCTGCCTTGGTGGCGTAGGTAACTTTCAATTTCAAATTCCAGTGGTTCATCAATTCCCTGCTGAAAGCTTCCTGAGCGCAAGTCACGACCAAATTTCTGTCCCATACCATCACCCGATAAATAGGTGATGTGACCAATCATGCGGGCAACGGACAAGCCTTGATTGGGGATAGTGTCGTGGGCTAAATAATCACCATCAAAAAACTCTGGGTCGGCAGTAATCGCTTGCCGAGCCGTTTGATTAAAAGCAATGTTTTGCGCAGTTAATTTCAGTGCTGAGGCAATCACGACGCAATGGCGTAGCCTATCAGGATACTCTAAGGCCCAGCGCATGGCTTGCATGCCGCCAAGACTGCCGCCCACAATGGCTGCCCATTGCTCAATGCCGAGGACATCGCTTAGGCGTTTTTGGCTTTCTACCCAGTCGCGTACGCGTAAGGTGGGGAAGTCACTACCCCAGATTTTGTTTGTCGCAGGGTTAATGCTAGTAGGCCCAGTAGAGCCATGGCAGCCGCCTAAATTATTCAGTGATACGACAAAAAAGCGGTTGGTATCAATAGCTTTATTAGGGCCAATATAATTATTCCACCAACCACCACGTTTATCTTCCGTACTATGAAATCCAGCAGCGTGGTGATGTCCCGACAAAGCATGACAAATTAGCACCGCATTATCTTTCGCAGGGTTTAGCTGGCCGTAGGTTTCATAGACTATGTCGTAGCTGTCTAAGCTGCGGCCATTAGCTAATGTTAAGGGCTGATCAAAATGCTGGGTTTGCGGGCAAACGATGCCGACGCTGTCGTTAGGTAGTGGGGACATATTTATTATGCGAATAATGAAAAAGGCTAGTCTACGGATGCCGGGCCTTGGCTGCAAGCATTGCATCGTTTGGCAGTAGCGCCTGCTTAAATTTAGGTGACCGTATTATGGTGATAGCGGCTTTGGCTACACCAAAATGTTGGCTCAGGAATACAGTGAATTGTTTGTTGGCTTTACCGCCTATAGGCGGGGCTTTAGGTGCCGATCATGTCGGCCCGCAAAGGCATTGTTGGCAGAATTAGCTTGTAGGCAGCAGTATAAGTGCAAGTGATCACCTTGCCATTGAGCATGAGACATGGGGTTTTGTCAGCGCGGTTATTACCCTAAGCCAAAGGCTATTTTTAAAATATAAATGCTTAGCAATGCGACCATAATGGAGAGGTCTAGCCCTCCCATAGGGGGTAATATTTTGCGTATGGGTCTGAGTACAGGTTCTGTAATCGTGCTGAGTAGTTCAACGGCTGGGTTATGTCCGTTGGGTGCTATCCAGCTGACAATAATGATCACGATAAAGGCAAACATATAAATGTTGAGCAGTAATTTTATCAGCTCGAAGACAGAATAGATGAGTACGGGAAGTAGAGGGATGAAGCCTTGGCCTGCTACGCTAGCTAATAGTTCAATCGTGGCCATTTGAAGTAATAGTGCGAGGACTAGACTGGCGACATCAATGCCAAATAAACCGGGAATGACTTTGCGTAGTGGCAATAGTAGAGGATTGCTGGCTTTAACGATAAATTGGGATAGTGGGTTGTAAAAATCGGCGCGGACTAATTGCAGAAGAAATCGAACCATCACGATAGTGATGTAAATCGAAGAGGCAAATGTGATTAAAAGATGGGCGACTTGTACCAATTTATCCATTGTTGCTTTACCTTGTCATGTTGCTGGTAGTCGTTGTTTCGTGATCTACCGTTTAATTTAGCTGAATTCTGTGGCCATAGTTTTTGAACGCTCTGCGCAGTCTTTCATTGCGCCTTCTACCATCTCTCGCAAGCCTGCTTGTTCATAATGCATAACGGCTTGCTCTGTAGTGCCCCCTGGTGAGGTAACACGCCGACGTAGCTCGTCTACCGGAACATCACTCGACTTAGCCAGTGTGGCTGCTCCTAGCGCAGTTTGCAAGGTGAGTTGGGTCGCACTTTCTTTACTGAGGCCTTGTTTTATGCCGGCTTCAATCATAGCTTCCATCAGTAGAAAGAAATAAGCGGGGCCACTACCTGAAACGGCGGTTACGGCATCAATTAAGTCTTCGTTATCAAGCCATGTCACATAGCCAACGGCTTGTAATAATTGCTCTGCGATGGCTTTTTGTGCGGTAGTTGTTTGCGGGTTGGCATATAGGCCGCTAGCACCTTGTTGCACTAAGGCGGGTGTGTTGGGCATGCAGCGCACAATGGCAAGGTCTTGGTCTAGCCATTGCTGTATTTGTTGGCTATTAATGCCTGCCGCAATAGAAATGATCAGTGCGGGTGTTTGGCGGTTAGTTAATGCTGAGCGTAAATTTATGCAGACGTTTTTTAATATTTGTGGCTTCACTGCCAAGATAATCACGTCGGTGTTTGCACAAGCAGACAAGTTGTCGTTGCTAGTGTGTATGGCAAATTTTTCGCTTAAAGACAGTAATGAATCTTGGTTTGGGTCACATGCGGTGATGCTGCTAGCGGAATAACCTTGTTCAATTAGGCCGCCAATGATGCTGCTTGCCATATTGCCGCCGCCAATAAATGTTAATGCTGTTGTCATAGTGATCTGCCTACTTATTATTTGTGCTCATTATCGGTTCATGTTTAATCTATTGATTACTGTCTAGGGCCAAAAATGGCGCTGCCTACGCGGACAATCGTTGCCCCTGCAGCAATAGCGGCTTCCATATCCGCAGACATGCCCATGGATAGAGTGTCTAGTGTTAATGATGGATTGCTAAGGGTCAAGTGTTTGAGTGCGTTAGCTATTTTGCTAAAGACCGCTTGTTGTTGGCGGATACTATCCCGCTTAGCGGGAATGGCCATTAAGCCACGTAAGTGTATTTGCGGCAATGCATTAATGCTATTCATCAGTGGAGGAAGTTCGGCTAGCGATACGCCTGCCTTGGTCGGTTCATCGTCAATATTGACCTGTAAGCAAATGTTGAGTGGCGGCAGTTGAACGGGTCGTTGTTGGCTGAGTCGTTTGGCAATTTTAAGACGGTCGACACTATGTACCCATTGAAAATGTTCGGCGATTTCGCGGGTTTTGTTCGATTGAATCGGCCCGATGAAATGCCACTCGATATCAAGTTCCTTGAGGACTTCTTGTTTGTCCCGTGCTTCTTGTAAATAATTTTCGCCGAAGGCACGTTGCCCTGCATGGTAAGCTTCTAGCATGCGGGAGGGGGATTGTGTTTTACTGACAGCAAGCAGTTGAACTTCTGCTGCTGACCTTTTATGTAGCTTCACTACAGCGGCAATTTTTTGCTGTATGGAACTTAGCCGTATGGGGATAGTTTGTTGGGTAATATTGTGCATAAAAAAGGCGTGTGTCGATAGGCTCTATGCTAAGAAAAGAAGAAAAACTGCATTATTATATTAATGCGACTCATGCATCTTATCATTTTGAGGTAGGATGCAGGAAATAATACCAGTATTGACTCAATAATAGACTTTATACATTGCAGACTAATTTAAGGGTAGCTCATGGATATTACTGAATTACTAGTGTTTAGCGCTAAGCAGAATGCATCTGATTTACATATTTCTGCGGGCTTACCGCCGATGATTCGTATCGATGGGGATATACGTCGTATCAACTTGCCCTCAATGGAACATAATCAGGTACATGCACTGATCTATGAGGTTATGAATGATAAGCAGCGTAAAGATTATGAGGAGTTTTTAGAAACAGATTTTTCTTTTGAGGTGCCTGGGGTTGCGCGCTTTCGTGTCAATGCCTTTAATCATAACCGTGGCTCTGGTGCGGTATTTAGAACCATTCCTTCAAAAGTCTTATCGATGGAAGATTTGGGTATGGGGCAGGTGTTCCGTGACATTTCCTTGGTGCCTAGAGGTTTAGTGTTGGTCACGGGGCCAACCGGCTCAGGTAAATCAACGACCTTAGCTGCGATGATTGATTACGTGAATGAGCAGCGTTACGAGCACATATTAACTATCGAAGACCCCATAGAATTCGTTCATGAGAGTAAGAAGTGTTTGGTTAATCAGCGTGAAGTGCATCGTGATACTCACGGCTTTACCGAGGCATTGCGCTCTGCGTTGCGGGAAGATCCAGATATTATTTTAGTGGGTGAAATGCGGGACCTGGAAACTATTCGCCTTGCATTAACTGCAGCCGAAACCGGTCACTTGGTGATGGGTACTTTGCATACCACCTCTGCGGCTAAAACTATTGATCGGGTTGTTGATGTTTTTCCCGCAGAGGAAAAGTCGATGGTTCGTTCTATGTTAGCCAGTTCTTTGGAGGCAGTAATATCTCAAACCTTGTTAAAGCGAACGGGGGGTGGTCGTGTGGCGGCTCATGAAATTATGCGCGGTACTCCAGCTATTCGTAATTTAATACGAGAAGATAAAGTGGCACAGATGTATTCCTCAATTCAAACGGGGGCCTCAATGGGTATGCAAACCTTGGATCAATGTTTATTGAACTTGGTTGAAAAAGGCTTGGTGACTCGTGATGAGGCGAAGAAAAAAGCCGCAAACCCAGATACTTTTTAGTAGTGGCAATAGTAGTGGCTATAATAGTGTTGTGAGAGCGTCGCTAATGACTGGCGCAGGCAAAAAGTAATAATAAATAGGTATGTTTACATGGAAATTGAAAAGTTACTCAAGTTGATGGTGGATAAATCAGCATCTGATTTATTTATAACAGCGGGTATGCCGCCGTCACTAAAAATTAACGGCCAGCTGATGCCGTTATCGAGTAAGACTATTTCGGCTGAAGTCGCGCGTAAAATTGTCTTGAGTGTGATGGACGAGCAGCAGCGCGATGATTTTACTAGCACGAAAGAATTAAATTTTGCTATTACCTCAAAAGATGCAAGGCGTTTCCGTTGCAGTGCGTTTTATCAGCGTAATTTTATGGGGATGGTGGTGCGGCGAATAGGAATGACCATTCCGGTCATAGATGACTTAGGCTTGCCAGACCTGGTTAAAGACTTAGCCATGGAAAAGAGAGGACTGATTATTTTGGTTGGCGCCAATGGCGTTGGTAAATCTACCTCTTTAGCGTCTATGATCGGCTATCGAAATCAGCATAGCAAAGGGCATATTATATCCATTGAAGACCCTATTGAATTCGTTCACGAGCATCGAGGTTGTATAGTGACGCAGCGTGAAGTGGGTTTGGATACAGAATCCTTTGAGGTGGCGTTGAAAAATACCCTGCGACAAGCGCCGGACGTTATTATGATTGGTGAGGTGCGTACGCGTGAAACGATGGATCACGCGATTGCCTTCGCTGAAACTGGTCACTTATGTTTGTGTACGCTGCATGCGAATAATGCTAATCAGGCGCTTGATAGAATTGCACACTTTTTTCCTGAAGAACGACATAAGCAATTGTGGATGGACTTGTCACTTAATTTAAAAGCCATAGTGGCTCAGCAGTTAATTCCTACTGTAGGTGGAGGCGGTCGCCGTGCTTGTGTGGAAATTTTGTTAAATACACCATTAGCGGCAGATTTAATTCGTAAGGGTGAGCTGAGTGAATTGAAAAGCCTGATGACAAAATCTACAGAATTGGGCATGCAAACTTTTGATCAGGCGCTATACGCACTATATGATGCGGGTGAAATTAGTTATCAAGACGCCTTGGCTTATGCTGATTCGGCGAATGATTTGCGCTTGTTGATTAAGTTGGAGTCTGAATCAGATGTGAATGTGTTATCGCGTGCTGCTGATAGGCTTAAGTTAGAGGGTGATGAGGATAGCTCGGGTGGTTTTTTTAGTCGTTAGGCACCATTTTGTTGGCTAAGCCAGCTTTCGAGAATTAAGCGAGCCGCAATTGAATCAATGGGGTTATCTTTATAATTACCTTTATGGCCTCTTTCTTTGGCTTCCTGTTTAGCGGAAAATGTCGATAGGCGTTCATCCATAAGTTCAACTTCTAGCATAAACCGTCCCTTTAGGCGGCGGCCAAATTTTCTGGCGCGTATACATAATTCACTTTCACTGTCATCCATGTTGAGTGGCAGGCCAACGATCAATATCTCGGGTTTCCATTCTTTGAGTAAATTAGCCATTTGATCCCAGTTGGGGATGCCATCTTTGGCATTTAGCGGGGGCAGTTCTTTACCTTGACCCGTTAATGATTGGCCATAAGCAACGCCAATATTTTTTAATCCATAATCAAATGCAAGTGCCGTTATAGTCATAGCTGAATCATTAAGGGAATGTTTATGCGTGTCCGGCTTGAGGGGACAATAAGTTTAGGTCGATACCGAGTTGTTTGGCAGCGTAGGTCCAGCGCTTCTCTGTTGGTGTATTGAAGATAATTTGTTCCTCTGCGGGTACCGTAAGCCAGCTGTTTTGTTTGATCTCATCTTCTAACTGACCTGCATTCCAGCCTGCATAGCCTAGTGCAATTAAGGCGCTGTCGGGGCCTTTGTGGTTGGCGATATCAGTGAGTATGTCTTTTGACCCGGTAATTGAGATTTTTTCTGAAACAGCCAGAGTCGAGGACCATTTTTTTTCACTGGTATGTAAAACAAATCCACGTTCTTTTTGTACTGGACCGCCTATTAATAAAGACGAGTGGTCATCATATTGATCGTTTAGTTGTAACTGATTGAATAGCTCGCTATAAGAGATGTTGGCGGGCTGGTTGATGATTATCCCCATGGCACCCCGCTTATTGTGCTCACAGATATAAGTTACCGATTGAGAAAATCGGGGATCTGCCAGCCCAGGCATGGCGATTAAGAAGTGGTCTTTAAATGAGTGATTATTCATCATCCCAGTCTACTCCAAAACGGTGAGTAGGAAAAAGGATTTGTGGTTATTTGCGCACTAAATCGCTCGTTGGCGACCACTGGTCGCGGCTATTGCGAAGTGGTTAAGCCGCTAATATTGAAATGCCATGTACGAATAATGACGAGGTGGTCGTAATCTTTACGTATTTCGGGCGGAAATGGCAGAAAAGGCGAGGCCTGACGGACGATTTGTTGTGCCGCATGATCAAATAATATTTGCCCTGATGATTGTTTTAAATTAACTTCAAAAATACTGCCATTAGGTAAAATGATGACTTCCAGTCGTAATTGTCCGGTTAATTTTTTACGTAATGCTTCGGTTGGAAAGTTTTGGTTACCAATGGCCTCAATTTTCTGTGTCCATTGATTGAGGTAAGCGGCCTCACTGGATGCAAGCGTGGAAACCGAAGTAAGTACTCGCTCTCGCGGGATCTTTGCATATTGCTGCCGTTGCACTGCTAGTTTGGCTCTTAAGCTGGCAATTTGAGAACTAATGGCTTCCACGTCTACAGCGTCTTTACCCGACTCTATATCTTGTTTCTCATCGGGTTGTTGCGCATTATTAATGGTGTTTTCGGCTTGAGTGCTAGTCATTATACGTTTGTCGTCAGGTTTACTCACGGCTAGCTTATGTTGTTCGGTGATGAGCGCGTCGTTAATGATGGTACTGTCGAATGGAGGGGGAATGATGTCTGTAGTAATTTCTTTCGCTTTTTGCTCGCTGCCACTGCCTAGCTGATTGTTTTGGGCAAGGAAGTCAGCATCATCGGGCGCTTGCTTGGCAGCATGTGTGGCCAAGGTGACGCTGACGCTGGGTGCATGTTCACTGGGTTTGCTGCTGTTGAATGTTAGCCCAAAAATTAATAAGCCATGAACGGCTAATGCTAAGAATAGGGTGAAACTCAGGCGATCGGCGCTAGAGGTTTT
This sequence comes from Candidatus Endobugula sp., assembly GCA_047619205.1. GTDB lineage: Bacteria > Pseudomonadota > Gammaproteobacteria > Pseudomonadales > Cellvibrionaceae > Endobugula. The sequence continues at coordinate 16,975 of JBLHJR010000006.1, read as the reverse complement.
CGCTGTAGCGGTTACGGTATCAGCGCTATCTTTTAGCATTTATTGAGTTTTTGCTTTCAGTTGTTGAGCGATGGCATCCATTAAGCGTTCTCCAATTCGAGTGTCGTATGCACGATCGATTTCTTGTACGCAGGTTGGGCTAGTGACATTGATTTCTGTCAGGTAATCGCCGATGACATCGAGTCCTACAAAAAATAAGCCTTTTTCAATCAGTGTGGGCGCGACTTGCTCAACAATCCAGTAATCTCTTGCAGTTAACGCTTGGGGGTGACCGCTACCTCCAGCGGCTAGGTTACCTCGAGTTTCTCCTTGCGCAGGGATGCGGGCAAGGCAATAAGGCACGGGTATACCGTTAACGACTAAAATGCGTTTGTCACCGTTTTTAATGTCAGGGATAAACTTTTGCGCCATTACCATTTCCCCTTGGCCGGTCAGGATTTCTAAGATTACGCCAATATTGGGGTCATCACTTTTGCAGCGAAATATACCGCTGCCACCCATGCCATCTAAAGGCTTGAAAATAACATCTTTGTGTGAGGCGTGAAATGCCCTTAGGTGAGCGGCATTTTGGCTGACAGTTAGCGGAGGGCAACATTGGGGGAATTGAGTGGCAAAGAGCTTCTCATTGCAGTCGCGTAGGCTGCGAGGATTGTTGACGACTAGGCAGCCTTGTTCTTGTGCGGCTTCTAAAATAAACGTAGATTGTAAAAAAGGCACATCAAAAGGCGGGTCTTTACGCATTAAAATGCTGTCTATCTCGCCTAAGGTGTAAATGGTCTCACTACCTAAGGCATACCATTTCTGTTCATTAGCAAATACCTTTAGCGGCTTGCCATAGCCCTTGGCAATATTGTCATCTAAAAACAGCCCACTGGGCTCAAAATAAATAAGTTCCCAGCCTTTTTCTGCTGCAGATAGCAGTAGTGAGAGGGTGGTGTCTTTATGGAAGTTAATGTGTGTAATGGGGTCCATTACTACACCGAGACTTATGGTCATAGTGATATTCACTCTGGCTATAGTTGTGTGGTGATTCTTGTTTAAGTTTATCTCCGCAGTCTACAATAGTTTAATATTTTTATCAGTGTTAAGAGAGACATACATCGTTTTGTTAACGAGAAATGTTAATTTTATAGGGGCATTTTATGGATATATAATGGCTTCTGTGTTAAAAATGAAACCTGTTGAATTGAAGGTCATTGTCTTAACTCTGATAATAGTCGACATAGCTTAAAAAAATAACAATTACAGTGATAGATTACAGAGGATTACGGTTGTATGAGTACGACTTTGAAAAACCTAAAGGTTATGGTTATTGATGACAGCAAAACCATACGTCGGACTGCTGAAACATTACTAACCAAGGCTGGGTGTGAGGTTGTCACTGCAATAGATGGATTTGACGCTTTAGCTAAAATAGCGGACTGCCGACCGAACATTATCTTTGTTGATATTATGATGCCGCGTCTAGATGGCTATCAAACCTGCGCATTAATTAAAAATAATAGTGAGTTTAAGTCAACACCGGTCATTATGTTATCAAGTAAGGATGGCTTATTTGACAAGGCTAAGGGTCGGATAGTCGGGTCTGATCAATATTTGACCAAGCCATTTAGTAAAACTGAACTGCTAGGCGCTATAGAAACCTATACCTAGCATGTAACTCTATGTTGTAATTTTATGAAAAAGTTTGAGGAAGTTTATGCTGCGTGTATTAATAATTGATGATTCGCCTACAGAGGTGTACAAACTGACCACGATTCTTGAAAAGAATGGGTACAGTGTGGAGGTCGCTAAAACGGGTGAGCAGGGCCTAAAAATGGCAAAGACTAGCCCCCCAGACTTGATATTGATGGATGTGGTTATGCCAGGTTTAAATGGTTTTCAGGCGACTCGACAGTTGAGTCGTTACCCAGAAACGGCTAATGTCCCCGTAGTTATTGTATCCACCAAAGATCAGGCAACAGATAAGGTGTGGGGTATGAGGCAGGGGGCTAGCGCTTATTTGGTAAAGCCAATTACGGAGATGCAGTTGCTTAACGCAATGGGTGAAGCTTTATCGTAATGCGTTGAAGCATGGGTATTTTAGGTTAATGTGGTTTTTAGGGCTTGCAATAATAAGCATAAAGCAAGCTGACTATTGAGGTGAAAAGAATGTCAGGACAGGTGTCTGCATACAGTGTGTTGCAAGCTTTGGCTAAGAAGAGCCTATCTAATGCGCAACAATTACCTGCCCAAATCGATACTGTTGAGCAATGGAGTGGTATTGGTTTTTCTGTACTCGGCTTCGACTTTGTTATCCCCATGCAAGAGTTGGCGGAAATGTTGGAAATCCCTCCTTACACGCGTTTGCCTAGTGTGCATGATTGGGTGAAAGGTGTGTCCAATGTCCGCGGACGTTTATTGCCACTATTCGATTTAGCGGCTTTTTATTCAGGTAGTTTGTCGGGCCATAAAAAAAAGCAACGTTTGTTGGTGCTTGATAACTCATCAGTGTATGCAGGTTTGTGGGTTGATCGTGTGTTCGGTATGCAATATTTTGATGCGAGTTCGAAAGTGGCGACAGTGGATATGGCATTGCCATCAAGGTTGGGTGACTTTGTTAATGGTTACTATGAGCAGGATGGTCGGCGATGGATGGTATTTTCTTCGCAGGTGTTGTCTCAGGATGCGAGTTTTTTAAATGTTGCGGTAAACTAATTGTAGTGATGAAGTAATGTTGCTACTTAAAATTATACATAATTATAAGTAAAAATAGCGTAAGTATAAAGTTAGTGTCAGTCTTGTTAACTGAAATTATCCTCTTATTAGGTGTTCGCTAGGAGTTAATTAATGAAAAATGATAAAGGTATTTTTTCGGAGCGTTACTGGCTGCTAGTTTTTGCGGTTAGTGCGTTAATATTATTGATGGTGTCGATTTTTTGGGGCTATAAGATATGGGAAAACACCAAGAGAGACACTGAAAATATCCAGAAAATTAGTGAGTTTCAGACACTTTCAAAAAATGTTTTATTCTTCTCGCGTAAAACGGTCACGGGTGACCCTGCTGCGATTGATGCATTGGTGGCAACCGTTGATACAATGGATAACACCATCAATTTTTTGTTGCAAGCGGATAGCTTTACTAAAGAACAGCTAGCTGACGAGTATGAGTCTGCAATTAATTTCTGGCGCAGCATTCGTAATAACTCGGCAATTATCGGTGATATTGAATATGCGATTGCTTTGATTAATGCGACAGCAACTAAGCTAGACGAGGCGGCCACTGAGTCACAAAAAATCATTGTAGGTACGGTAGCAAGAACGGTATCAAAAGGCGGTACTAAAGAGCAGGTCAGCATGTTGAATGATCAGCCTATTTTACTTAGATCAATGGCAAATAATATGAAAAAATTTGCTGGAGTGGTAAGCACCAGTAGCCAAGCGTTTGATCGTTATAGGGGTGATGTGGTTGGTTACGAAAATAATTATGAGGCATTGTTGGGCGGAGACGCGGCTAAAAAAATTAACGCAATTAAAGATAAAGCGGTTAGAGCAGATATAGAAAATGTGCAAAGCTTAATTGTAGGTATTGATCAGGCAGAAACCTACATCATTAATGCCGTAGAAGCGTTATTGCTGGCTCGAGATGCGCAGAGTAAGGTAAGCGCTAGTTTTGATGGCTTGCAGCTTGCACTGGATGATATGAGCTTGGGTCTTGAAACTTTAGAGTCACAACGTTTTTATCAGCCAATATTGGTATTATTTGCCCTAATTGGTTTTATGTTAAGTGTTGTTGGTTTTATATACGCTCAGAAACAATCGTCTCGTGAAATTATTCAGTTGGAGCAATCTGAAAATGAAAACGTGCAGGCTGCTATTCTGCGTTTGCTGGATGAGTTGGCGGATCTCGCCGATGGTGACTTGACGGTAACGACAACGGTATCGGAAGATTTTACTGGCGCCATTGCGGACTCGGTTAACTATACCATTGACCAATTGAGGCAATTGGTTTCCCGTATTAATAAAACCGCGGTACAGGTATCGGGTGCTGCGCAGGAATCACAGCAAACGGCGTTACATCTTGCCGAAGCGTCGGATCACCAGGCGCAAGAAATTGCGGGTGCTTCTGCAGCAATTAATGAAATGGCGGTAACTATTGATCAGGTATCGGCTAACGCTGCTGAATCTGCATTGGTTGCGAGTAAGTCGGTGTCGATTGCCAATAACGGCGCAAAGCTGGTGCAAAATACGATTCATGGCATGGATACTATTCGTGAGCAAATTCAAGATACTTCTAAGCGTATTAAGCGTCTTGGTGAATCATCTCAAGAAATTGGTGATATCGTAAGTTTGATTAATGATATTGCGGATCAAACTAACATTCTCGCGTTGAATGCTGCCATTCAGGCATCGATGGCGGGTGATGCGGGTCGAGGTTTTGCGGTGGTAGCGGATGAGGTGCAGCGTCTTGCGGAACGTTCTGCTGGTGCGACTAAGCAAATTGAGTCATTGGTGAAAACGATTCAGACGGATACGAATGAAGCGGTAAAATCAATGGAGCAAACCACATCAGAAGTGGTTGGCGGTGCAAGGCTAGCGCAAGATGCGGGTGTCGCACTGGAAGAGATTGAAGGTGTATCGGCAAACTTGGCCGAACTTATTCAGAATATTTCGAACGCGGCACGTCAGCAGGCATCTTCAGCCGGTCATATTTCTAATACGATGAATGTTATTCAAGAAATCACTTCGCAAACATCTGCGGGTACCGGTGCGACGGCGCAGGCCATTGGTGATCTAGCGGATATGGCGCTTGAGTTGCGTGAATCAGTAGCGGGCTTTACGTTGCCTGATGAGTTGGATACCGATATTGACGATATTGATAGTGATGCATGGCTGTCGGCTAATGATATGGCGCTGGATGATGTGCAGGATGAGTATTCTCCAGATGCAAGTTTAGGTTTAGATGTGGTCGATGACAATATTGTCGACGACTTAGCGGGCTTGTTTGACAATAATGAAGAGTTTAATTTTGAGACGGATGATTTTGAGAGCCCGGGCAATATGCCAAGAGCTAGCGCAGCGCTAAGTGAGGATGAATATGATTTTTCAGAGGAGATGCTAAGTTTGGCTGAAAGTGAAGGGGTTGATTTGTCGGCTGATGATTTTGATCTGAGTGACTTTGACTTTATCGATGAAAAAGAAAAAGATTCTGTAAGCTAATATGTCCTGGTCTTTTAAGAAATTTGATGTACTACCCGAAGGCAAATTTTTATTGTGGGAAAAGCTACTTGAGTCACGTACGGGTATTCAGCTGGCACCACAACAAAAAGTGTTGCTGCAAACGCAAATTGCTATTCGTATGCGTGAGCTTGGCGTTATTAGTTATGACGACTACTACGAGCAAGTTAAACAGGATAATAAAGCCGGACTGGTAGAGTGGCAGGTGTTGGTTGATCGCCTAGTTGTTAAAGAAACAACCTTTTTTCGTCACCGCCCCTCGCTGGATTTTGTGCGCCAATATTTAAAAAATAAAATAAAACAAAAAACATTGCAAAATAGCTTCGATGTATGGAGCGTTGGTTGTTCAACCGGAGAAGAACCCTATGGGCTTGCCATGGTGGCGAGTGAATGTTTAAGGGAGTCAAACGAGCACTTTTATTTTGGTGTGACGGCTGTTGATGTAAGCTTGCCAGCACTGTCTATTGCTCGGAGGGGTGTCTATGGCCCACGTAGTATGTGTTTTCTTACTGCGAGTGAAAGAAAAAATCATTTTCGTCCCTACGAAGATGACCAGTCTGAAGTGTTGCCAAGATTAAAGAAACGCGTATGTTTTTCTCAGGCAAATATTAATAATTTAAATGTTATGCCGATGCAATTGATGGATGTGATTTTTTGTCAAAATGTACTCATCTATTTTCGTCGTTGGCGCCGCCGAGAAATATTAAACCAGCTAGTTAATCGCTTGAAGCCTGGCGGGCTATTAGTTATTGGTCTAGGCGAAACTACTGATTGGCAGCACCCAAAAATGCAAAAAACTGATAGTGGTGAAGTTCAAGCATACATTAAGGGCGTGTAATAATGTATGTTCATTTTTTGATGGAAATCAAGTGAGAAGATAGCATGGCAGATAATCGCCAATATATGGCTCTCGAATGGGTCATAAGAGATATCAAGGATACTCTCTCGCAGGCCCAGCGAGCATTGGACGCTTATGTTCGTGAATCCGCGGATATCATCCAGTTAAAATTTTGTCTGACCTATGTTCATCAAGTTTATGGTGGCTTGCATATGGCTGGTTTTCATGGTGCAGCTATGATTGCATCAGAGGTCGAGGCTCTAGTGCAAGGCCTGCTTGATGATACCGTTCCTCAGAAAGCTGAGGCCAGTGATGTGCTGATGAAAGCGATTGTGCAGCTATCAAGCTATCTTGAGCATGCACTAAAGGCGAAGCGTGACCAGCCGGGGTTAGTTTTTTCATTGCTTAACGATTTGCGTGCTGTTCGCGGTGCTAATTTTTTAAGTGAGTCTATGCTATTTTCTCCCGATCTTGATTATGCACATACTGTTACGGGTGCGCGTAATGCTATTGTTCAAGATGAGCCTAAGTTCCGCCTGATGCTATCTAAGTTACGCGAAATGTACCAGTTTTCAGCCGCAAGCATCATCCATAATAGTAACGTCGAAGATAATTTAGTTTACTTGCTAAAAGTTAGTCGGCGCCTACAAAAAATTCTTCAGGGTACACAGCGTTTTGCTTTATGGGAAATAGTGGCGGCATTTGTTACTGGTTTGCAAGAAAAAGTTGTTCCAGAGAATGCATCGATAAAAAAATTGTTGCGACAATTAGATGCTGAATTAAAGCAGTTGATTGAAGGTGGCGTGAGCGCTTTAGATGAAAAAACAAAAGATGAATTTTTAAAGAACTGGTTATACTACTTGTCACCGTTGCAAGGTAATACGCCAGAAATTGATCGTATATTTGAATGTTATGACTTGGGTCATGCTTCACCTATTGTCCAGTCTGTTGAAGATAGTGACGGTATTAAACCCATCGAGTCTTCTGCTATGCGGGCAGTTGCCAAGGCAATACTAGAAGAATTTGTTGCTGTTAAATATGTGCTTGCCCAATGTCACGCTGAACAGAAATTTTTAATCCATCTTGATTTTGTGCAAGATGCATTTCAGCGAGTGGCAGATACCTTAGCTATTTTGGGTGTGGGTTATTTGCGTCAAGAAATGTTAATTAATATTTCTCGGATTGAGGAATTAAAAGAAAATAATGAGGTGTTATTTCCTGCGCAGATATTTTCTACTATTGAAGATAGTATTACTGATGTTGAGGATGAGCTGGAAATATCACTTATTGACAGTCAAGCATCTAGTGATTCCGCAAGCCGAGAATTTGATGAGTCTCAAGAAGTAGCGTTGCAGGAGAGTCGGAATGGCTTGGAAGAAGCTAAGGATGCAGTGGTTAATTATATCGCCACTCAGTGGAATATTAAAAATTTGCAGCCAGTGCCACAAATATTGCGGGACGTAAGCAATAATTTATCGACCCTGTCTTTGACGGCGCCAGCTGAAATCCTATCGGTGTGCGCTAGTTACATAGAAATAAAATTAATTAATCAGCCAGAAAAACCTAAGTGGGACCAGCTGGATAGTCTTGCTGATGTTATTGCTAGCATTGATTATTTTTTAGAAGTGCTCTCCTTGACCAAAGAAGAAGATATAGCCATTCTTAAAGGTGCGGAAAAAGGTTTAGTGAGCTTGGGTGTTCCGCCTTCTAGAGTTAAAAAAATAATTTTTGGTGACGAGCAGGATAATGATGTCGCGGAGTTAGACGGTAATGAACCGCTGTCTGCGGTTACGCGAGAAAGCGATACTTCTGCGAAAGACGCTGGCGATGATTTTGATGCTGAGTCTACTGCCGAAATTATTGAAATTTTTACGGAGGAAGCGGGTGAGGTTCAGCAGACTATTGCAGAATACCTACCTGGATGGGAGTCAAACCTTAAGGGTGAAGAAGAGTTAATCGAAATTAGGCGTGCTTTTCATACCCTTAAGGGCAGTGGTCGTTTAGTTAAGGCGGCAGATATCGGTGAGCTTTCATGGTCAGTTGAAAATATGCTCAACTGTATTTTAGATAAAACATTAGTTCCTGATCAAATACAAATTGATCTTATTAAAAAAATACTGCTATTGTTTCCTTCAATGGTTGAAGCTTATAGTCAGCAGCAGGCCACTCCAAATCTTAAAACTTGTGAGCAATATCAGCTTTGGGCTCATCAGTTGGCCAAAGGTGAAAAGCCAGAAGATCTTTTGCAAGCGCTAAATGAAAGTTTTGTCGTTGACGCAGCGGAGATGCTTGACGATGATATAGATGTTCAGTTATGGGAAATATTTGGTTCTGAAGCTGAAACTCACCTGGCTGTGATTAGAGAATACATTCAAAAAATGGAGGCATGCAGCCCATTTTTTGAGCCGCCAACGGATGCTATGCAACGTGCGATGCATACCTTGAAAGGTAGTGCTTATATGGCAGAAATAATTCCCATTGCGGAATTGATGAAACCAATGGAATTGTTTGCTAAAGATCTACGTGCTTATCAAGTCAACATCGATGATGATATTTTACAGTTACTTAAAGATAGTGTGACTTACACAGAAGATGCTTTGGAGCAAGTATCTCGGCTAATGTATCCAACTATGGACAAGTTAGAATTATTTTTGGCTCGTGCTACTGAATTACGTGAACGTTCGGTTGGCCACCTTATTCGTCACGAAGATGAACATGCCGGTCCAAAAGTTGATCCTGCTTTTTTAGAAATGCTGATGCACGAAGGCATGAATCTATTGTTAGATATAGATCCTTTAATTGCTAAGTGGCGTCATTCTTCTGCCTCAGCAGAGGATTGGCAGCCTGTTGCGGTAGAGTTGGCTAAGGTACAGGATGGGGCAGAGCGGGCGAATCTTGGCTCTATGATTCAGTTAAGTAATGCCCTTTATACACAGTACCAATATTTAATAGAAGGTCAGGTGCAGGCAAGTGATCATTTATATGATGTACTTATAGATGCGCATTATAGTCTTCTCGATATTATTGATGCGATCGCGGGCGGGCAAGACTTGCCGGATATCAATGAAGAGTTACTGCAGCAATTAAATGCATTATCTATTAATAAAAATGAGCAAGAAAACGTAATTATAAATGTTGGTAGTAGTGATGCCAATATTGACACTTCTAAAAAATATATGAGTAGTTTTGTTGGCGATAGTTTATATGAAGAAGTCGATGAAGAGATTGTTGAGATTTTTATGGAGGAAGCTGCTGAGCTTATTGAGGATATCGACGAGATTATCCACGCTTGGGAAGACGGCGAAGATGCGCAATCCAGTAATGCGGGTATCCAACGGGTACTGCACACCTTCAAGGGTGGTGCACGACTGGCAGGTTTGAAAATTTTAGGTGATCTGGCACATGATTTTGAATCATATTTGATTGGTCAGTCAAGGGGTGAGTCATCCGCTAATGTGATAACTGTCATTCATCAATATCAGGACCAATTAATTCAAAATGTTGATGCCTTAGATACCCCTGCTAGTTTGCCAGAATCAATTACGTCGAATAATGTTGCAAATGATGAAGTTTCCAATGCGGATGAAACAGTTGCGGGTATTGAGCTTGAAACAGTAGCATCTATAGATGATGACTCCATTCATACTGATTTTGTTGCCCCCAGAGTGACTACAGTAATAGACGATGAAGTGGTGATGCCCAGCAATGAGTCTCCACAATATCCTAAAGAGTCAGAAAGCATTCAGCCCAATATAAGTCATCATGATGCAGTGGTTGAAACGCATGTTCCTTCCGCTGAATTAAGTGCTAATGAAAATACGAATATCGTGTCGTTCTCACCAAATTCAGTGGCACCCGTCAATCAGACAGAAACACGTGGAAATATTGAACTAAGCCCTAATGCTAATACTGCCCGCCGACCTGCCCCACAAGAAACAGTTAAGGTGTCAGCAGACTTGATGGAGGAGCTGGTTAACCTTGCGGGTGAGACATCTATTAGTCGTGGTCGCATGGAAGAGCAAATGAGTGATATGGGCTCTTCGTTAAATGAAATGGATGATACTGTCGGGCGTTTGCAAGAACAACTACGTCGATTAGATATAGAAACGGAAGCGCAAGTGATCTTTCGTCAAGAGCAGTTAAGCGAACGCGAGGATTTTGATCCGTTGGAGATGGACCGCTATTCACAATTGCAGCAATTATCCCGTTCTTTAACGGAATCTGCCTCCGATTTACAAGATTTAAAGTTCACCTTATCGAATAAGGCACGCGATGCTGAAACCGTCTTATTGCAACAATCGCGTATTAATACTGAGCTACAAGAAGGTTTAATGCGTTCTCGTATGGTACCTTTCTCGCGAATCGTGCCGCGCTTACGCCGTATTGTTCGCCAAATAGCCACAGAGTTGGGTAAGGATGTAAACTTTGAGTTTACTAATCCGGAAGGTGAACTAGATCGAAACATGATGGAGCGTATTGTGGCTCCATTAGAGCATATGCTACGTAATGCCGTCGACCACGGTATTGAAGATACCACTGTGCGTGAAGAGAAAGGTAAGCCTAGTTCCGGGCGTATTAGTTTGTCTCTAGGTCGAGAAGGTGGGAACGTCTTGCTCTACCTCACTGATGATGGTGCGGGGATGAATATTGATCGTATTCGTGAAAAAGCGATTGAGCGGCAACTCATGAATCGCGATGCTGAACTAAGTGATCAAGAGATTTTGCAATTTATTTTTCATGCAGGTTTTTCAACGGCGGAAACCGTTACGCAAATCTCGGGTCGTGGTGTGGGCATGGATGTGGTCAGCAGTGAAATTAAACAGCTTGGAGGTAGCGTTGAGATACAATCTGAAGAAGGTCGTGGCACGCAATTCATCGTCCGCTTACCCTTCACGCTTTCTGTAAACCGAGCCTTAATGATTACCATGGGCGATGACAGATATGCCATACCGCTAACAGCCATAGCGGGTATTGCTCGTGTCCCAGCCGATGAGTTGGCTGGCTATTATAGCGACCCAGATAGTCGCTTTAGCTACGCAGACAACGAATACCAACTACAGTACTTAGGCACTTTGTTGGATAAAAGTGCACCGCCAAAAGTCGAGGGGCATGTATTACCCGTGCCAGTATTATTAGTTCGTAGTACTGATCACTCTGTTGCGATTCAGGTTGATTCATTGCAAGGCAGTCGTGAAATTGTGGTGAAAACATTAGGTGCGCAGTTTAGTTCCGTACAAGGCTTATCGGGTGCCACTATTATGGGTGATGGGCATGTCGTGGTGATTCTGGATGTCTATGCGATGATTCGTCAGCAATATGCGCTATCTCACTCGCAGACACTATTGGCTACCGATGTGCCTCAGCAGCAGGCCTCAGTACGTAACCCTTTAATTATGGTTGTCGATGATTCGGTCACCGTGCGTAAAGTGACGACACGTTTTCTAGAGCGTGAAGGTTTTGATGTAATTACGGCAAAAGATGGTGTTGATGCTATCGCGACGTTGCAAGATCATTCCCCAGATTTAATGCTACTCGATATTGAAATGCCGCGTATGGATGGCTTTGAAGTGGCGAAACGCGTGCGTAGCAGCTCACGCACAGCGGACTTGCCTATTATTATGATTACTTCACGAACAGGAGAAAAGCATCGTCAAACCGGTTTAGCGGCGGGTGCTAATGAATATATGGGCAAGCCTTTCCAAGAAGATCAATTGCTGAAAAATATTAGTCAGCTACTGACGATTACTAATGGATTGACTAGCGTATAAAAGGGTTCGATTGATGAGTCACTGTGCATGAATTCGTTAAAAATAGGCGTAGTGAGCGAAACACTGGCTCAGCTGCATTATCTTAAAGCTGAAGTAGAAAAAAGTGGTTACCGGTCGCCTAATTGCCTGTTAATTAACGATGTTATGGAGGGTAAGGAGGATTTACAAAGACAAACTCTCGATATTGATGCTTGGGTCATTGTTGTGGATGTTGAACGTTTAGGTGCGGGGACGGCGGAGCAAGCTTTTCAACAATGGTTATACGATATAGATAAGCCGGTTATTTTTAGTGAGGGCAATACGCATAATGCGGCAGAAGCCGATTATAGTTCTTGGACGCGACAGTTGAAAGTTAAACTGCTTAACCTTGAAGGCCAAATACAGCTCAGTAAGCAAAACAAAATAAAAGCAAAAAATGTTTGGGTGATTGCGGCCTCAACGGGCGGCCCAGAAACCGTTAAGCGTTTTTTAGATGCGATGGATAATGATCTCGACCTTGGTTTTCTTTATGTACAGCATATTGATCAGACACAATGTCAGGTGCTATGTGAAAAAATAGCGCGAGATAGCCATTACCACAGCTTTGTTGCTACCCACGGTGATATTGTGTGTCGCAATAGTGTCGTGGTGGTGCCAGCAGACAATGTAATAGAGTTACAGGAAAATGGTTCCATGGTGCTCTATCAGGATCGTCAATGGCGAGGTATCTATAAGCCATCAATCGATCATGTTGTCGCCAATGTGGCTCGTGTTTATGGTGAATATGCAGGCGTCATTTTTTTTACCGGCATGGGCGATGATGGCGTGGTGGGTTGTCGTTTGATGTCACTTCAGGGTGGCCAAGTATGGGCGCAGTCTATTGCGAGTTGTGTGGTGGCCTCTATGCCACAAGAAGCCATTAATACTGGCTATGTAAAGAAGATTGATACGCCAGAGAGTTTGGCAATACACTTAAAAGCATTAATAAAAAAAGCTAGTCGATAGGTAATATGAATATGATGAACACCATGCCAACAAAGGCAAAGACAGTTAGTAATCAAATTCCTAGTTTACTTATTCCTGTTGCCAATGGTCAGCTTATCTTACCTACGGTATCGGTTGCGGAAATGCTGCCTTATAAAAAACCACAAATGCGCGATACACAGATTAATGAATTGCCCGGATGGTTTTTAGGTCATGTATTGTGGCGCGGTGTTATGGTGCCGATGGTCTCTTATGAAGCCATCAATGGTAATGCTATTCCGGCTCTCCAGCTAACTAGCCAAATGACGATACTTAATAATACGGGTGTCAGTGCAAAACTGCCTTTTTTGTGTTTTCCTACACAAGGCATTCCTCGGCTTAGTCGGGTAACGCCTGAGCTCATCAAAGAAGATGCAGCAACAATGCTGAAGCCTTATGATGATTTTAATGTCATGGTTAATGATGAATTTGCAACCATTCCAGCTTTAGAAAAGCTAGAAGGTGCAGTTGTTGAATTACTGGGATTCTAAAAATAACCACTCGCTCTGAGAGGTGTTTAATCAGGTAGAATCTTAAATTTTCTTCAATTTCCGCTAAGCAAAAATAAATAAATTATTTTTGCATCCAATTGATCTCTTAGCTTCGTCTTTAGTTATGTAACACCAAAAACATAACTACTACGGAAAAACGACTATGAAAACATTATTTATTGCACTTTCACTTTTTATCGCTATGTCAGCAGCAGCAGATCATCATGGGAAAATACTGACTAACTCATCAGGTATGACACTGTATACCTTTGATAAAGACGCAGATGGAGCATCTAACTGCTATGGTGGCTGTGCAGTAAAATGGCCACCGCATATAGCGAAGCAAGGTGCAACAGTCAATAAACCTTGGGGGTTAACGACGCGTAAAGATGGTGCACAACAATGGACCTATAACAACCAGCCGCTATATACTTGGGTAGGCGACAGTAAAGCGGGTGATACAACGGGTAATGGCGTCGGTGGCGTTTGGCATACGGCTGAGAAAGCGAAAAAGAAAGCTAAGCACGGCTACTAAAACGGATGTTCAGGAGGGGCTTAGCCTCTTCTGAATGATCTCTCATCTTATCAATGATCAGATTGTTCAGTAGGGTAAAAAATTTAGTGACAGATATTAATTGGCTTACAGAAACAAACTCATTACTTTATCGCATTCAGCGACAGGATAAACACGCGTTAAAAAATCTCTATGACTTAAGTTCAACAAAGCTATTAGGACTTATTGTTCGGATAGTAAAGAATAAGCATGAAGCGGAAGATGTCTTGCAAGAGGTATTTATAGCCGTATGGCAACAGGCAGGAAAATATACCGGTAGTGGTAGTGCATGGGGTTGGATCTGCGTACTTGCACGTAATCGTGCTGTTGATCGCTTACGCAGTTTACAGGCGCATCCACAGGATTCTACGGATACATATCCCGAGCTATTAAACCAGTTGACTGAGGTTAATGATCTTTCTGATAGGCATTGGATTGGGCAGTGCTTAGCGCAATTAAAGCCCCGCTCCCAGCAAGCGATATTGATGAGTTGCGTGCAAGGTTATAGTCATAGTGAATTAAGTGAAGAAATGTCTGAGCCGCTTGGCACTGTAAAAGCTTGGATACGTCGTGGATTGCAGGAGTTAAAACAATGTCTCGCTGCTTAAGGTACCAGCAACCAAAAATATATGCGCATATTGCCAGTCAGTATGTGCTTGGTGTGATGACATCACGAGTGCGTACACGCACAGAAAAATTAATGGCAACCACCCCAGAGCTAGAGCGAGCAGTCGCAAACTGGGCGGATGAGTTTGCTGTTTTGCATGCACAGCTACCAGCCGTCGAGTTAACAATAAAAAAACGGCATCAAATTTGGCGTGCTATTGATCAAGCGACAATGTCAGAGAAGAAAACTTCCAGCAGTATTTGGGTTAATATATTTTCATGGAAAGCGGCAACAGGTTTTAGTGCGGCAGCCTCATTAATGTTGGCATTTATGCTGTGGTTTAGTGTTCCCACTACGTTAATTGTAGCGACTGGCCCTAGTTACTTGGCTACTATGTCGGCTTACCATGACGCAGAAAAAGAGATTCAATTTGTTATTAGCGTTTATGGCAAAAGTATCGATACGCCCTCGCGTTTACACCTGCAATGGTCGCAAGCCAATGTAACTAAACACCCGCCAGCGTTACATCTATGGGCCGAAGATAAGGACACGCTTAAGCTGAGTTATATTGGTCTTCAGCCACCTAGAGATGAACATTGGACTCTTACTAAGCTCAAATGGGATGCTATTGCTAATAGCCGGCGATTATTAATGACTGAAGATAAACAACTACCTAACGATAAAAATACGTTGTTTGCGGGCATTTGTTTACAGTTGAAAAAATGGCAGAGTGGATAGTTGATGTAAACGATTGAGATTCTTAGCAAGTGCCTGCATAGGTGTTTGGTTGGATGTTAAGATAATTAATGTCACTATATCGGTTCAGGGGAAGCAGTGAGTTTAGAAAAAAATACTACGGATAAGCTGTTGTGGCTATTTGCATTGAGCCTATTTATTCTGGGTATAAGTCTACCTATGTTCTCGCTAGAAAAATTTATTATCTTAAAGGATTCTTTTTCTCTATTAGCGGGAATTATTCAGTTGGCTAAACAAGGTGAAATTTTTTTAGCCATTGTTATTCTTATCTTCAGTGTGCTTGTTCCACTGTATAAATTTCTTTTGTTATGGAAAATCAATCACCGGCCTCTAGTGCCTGATCATCAATTATCACTGGTTAAAAACCTCATTGTTATTGGTAAGTGGTCGATGGCGGATGTTTTCTTAATTGCCATCTTGGCAGCAACATTAAAGCTGGGTGGTCTGGCCAGCGTTAAAGCCCATATAGGTTTATTGTTTTTTGCTATGTCTGTTATTACTAGTATGGTACTAACTCATCGCTTGGTATCAAATTATGAGCTTAAATTAGCAGACGATAATTAACCTCGCGCGCTCTCCGCTAATACATTATTTATTTCCTCATTACTAAGAATGCCAAAATAGTGATTGACATTTACCCCTTGATATAATACTGTATAAAAATACAGTATTATATCAAGGGGTAAATTATGGCTGTTATAGCAGTGTGGAAATGTGACCGAGACGAAAGTATGTTTGTAAATAAAAAAGAGGCAGAAGAACACGATAAAATGCTAGAGCTAGCAGAGAATATTACCGCATTAATCGAGTCAAATATTAAGGGCATTGATGAAAAGGCTAGTGAAGCAATCGGTATATTATTATCTAAACATCGTGAAAATTTGGCGAAAGCATGCAAAGGTAAACCAGAAGTTTTATTGGATGCGTTATCGGATACTAGTAGTAACGAAAAAGTAGTGACGCCAATATCGGCAAATATAAAGAGTTAACTGATGATGGGGATATAGAAGGGAATCTTATTCTTATAGTTAAAATAATGGAGCGATAACAGCTTAGTCGCTTGTATTTTCAGTGTCCGCATTCACCAGTGTCTTAAAAGGTTCTAATTCCATTCGTTCTATACGTTTGCCTAATAAATGGATAATGCCTTTGTAACGATAATCGCCAATAGAAGAAAATTCAAATACGTATTGACGTTGTAATGCAAATAAGGAGTGCGGAGAAATTTTTATTCGTAACCGTTTTAAAATAATGTTTTGATCTAATAGTTGCACTCCCGCCTCTTTGCAATATCGCTTAACAGAGTTGCGTGCAATAATACTAATGTTGTTATGTTGCCAAATGAGGTAGGCTAAGCCTATTAATGGGCTTGTGGCAATAAGTTCGTAAATGTTCATGAGAGCGCGGCTATCTTGAGGTTTTCTGAATAAATGATGAAGTGTTCAGAATTTTTTTGAAAAAATAACTTCTCATCTGATCACTTTGTTTTTACTATAGAATTTTTTTGGTGTCTTTTTCGTATAGCGTTAAGCGTATTTTTAGTGAGTTTTACTTTGTTTGGCAGCGTAGTAAATGTAAGCGGCAGTTCTAGATTTTTATTTAATGGTATGCAATCGACATGATAGCCGTCATCTACAAAATACTTAGTAATACAGAGTGCGGTGACGCCCCGAATTACCTTGTCATAAACAAAGCGATAGCCTCCAGCTGGATAGTAACGATGGCTGATATCTTCAATAAATA
>JBLHJR010000005.1:0-69038 GCA_047619205.1 Candidatus Endobugula sp. | reverse complement strand
GTTTTTGCTGTGCTTTGTTCATTTGGTGATTCCTCTAGTGGTCGAACTCACAGTTGAGTACGTAGAGGGATTATTACTGATTTACTGAGATTGGTAACTTTGCCGC
Organism: Candidatus Endobugula sp.; assembly: GCA_047619205.1. Lineage (GTDB taxonomy): Bacteria > Pseudomonadota > Gammaproteobacteria > Pseudomonadales > Cellvibrionaceae > Endobugula. Next base: position 68,932 of record JBLHJR010000005.1, on the reverse strand, counting down.
ATAGCGGCTTCGTTCAACAAGTTGCCGAATGTAGATGAGCTGCAAATGCTTTCTAAGTCCGACAAACTCCTAGAAACCCTCTTCTATTGACTTATTCTCCGTGGGTAAGTAAAGTCGCCACATCGCAACAAGTGCCTGCAATTAGCTTATTGTTTTATAACTTTTGTTTTGTAAATAAGGCCAGATGTGTAGGGTAAACGTGAAGTCTGGTTTAATGCCAGCGCTGCACCCGCAACGGTAAGTAAGAGATTACTCTAATTGACTATCTTAGTAGCTTTCTTAGTGATGGTTCAACATTAGCTCAAGTGGATTTATGGGTCGGATACCCGGCCTTTTGTTGAAATCACGATGGAGCGGAGGGCTGTCATCCAAGGTATCTTTCTAGGCGGCTACTCGTTATTTGATATTTATTTTAATGCTAAGTGTTGAATTAGATGTTATCCACTACGGTGCCTCTCAGATATGGTCTGCGATACGGTTCTCGTATTCGTTATACTTACCTTATTTCCCTTCTCAATCGCTTACTTACATTCTATTGCTAGTGATAGGCGGTAGCATATGCCGTTAATCTTTCTAGTGGCCGTGCATAGACTAAATCGTTAGCAAATAATACACCGCAACTTAGAGGCCGCTCCTTGGAAGCTTCTTATCAATTCCTCTATTAATTTACGGTAAAATTATGGATAAAAATCAAAAACACAAATCCTCCATGGAAAAACAAAAAACGAAAGTAGATGCTTCAATTGAAAAAGCCTCTATTGAGCGTGGTGTTTCAATATTATTAACAGGTAATGGTAAAGGTAAGTCTAGTTCTGCCTTTGGTATGGTCATGCGTGCTTTAGGTTACGGTCATAAAGTCGGTATTATTCAGTTTATTAAGGGAGCTCAATTATCAGGTGAGGAGCTCTATGTGCGCGAACATTGCCCAGAAGTGACTTTTTACCAAATGGGGACGGGATTTACTTGGGACACCCAAGATCGAGAAGCGGACATAGCGGCAGCCGAAAAAACGTGGACGCAAGTCGAAGCATTATTAAGTGATGCTAGCTATGATCTCGTCGTGCTTGATGAGTTAACCTATATGTTGGCTTATAAGTACCTTGATGAGGACATGGTACTTAATGCGCTAAAGAATAGTCCTGTAGAGCAAAGTGTGGTGGTGACTGGGCGTGGAGGTGGTTCTGCGTTGCAAGAGATTATGGATACGGTATCGGAAGTCAAAGACACTAAGCACGCCTACAACAGTGGTATTAAAGCGCGTAAAGGTGTTGATTATTAGTGAGCAGCTACTGCCTTAGTCATGATGTGGCGAAATATCACTATGATATATGCTAGCAGACTGTCTGCTGATGAAGGTGAGTATAGTGTTAACTCAGACATTCGTTGTGGCGATAGTTTATTAGGTTGACTAGCTCAAGGTGATCAACAATAGGAGCGATACGGAATTAATTAAAGCACAGTACCTATTAGATGTTGATATAGTGCTGCATTCAAAAACGGTATCATTATTGGTTTTTTGTCCAATGTAATCAGCTTACTCACTCAGATATAGTCTATGAAACAATTAATCCTCGGCGGTGCACGCAGCGGTAAAAGTGCTTATGCAGAAAATAGGGCGTTGGTGGATGGCCATTTGCCAGAACAAAAATTTTATTATCTTGCCACAGCGACAATAGGCAAAGATAGTGAAATGCTTCGGCGTATTGAGCTGCATCAGTGTAATCGCGATGCACGCTGGCAATTAATTGAAGAACCTTTGGATGTGGCCGCAGTGATAAGAAAATATAATAGGCAAGATAATTACCTATTAATTGATTGCTTAACCTTATGGTTAACCAATGCATTGCTAGATAACTCTTGGCCTACGCGTAAAGCGGACTTTTTGGACGCAGTGCAGTCTTCACAGGCAAATCTATACTTGGTTAGTAATGAGGTTGGCTCGGGGATTGTGCCCTTGGGTGAGCTATCGCGACAATTTGTGGATGAGAGTGGGTGGTTGCATCAGTCATTGGCTCAGCAGTGCGAGCAAGTGACTTTGGTGGTAGCTGGATTACCATTAGTGTTAAAGGCAGGCTAATTAGTGTGTTAATTAATAGAGATAGCTTTTATATGAATGGCTTACAAAAAAATGCAAAAGTTATCGACGCTACTAGTATGGCTGCTGCACGGCAACACCAAGGGATACTAACCAAGCCTTCAGGTTCCTTAGGTCGTTTAGAGATAATTGCGGAACAATTTGCAGGCTGGCAATCTAGTCCGCATCCTGTTTTAGATAGTGTCAAAGTAGTGGTGTTTGCTGGTGATCACGGCGTGTGTCAGCAGCAGGTGTCAGCATTCCCTCAAGCGGTCACTACACAAATGGTGGTTAATTTTCTTGAGGGTGGAGCGGCGATCAGTGTTTTAAGTAACAGTATTGGTGCTGATTTAGTTGTGTGTAATATGGGTACTGTAACACCATTACCTGCAGCCTATTTAACTCATCCGCGTTTAGTACAACGACAAATCGCCGCAGGCACAGCTGATTTTTCTCAGCAAGCAGCAATGACCGAAGAGCAAGTCAAGGCGGCGTTAGCGGCGGGTAAAGCGATGGCGGAGTCAGTAGATTCACAATTGTTTATCGGTGGTGAAATGGGTATTGGCAATACCACATCCGCTTCTGCAATTTATGCCGCTCTTTTATCACTATCGCCAGAAGCCGTAGTGGGGTCAGGTACGGGCATTGATGCGGCGGGAATTCAGCGTAAACAGTCGGTGATCGCTACAGCCTTATCCTTACATAAAGGAAACTTAAACGATCCCTATCAAGTGTTGCGCTGCGTGGGTGGCTTAGAAATTGCAGCATTGGTGGGCAGCTATATTACGTGCGCGCAGCGGGGAGTTCCCGTGTTAGTCGATGGTTTCATTTGTACGGCAGCGGCATTAGTTGCGGTAAGAATTAACCCCTCGGTACAGCAGTGGTTGTTATTTTCTCACCAGTCCGCAGAGTTTGCTCACGCCTCTGCATTAGAATCACTTGGGGTTGAGCCTTTATTAAATTTAGGCTTACGCTTAGGTGAGGGGAGTGGGGCTGCGTTAGCTGTGCCTATGCTTCGTTCGGCGTTAGACTTACATAATCAAATGGCGACGTTTGTTCAAGCCGGTGTGAGTTCAAGTGACTGATCAAGACGCGACGAATACAGCCATCACCACGATCGATCTCTTAAGGCATGGAGAGTGCGAAGGTGGGCATTGTTATCGCGGTTCGATAAATGTTGCACTATCGCCACAAGGTGTTGAGCGCATGGTGCAACGAGTTAACCATGTGACTCAGCAGTATCCTGTGATATGGCAGGCCATTATTACCTCACCCTTAATTCGTTGCGAAAAGTTTGCTCATCACTTATCGCAGCAACATCAATTGCCCTTGCAATCAGATGCTGCATTACAAGAAATGCATTTTGGTGATTGGGAAGGAGAATTGATTGAGCATATATGGAATACCCAATCATCGGCGGTAGAGCAGTGGTTTACTGATCCCGTGAATTGCCCGCCACCCAATGGTGAAGCTGCCGATAAGTTTGCTGCGCGCGTGACCGCTTGTTTTTTAGCTTTTGTTCGTCAGCACCAAGGCCAGCATCTATTGTGCGTGACTCATGGTGGTGTGATGCGCGTATTATTGGCCCATTGTCTTTCTATGTCCTTATTGGATATGCATCGTTTTGATATTCCTTATGCCTGTCTGTCGCGTATACAGGTCATTCAAACAGCAGATAGTTCAGCGGATGGTGATGAAATTTATTACCGCTTAGTGGCGCATAATATAGGTAGTGAACTGGATGAGAAGTAATATGCAGACACAATTACGTGCATTTTTGATGGCGATTAGTTTGCTGACGCGTATCCCAGTGACAAAATATTTGCCGCAGCAATGGCGCGATCAAGAGTTAGCGTTATCGGCGCTTTGGTATCCTATGGTAGGTGTTGTCATTGCTGCATTCTTCATTTGTGTAACGCTGCTTTTACCCACAACAGTATCACCTTGGGTCGGCGCCATCGTATTACTAACCTCATGGGTTGTCATTACCGGAGCCTTACATTTAGATGGTGTGGCAGATTGTGTGGATGCAATGTATGCGGCTCATGCTGTCATTCCCTCTAATGATGATGATCATTCATGCAGAGAAAAAATATTTACCGTTTTAAAAGAACCTACAGTGGGCTCAATGGCGGTCATTGCTTTACTCCTTATACTATTTTTGAAAGTCATACTACTTGCCAGTTTGTGGCCAGAAATTGGTGTTAGTGTATTGTTTGCTTTAGTGGTCTCTAGATCTGCAGCGGTAGTTTTTATTGTGACTACGCCTTATGCTCGTACAGGGGGTCTAGCGTCTATACTAGCGACGGATACACCTAAAAATATCGCCTTTTATATTAGTGCTTTTATTGTGGGTGGTTTGTTTTTATCGTTGTCCCTTATTTCATGGTTATTGTTATTACTGGGTCTAGTGTTGCTGTTGATTGTCTGGCGGCGTTATTGGATTAAAACACTGGGTGGTTTTGTGGGCGATGCTGTGGGTGCTTTGATTGAAATGATAGAAGTGTGGGTATTGTTACTATTCTATTGTGCGAGCTTATGATAGCTGTTTTTTTTGAGATAAATCTGTGTTAAATACTTTTTTGTTGGATGCGACGCTAGCCATTATTTTTGCCTTCTTACTGGATGTTATTTTTGCCGAACCTAAGCGTTGGCATCCTTTAGTCGGCTTTGGGTTTTTGGCGAACTGTATTGAAAAGCGATTAAATCAAGCCCATTTTTCTACTATGAGTCAGCAATTACTCGGTGTGATGAGCGGCTTACTATTGATTATTTTCCCTACCATTATTTTAATTATTCTGGCAGCTATGATTAAAAACCAGCTGAGCGTGACTTGGCTTATAGAGGGAGCCCTGTTATATATTTGTCTAGGTTATACCAGTTTGCGTCAGCATGGCATGGCTGTATTCACTTCATTGCAGGCAAATGATTTACTCCTCGCTCGCGAAAAAGTGGGTCTGATCGTGAGTAGGGATACGAAGAGTTTAGATGAGCTTGGCGTTCGTAGGGCGGGTATAGAGTCAGTATTAGAAAACGGGTGTGACGCAATCTTTGCGCCGATATTTTGGTTCCTGATCGGCGGTGTTCCTGCGGTGATAGTGTATCGTTTAACCAATACACTGGATGCGATGTGGGGGTATAAGGATTCGAGGTTTTTATTTTTTGGGCGTTTCTCTGCGCGTATGGATGATATTTTAAATTACATCCCTAGTCGTCTTGTTGGTCTGAGTTATGCGTTAGTGGGTAGTTTTTCGGCGGCTATTCGCTGTTGGCTACAGCAAGCGCATTTGCTTGCCAGTCCGAATGGTGGTGTTGTGATGGCAGCGGGCGCAGGGGCACTAACTATTACCTTGGGCGGCGACAGTGTTTATCTTGGGGAAAAGCTAACCAAGCCAGTATTTGGTTGTGGCCGTTCTCCCGAGAACAAGGATATTCGACGGGCTTTGTTTTTGCTCGATAAGACACTGTGTCTGTGGTTGACTGTCTTGCTGGTGTGGCTTGGGCTGCAATGTTTACTCCAGTGGGTGTCGCAATGAAGCCGTTAACCTTCTTTGTTTGAACACTAGTGGTGTAATGGACGGTAATTCTTTTCGCTCGTCGAGTAGACGAATGCTGACAATGGAATGGCCTCATTTTTGTTAAAAACTAACATTTCCATGCATCCTGAATTATTACAGCGATACACGGTAAGCATTTTATAGAGTACTGATGTTCTATGTGGACAGTTAACACAGGCAAGCAAAAAGCTACATTATTGCAGCTGGGATTGTAGAAGAAAATTTGTAAGGAAATTTTACGAATCTAGTATTAAGAAACGATAAGCGTTAAACAACCACTACCAAAATTTTCCATAGTGATGCGGATGTCTAAGCGATTCTCGCTATTTTTTCTTAGTAATTTTTCAACATTAAAATTTTGTTTGCGCATTATATTGGAGCTTCTTAGTGAGAGGTGATGGCCCTTCTGCGTATTTTTTAGTGTAGTTTCTAACGTTCTTAGTACTGCCTGACAATTGTCCATAATACCTTTGGGAATAGCTTTTTTAGCTAAAGTGATATGGACTAGTTCTTCACTAATCTTACCTGAGAGGGCGCCGAGTATACAAGCCGCGTTAATATCGGCAATGGCAATGGCATGTACGGATTTTTTGTCTTTGTCACTATAAAGACCCAGCAAGTAAGGGTAATGTTTTTTGTTTAATTGCATGGCATGGCTTGCTTGGATATCCAGTGGTGATTTTGATAGTGCATTAAGTGTGTCTTTGAGGGTGTTGATGTGAGGGAGTTGAATATGCTCCGACAGTGTAGTGGTCACCTTTTGATCCTGCTCCTGTTCCCTTAATGCATTTTCTCCTTCAGTGCTGCCTTGAATAATCGGTAGTACTGCTTCGTGCAGTGTTTTAGCGTCAAATGGCTTTTGTACAATAAATACTGCCCCCGCATCTAAGGCCTCTTTAATGCGTTTTTCAGAGTTTTCTGTGGTGACAAAGCCAATTTTAATGTCGAGCATTTCACGAGTTAAGGCTTTTAATAATTCTAAGCCCGTCATTTCCGGCATATGCCAATCGGAAATGACAAGGTCTGGTTCCCATACACGCACAATGTCTAGAGCTTCTTGGCCATCATTGGCTTTTTTAAGCTCTAGTTGGTCATAGCCTAGTTGTTCGATGCCGCGACGAACGATAGTTTGCATTGCGCGGCTGTCATCAACAATTAATATTCGCATATCGGTTTTCTTTTTTTATATATCCTATAGATATTCATTTGTGGCTGTTAGCTCATAGATCAAATAGTTGCGTAATTTATACTTCTGGAATGAGCAGTGCGACATAAATTGGTTTGTCATTGGCAACGGATAATATCTCAGATACCAACGTCGATGTTGCTAGTAGCTGTTTGGCTTCCTTTTCATCTATATGCTTAGGTACTCCTACCGAAAAATTATTATCTAACTCGCTAGCCAGAGTGCCAGCGATAATATTAGAGATTTCGCCAGTAGTATCTTTTTGATCCTGCTTTGAGTCACTACTTCCCTTAAATATAGACTGTGTTAGCGTTTTTGCTAGTTGTTCATCTACAGTAAGCAGCACTGAATAGTCATTGTCGCCAATGCTGAGAGAAACCCAATCGGGTATTTGGGGTCGCTGTATGGCCTGTGTTTCGATTAAATTGAGCGTTGGGGCATCTAATGTTGTCCAAAACTCTACTAAAGCGCCATAAAGGCGATTGTTATCTAATATGCTGTTGAGTTCTACTATGTCAGTAGTAAATTGTGGTCTTTTTACTTTTACTTCAGTTTCGGGCTCAATTACTGGCTCAAAATCGGGGAAGTGTTTCTCCAATGTTTCAATCTCTCTCAAAGCTCTTTCTAACGCGGCTTCGGTTTCCTTGGCTTTTTCAAGTGAATCGTCAAGTTCTAGCATATGGTCTTCAATAAAATCTTTTTCAATCAATGTGCGTTTTAAAGTATCACGTAGGCTTTCTAATTCAGTTTTCATCTCGTCGACTTTGGCTAGGTCATTGCCCCCAAATTTTTCTGACTTCAAACGTTGTTCAAGATTGGTAATGAGCTGGCGTTGATGTTTTTCAAGTTGCTCGGCGCGTTCTATTTGCGAATGCAAACGTTTAATGACACCTAGCTGCTCATTCGATGCGGTTGAAAGCGATGCAATGGATTTTTTAAGTTTAACATTGGCTTCTTTTAACTTGGAGACTTGTTTGTTTCTGGTATCTAATTTTAAGGCGAATTGAGTACTATTGGTGCGCAGTGTTGTATTTTCACCGCGTAAGCGGCGCTCTGATTTTTCTAAGGAAAATATTCTTGCCCTATGGTTTTTGCCGTCAGCGGCGTCACTCTCCATGTTGGCTAAGGCTAAACGGCTGCTATCGAGATCATTTTGTAGAGATAGGATGATGTTTTCTGTTGCCTCAAAATCGGCTTCTAGCTGTTCCACGTAGGCTGAAATATCATCGCCAGTATCCATGGTCTTTAAGAACGTTTGATTTTTTTCTTGGCTTTTCTTAAGTGCAAGTAACGCATTAATTCGCTCTTCTTTGTCCTTGATGTCTAGTTCCATTTCATGGATTAGAGCAGAATTGTCCTCGCTGACTGGATTAGCTGCAGTAAGCAGGCTTTTTGTAGTTTGGGGTTGCGCAGACGACGCCTTTAGTTTGCGTAGTTTTTGGCGTAGTTGGCTGAGTTGCTGGTTTAATTGGTTTTTTTCTTGGGCTAAACCGCGAATAAACATTCCGCCAAAAACCCAAGAGGCAATTAATAAAATACCTATATTGAGGGTTATTGCCAAAATTGTGTTGATGTTCAAGTCAAATACCCGTGGTTTATGGCGTGTTACAGCATCAAACAGCTTTTTAGTTGCTAAGTAAGAGCTCAGTCTTATACGAAAACTGGCTTATATCTATTAGAGCGTAGGATAAATGGCGTTAAATTCCAGTTTTACCTGCTGCAGGTGAGATAAGGCTAGGTAAATGCCACTGACCTGATAAAGCCCTGCCAGCATTGAGGCTCTGCTTTTAGGCTTGCTTGCCTGAGAGATGATTTTTCGATGTGTTTGTAGAGTCGATTTTGTTTAGTAAATGTCGATTGAGCCACGGCAGGCTTTCTGGTAATCTGGCGCCCATCTCCGTTTGCTTTTGGTGGTGTGTTTACGCTGCCATTTGCTACCCTCGTATTCTGTTAAATAAGGCGCGATAGGCTTGTTGCCTTGTACTTATAAATAGAAATTGTAAATAGTACTTTTAAGGTAATATATGACTCGATTTATCTTCGTCACTGGTGGTGTTGTTTCTTCTCTAGGGAAGGGTATAGCATCAGCCTCGCTTGCCGCTATTCTTGAGGCACGCGGTTTAAATGTGACTATTCTTAAACTTGACCCCTATATTAACTTCGATCCCGGCACCATGAGTCCATTCCAGCATGGCGAGGTGTTTGTTACTGAAGATGGTGCTGAAACGGATCTGGATTTGGGGCATTACGAACGTTTTATTCGTACTAAGGTCTCTAAACGCAATAACTTCACTACGGGTCGTGTCTACGAAACGGTTATTCGCAAAGAACGTCGAGGTGATTACCTCGGTGGTACGGTGCAAGTGATCCCGCATATTACCGACGAAATTAAGCGCCGTATTCTTGCGGGGGCAGAAGGTTACGATGTTGCCTTAGTTGAGATTGGCGGTACGGTAGGAGATATCGAATCACAACCGTTCTTGGAAGCGGTTCGTCAATTGAAATTTGAGTATGGCTCCCAGCGAGCGCAATTGATGCATTTAACTCTCGTGCCTTATATAGCTACAGCCGGAGAGACTAAAACCAAGCCTACTCAGCATTCAGTCAAAGAATTACGTTCTATTGGCTTACAGCCTGATGTACTACTGTGCCGTTCAGAAATAGCCATTGATCAAGACTCATGCCGTAAAATTGCCTTATTTACGAATGTTGAATTGCGCGCAGTGGTGCCTTTAGCGGATGCTAAAACCATCTATTCTATTCCTCGCCTGCTAATGGAGCAGGGCTTGGATTCTTTTATTCTCGACAAATTTAATATCTCTGCCCCAGAGGCGGATTTGTCTGAGTGGGATCATGTGGTTGATGGCAAGTTAAACCCAGAGCATGAAGTGACCATTGCTATGGTCGGCAAGTACATGGAATTATTAGATGCCTATAAATCCTTGAATGAAGCCCTCAGTCATGCAGGCATTCATACGCGAACTAAGGTCAATATTTTACATATTAATGCTGAAGATGTAGAAGAAAAAGGCGTGGAAATCTTATCCGGAGCTAATGCGATTTTGGTGCCAGGCGGATTTGGTTCTCGCGGTCTTGAAGGTAAGCTGACGGCAGTACGTTACGCACGGGAAAATAAGATCCCCTATTTAGGTATCTGTTTAGGTATGCAGTGTGCGGTTATCGAATTTGCACGAAATGTACTGGGTATCACCGATGCCAATAGTACGGAGTTTGATGCTGAAACTACGGATCCCATTATCGGTTTAATTACAGAGTGGACGGCAGCCGACGGTTCTGTTGAGCAACGGTCCGATGCTTCAGATTTGGGCGGCACGATGCGTTTAGGCGCACAAGATTGCCATCTGACAGATAAGTCAAAAGTAGCGGATATTTACGCTTCAGAAACGATAATTGAGCGTCATCGTCATCGTTATGAATTCAATAATCATTATCTTGATGAGATTAAGCAAGCGGGTATGAGTATTAGTGGCTGGTCTGCTGATAAGAGCTTAGTTGAAGTGGTTGAAATCGCAGATCACCCTTGGTTTGTCGCGTGCCAATTCCACCCTGAGTTCACTTCCAATCCTCGTGATGGACATCCATTATTTACCAGTTTTGTTGAAGCTGCTTTAGATAATTCGAACCAAAAATAATTTATCAGTCGGTATGATTTATGACAGCAATACCCTATGCACCAACAGCGTCTAAATTACTCTCTGTTGGTGAGGTTTCTATAGCTAACGACAGGCCGTTTGTTCTGCTCGGTGGAATGAATGTACTGGAGTCTCGCGACCTTGCCATGCAAGTAGCGGAAGCTTATGTTCGTGTAACAGAAAAGCTAGGGATCCCCTATATATTCAAAGCCTCTTTTGATAAAGCCAATCGTTCCTCCATGCATTCTTATCGTGGCCCAGGTGTAGATGAAGGCTTGAAAATTTTTGAGGAAATCAAACAAACTTTTGCTGTTCCAGTGATTACCGATGTACACGAAATAGAGCAGGCGCAGACGGTAGCGGATGTCTGTGACATTATTCAATTGCCCGCATTTTTAGCGCGACAAACTGATTTGGTGGCTGCTATGGCAAAAACCAACGCCATCATTAATATTAAGAAACCGCAATTTTTAAGTGCGGCACAAATGAAAAATATTGTGGAAAAGTTTCGTGAATGCGGCAATGAAAAAATCATGTTGTGTGAGCGAGGCAGTTGCTTTGGATACGACAATCTCGTTGTGGACACTCTAGGCTTCCGTACCATGAAGGAAGTGAGTGATGGTGCTCCGCTTATTTTTGATGTTACCCATGCGTTACAGTGTCGCGATCCAATGGGGGCTGCATCTGGCGGTCGTCGTCATCAAGTCGCTGAGTTAGGGCGTGCGGGTTTGGCGGTAGGTCTCGCGGGTTTATTTTTAGAGGCGCACCCTGACCCCACTAATGCAAAATGTGATGGCCCCAGTGCTTTGCCATTGGATCAGCTAGAAGCATTTTTAATTCACATGAAAGCAGTAGATGATGTTGTTAAATCATTGCCCAGTCTTGAAATCCTATAATTAAATTATTTTTTATTGAAAACTGATGGAGAAAAACCAGTGAGTAAGATTGTTAATATCAAAGCCATTGAAGTACTAGACTCTCGTGGCAACCCTACCATTTCTGCGGATGTTATCTTAGCTTGTGGCGCGGTAGGTTCTGCTTGTGCGCCATCAGGTGCTTCAACCGGTTCTCGTGAAGCCCTAGAGTTACGCGATGGCGATAAAAGCCGTTACTTGGGTAAAGGTGTGTTAACCGCCGTTAACAATATTAATACCACGATAAAAACTTTGTTGTTAGGCAAAGATGCTACGGACCAGCGTGGTATCGATCAAGCGATGATTGCCGCTGACGGCACTGAAAATAAAGCAACATTTGGCGCTAACGCTATTTTGGCAGTGTCTCTTGCGGTAGCTAAGGCAGCGGCAGTAGCTAAGAGTATACCTTTATATCAACATATTGCCGAAATCAACGGCACGCCGGGTCAGTACACGATGCCTGTGCCAATGATGAATATTATTAATGGCGGTGAACACGCTGATAATAACGTCGATATTCAAGAGTTTATGGTGCAACCAGTAGCGGCAAAAACGTTTACCGAGGCTTTGCAAATAGGCGCTGAAATTTTCCACACATTGAAGAAAGTGTTATCTGCGAAAGGCTTAAATACCGCGGTGGGTGATGAGGGTGGTTTTGCTCCTAATCTAGCCTCCAATGCTGATGCCTTAGCAATTATTAAAGAAGCGGTTGAACAAGCAGGTTATGTCTTAGGGACCGATGTCACCTTAGCTTTAGATTGTGCAGCGTCAGAATTTTATGTCGATGGTCAATATGACTTAAAAGGCGAAGGCAAGGTGTTTTCTGCTGAAGGTTTTAGTGATTACTTGGTTGACCTTTGTGATCAGTATCCGATTATATCCATTGAAGATGGTCAGGATGAGTCTGATTGGGCTGGCTGGAAATATCAAACCGAAGTGTTGGGCGATAAAATCCAGCTAGTGGGTGACGACCTTTTTGTGACCAATACTAAAATTTTACAAGAAGGCATTGATAAAAAGATCGCCAATTCTATTTTAATTAAATTTAATCAAATTGGCACGCTATCCGAAACTCTAGATGCCATTCAAATGGCAAAAGACGCGGGTTATACCGCTGTTATTTCACATCGTTCAGGCGAAACCGAAGATACCACCATTGCCGATCTAGCCGTAGCCACATCTGCAGGACAAATTAAAACCGGTTCTTTGTGCCGCTCCGATCGCGTAGCAAAATATAATCGTTTATTAGTCATCGAAGCTGAATTGAACGGCACCGCACCTTATCGTGGCATGGAAGAGTTTAAAAGATAGTAAAACGTGAGATGTCCAGTGCAAGACGCTTTAGTCGCTACGCGATTGTTTTTAAAAAGCGTCTCGCGTCTCACGTTGCCCCTCAGGACGAGGGGTACATCGAAAATGCAGGAGCAGTTTTCGTGTGGACGTCTCACCGTTTAAAAAGTATATATAGTTAAAGGCGGCAGGAAAATTGATAATAATACGCACGCTGAACCACTAACCCCATGAAATGGTTAATTGCCGTTTTAATTGTCTTACTTGTCGGACTGCAATATCGCCTCTGGATTAGTGAGGGTAGTTTTTCTCATCGTGCTGCATTACAGCAGAAAATTGATACGCAGCGAGCTGGCAACACTCGGCTACGCGAGCGTAATGCGGTGTTAGCAATTGAGGTTGAAGAATTAAAGTCTGGCCTTGATGCGATTGAAGAGCGTGCCCGTGAGCAGATGGGCATGATTAAGCAAGGAGAAACTTTTTTTATGATCGTTGATCCTAAAAAATCCGATGCCAAATAGCCACTAATCGTTAGATGATTTGAGCCAAAATAACAAAAATGACTATTCTTGATCAGCAGACTACTAGTAACAATACCCTGTGGTTTATTGTGCCTGCCGCAGGTGTTGGCCAGCGCATGGGTGCCGATTGCCCCAAGCAATATTTGCCCCTTGCGGATACCACTATAATACAGCAAACACTCGGTACCTTATTATCGCTGCCATTTTTAGCTGGAATTGTAGTGGCGATTCATGCTGATGATCAATTTTGGTCTCAATCAGCATTATCTACACATAAAAAAATTCATACGGTTATCGGTGGCGATAAGCGTAGTGATTCTGTCTTAGCAGCATTGCAGAGTTTGCAGGGCAAGATCGGCGACAACGATTGGGTCTTAGTTCACGATGCCGCTCGTCCCTGCGTTGATCCTAATAGTATTCAGCAATTGATTGATGACTTAGTCGATCATGCGGTGGGGGGTATTCTTGGTGTTCCTAGTAATGACACCCTAAAAAAAGTGGATCAGCAGAGCGCCATCGAAGAAACGCTGGACCGTGATGTGATTTGGCAGGCACAAACGCCACAGATGTTTCGTTATGGTATTTTATGTGAAGCGCTTTTAATGGGCACGAATTTAAGCGCAAAGAATGAACAATGGCCAATGACTGATGAGGCCTCTGCCGTTGAGAGGTTGGGATATTCCGTTAAAATGGTGCTTGGCCGTCACGATAATATAAAAGTCACACAAGCAGATGATCTATGGCTGGCGGAAGCTATATTAGCTCGTCGTAAGATTGTCTCTAATAAATAGTGGGTTAAATATGGATATAAGAATTGGTCAAGGTTACGATGTTCACGCCTTTGGTGAGGGGAGGCAAGGTATTAATAAAATTATTATTGGTGGTGTTGTTATTCCCTATGAAAAAGCCTTGATCGCCCATTCAGATGGAGATGTACTCATTCATGCTTTATGCGATGCTTTGTTAGGTGCTTGCGCTTTAGGTGATATAGGTAAGCACTTTCCTGACACTGACCCTGCCTACAAAAACGCCGATAGCCGCGCCTTATTGCGTATGGTCTATGCAAAGCTGCGCTCACTCAATTACCAGTTGGTGAATGCAGATATGACGGTGATTGCGCAGGCGCCTAAAATGGCACCTTACATTGATAATATGTGTATTAATATTGCCTCGGATTTACAGACGCACAAACAATGTATTAATGTGAAGGCCACCACCACAGAGCACTTAGGTTTTACTGGGCGTAAAGAAGGTATTGCTGCACAGGCGGTGGTGTTATTGCGTTTTGATGACTTTGGAGATTAACCCCTGGAGATTAAGCCCATTTTTTCATTAGATTTTCCCTGTGCTTATGGTGAAGTTTCCCTTTCTGCTCAATTTCGTCAGCAGCCTGAAGACTTTTATGTAGAAGAAGTTCTGGGTTTTACGTTAACCGGTGAGGGTGAGCATCTGTGTTTGTATCTTGAAAAAAAGCAACATAATACCCATTGGGTTGCAGCTGAATTAGCTCGTTATGCGGGTATTAATGAACGTGATATTGGTGTTTGCGGCCGTAAAGACCGTCATGCTATTACTCGGCAGTGGTTTAGCCTTTACGACCCTGACCGCAAGCCTGTGGATTGGCAACAATTTGTTATGGATGGCGTGAAAATCCTTAAAATTGAACGCCATAGTAAGAAGCTGCGTTTAGGTGATCATCAATATAATCATTTTGACATTCGCTTACGTCAAGTAAGAGAATTATCTCCCGCTATCCCAGCCGCCCCTTTAGCTGACAATACCAAGCAGCAGCTTGTGCAGTCCATCACCGATAAACTGACAAGCGGCGTGCCTAATTATTTCGGCGCTCAACGTTTTGGTCGAGAAGGCGGTAACTTACGCATGGCGAATGATTGGTTGGTAAACGGGTTTCCCCCACCGAAAAAACAACGCTCTATGGTATTGTCTGCGGCTCGCGCCTATTTATTTAATGTAGTGCTGGCTTATCGTGTGCGAAATAATAATTGGCAGCAAGCGCTAGAGGGGGATGTTCAGCATGATAGCCATCCGACGGGTCCTTTGTGGGGGCGAGGTCGCTTAGCTAGCGCAGGCGCTGCTCTAGCCATTGAGCAGAATACATTAGAACCGTATCAGCAGTGGTGTGAACGACTTGAGCATCAAGGCTTGCAGCAGCAGCGTCGAGAGCTGGCGTTACTGCCAAAAAATTTCTCCTGTTGCTGGCAAGAAGACGACTTACTCCTAAGCTTTGATTTGCCAGTAGGCACCTTTGCTACATCACTACTGGCTGAAGTAGCTATACTCGACAATCAGGCACCCACCCGCTCTTGATAGTGTTGAATTATGGTATATTGCATGTCGTTAAGCGGTTGTCGTTAAGCAAAAACATGCACCGACTAAGTTACGTATTTTTTATGTAAGTACTATCTGAGACCTTTTTACGGAGGATGATTTTGCTTTCAAGCAAGGCAAAAACGCACGGGTAGAGGGAGTTTATAGGTATAAATGACCGATTGAGTCCGTTTTAACGCGGCATGAGAGCAAAATGGCCGTCGTGCAAATGTCTCTATCTATTAATAATGTATTAATAATAAATAAGGGCTAGCATTGAATAATCTACAGTTACAAGGCGTGGGAATGACTTCCCAGCGTACCCGTGAGCGTTTAATTCAGCGTTTAGTGGATCAGGGCGTCAGTAATCTACAGGTGCTTGATATCATCCGTAATATTCCCCGACATTTGTTTCTAGATGAAGCGCTATCTCACCGTGCTTACGAAGATACAGCGCTACCTATTGGCCATGGGCAAACGTTATCCCAGCCTTATATCGTGGCAAGAATGACAGAGGCTTTATTGGGGGCGGCGGGAAAGTTAGATAAAGTCTTAGAAATTGGTACTGGCTCGGGTTACCAGACGGCGGTGTTATCGCCATTGGTAGGTGAGTTATATAGTGTTGAACGCATTAAACCATTACAAGATAAAGCCCGGCAGATTATCCGTAAACTAGGGATTAGTAATGTGCGTTTACATCATGCGGATGGGGGTTTTGGTTTGCCCAAACAAGGGCCGTTTGATGCGATCTTGAGTGCTGCTGCACCGGCTACAGTGCCGCAAGGTTTAAAGCAGCAATTGGGGACTGATGGCGTCCTAATTATTCCCGTAGGCGAGAAAGAGCAGATGTTAACCTTAATCATACGTAAGGGTGATAGCGAAGAATTTTATGAGCAGATTCTAGAGCCAGTTAAATTTGTGCCTTTATTGCAAGGAGTCACGCGTTAGCCCATGTCTGATAATGATGCTTCATCGAATCCTCGGTATTATTGGTTGCTCTTGTTTT
Source organism: Candidatus Endobugula sp. (assembly GCA_047619205.1). Lineage (GTDB taxonomy): Bacteria > Pseudomonadota > Gammaproteobacteria > Pseudomonadales > Cellvibrionaceae > Endobugula. The sequence goes on along the minus strand of JBLHJR010000005.1, from coordinate 52,403 downwards.
TTAAAGGCATTGCTATGGGTGCTGCTGATGTAGTGCCGGGCGTTTCTGGCGGGACGATTGCCTTTATTACCGGCATTTATGAGCGCTTACTCAAGGCCTTAACCATGCTCCATCCGTTAACTCTCAGGGTTATAGTTAAGCAGGGGTTTGCTGTATTTTGGCAGGTAATTGATGGGCGGTTTTTGTTCACCTTATTTGCGGGTATTATTGTCAGTATCTTAAGCTTAGCTAAGCTGATTAACTATGCCCTTGATAGCTATCCTATTGCTGTATGGTCTTTTTTCTTTGGTTTGGTTGTCTCTTCTGTTATTTATCTTATCCGTCAGACGCCGCAATGGCGATGGCAGGAATTTATTGCTATCGCACTAGGTGCTGGGATAGCCATCAGTATCGCTGTTTTACGACCGGCGCAATTGCCAGATACATGGTGGATGATGATGCTATCGGGCTTTATTGCTATTTGCGCAATGATATTACCGGGTATCTCTGGTAGCTTCATTCTATTGCTAATGGGTATGTATAGTGTGTTTATTCAAGCATTAACGGAATTGAATCTGCTGCTATTGGCCAGTTTTGCTGTGGGTTGCGTGCTCGGATTAATTGTTTTTAGTCATATCCTCAGTTGCCTATTGCGGCATTATTTATCCACCATGTTGGCGTTATTGACGGGGTTCCTGCTGGGGTCTCTCAGTGTATTGTGGCCGTGGAAGCAGGTACTTGAAACGAGCCTTGACCGACACGGTGAAACGATAGCGTTGGTGCAAACGAATATTTCACCAATGGCTTATGCAACGTTGACGAATACTAACGCTCAATTATCGACTGCTATATTGACCGCTTGTGTTGGTTTTTTAATCGTTTTTTTGTTAGATCGTTTAAGTATTAAGCAGTAATAAGTGCGGTATATTGTGGAAAAAATACGCTTGTCTAAAAAAGAAAGTGGAAAAATACTATTTTGATGACTATAAGTGTTTTTTTTATAAAAATTTTAGAGTTTTTTCGTATAGATGGGGACGTTTAATCACGATTTAATATAAAAATGTATACACAGGAAACCATTATTTTATCCACAAGTTTTGCGGTTCTCATAAAGAGATTTTCTAGAGTGTTCAGTATAGTGATCACTTTAGTGTTTTTATCTTCTTGTATCTTCTCCGCCAATAAGGCGCCCAGTACCGACCTTAGTCGAGTTTCTACAAAACAACCTTTTCGTGTTGGCCTGCATAAAGTCAAAGCTGGTGAAACATTATTCTCTATAGCTTGGCAATATGGTGTGGATTATAAACGCCTTGCAAAGTCTAATAAAATCGGTAGTGACTTTTTGATTTATGCAGGGCAAAGCCTTATTCTGCCTGCCAATTATCAGGCTTCATCTTCTGCAAAAGCCTCTGCCGTATCATCAATTTCTCGGCGTTCTTATCCGCAGTTAACGCCATCCGCAAATAAGTCAGTGAAGAGATCCGCCAATGTTTCACGACCGGCCGCTAAAAAGACTTCTGCGCCGCCTAAAATTCAGTCGCGTCCAGAAAAAAAATCGTCCGTTAAAAAAGCAGTAGCCGTAAGTAAGTGGTCGCGAAAAAAAGTGAAATGGCGGTGGCCAACGAAAGGTGTAGTGATCACTAACTTTTCGACAGGTAAGGCGGCAAATAAGGGGATTGATCTTCGTGGTAAAAAGGGGGACTCTGTAGATGCAGCTGCAGCGGGAAAGGTTGTTTACGCAGGCAGCGGATTGCGAGGATACGGTAAGCTAATTATTATAAAGCACAACGATACTTATCTTAGCGCTTATGCTCACAATGATCGAATCCGAGTCAAGGAAGGACAAAATGTTAAAGCTGGGCAACATATTGCCGATATAGGATCTAGCGGCTCACGAACAGAAAGTGTGAAGCTACATTTTGAAATTAGACGTAATGGTCAACCGATTAATCCATTGACCTTACTGCCTAAAAGAAAAACCTAAATTGTCTTTTACATTGACCGGTAATATAGATAGAACCATGTAGTATTCTTAAAAAAATTTGGTGTTATCTGGTTGTTCGCTTTATCCAGAAGAGTGTTCAGCATCGTCTTAAAGCATAGATAGTAAGTACTTATTACTAGCTGCATATATAATGGGAGTATAAAAATGACAACTGCAGAAATTTCCGCGTTAACAGATACCAAAGTTGAGCCTCAGCATTTACTAGGCAATGAAATAGTCAAACAACAAAGCGCCAAGTCAACAATTAGTAAAAAAACTAAACCTAAGCGTGTTGCCAGCATTGAGCCGAGAAAGCCTAGCGAAGTGCAAAAAACACTAGATGCAACCCAAATTTACCTAAATGAAATTGGTTTTTCGCCATTGCTATCGGCTGAAGAAGAAGTTTACTTCGCGCGTAAATCATTAAAAGGCGAAGAAGCTGCACGCAAGCGCATGATTGAAAGCAATTTACGCTTAGTAGTCAAAATTTCGCGACGCTATGTTAATCGTGGTCTAGCTTTGTTGGATTTAATTGAAGAAGGTAATCTTGGCTTGATTCGAGCAGTAGAAAAATTTGATCCCGAGCGTGGATTCCGTTTTTCAACTTACGCTACATGGTGGATTCGTCAAACCATCGAGCGCGCTATTATGAATCAAACGCGCACTATCCGTTTACCCATTCATGTTGTCAAAGAACTTAATGTTTATCTACGTGCCGCGCGAGAACTGTCTCAGAAGCTCGATCATGAGCCCTCCGCTGAAGATATCGCCCACTTATTAGACAAGCCAGTGGCGGATGTTGAAAAGATGCTGGGCTTAAATGAGAGAGTGAATTCAATTGATGTCAACATAGGTGCTCAGGGCGATAAAACGCTATCGGATACCATTCCCGATCAACATGTGTCTGATCCTGTGTCTTTATTACAAGACAGTGACCTTAGTGCCAGCATTGATGGTTGGTTAACCGACTTATCGGAAAAGCAGCGTGAAGTACTCTGTCGTCGCTTTGGCCTACGTGGGCATGAAACTAGCACGTTGGAAGAGGTGGGTCGTGAGATTGGCCTAACGCGTGAACGTGTTCGCCAAATTCAGGTAGAGGCACTTAAACGTTTGAAAGATATTATGGAATTACAAGGCTTAGATAGCGCTTCACTTTTTAGCAGTATGTGAAGGAAAGCTATAAGCCTTGAGCTGCAAGCCTCAAGAAAAGCTACTTAAGATTTTGAAATGACTTGACGTCAGTGTGCTTAGAATCAAAAATGCTTGTAGCTTGTAGCTTGTAGCTTGTAGCTTGTAGCTTGTAGCTTGTAGCTTGTAGCTTGTAGCTTGTAGCTTGTAGCTTGTAGCTTGTAGCTTGTAGCTTGTAGCTTTTACCTCAGCGGCCAACCACCCATTGCTTGCCAATTATTCACAATCTTACAAAATAATTCAGCCGTTTTACGGGTGTCATAAGCAGCGGAATGCGCTTCTTTATTACTGAAGCCAATCTGTGCTAACTGGCAAGCCTGTGCTAACACCGTATGCCCGAATGCTAGGCCTGATAAAGTGGCAGTGTCCATGCAGGTGAAGGGATGAAAAGGGTTGCGTTTTATTTGACAGCGCTCGGCGGCAGCATTAACAAAGCCCAGGTCAAAATGTGCATTGTGCGCGACCATTACCGCGCGGTTACAATCGTTGCGTTTGACGGCTTTGCGTATGACTCGAAATAATTCGTTGAGAGTATCTTCTTCGGGTTCGGCATGGCGGTCTGGGTCGTCTACATCAATACCGGTAAAATCCAATGCCGCTTGTTCCAAATTGGCACCTTCAAATGGTTCTACGTGATATTCATAAAGTGTATCAATTGATAGAATACCTTCGTCATCCATGATGAGTGTAGCGGCAGAGATTTCTAATAAGGCGTCTGTTTTGGCGTTAAATCCACCTGTTTCTACATCGATAACTACGGGTAGAAAACCTCTAAACCTTTCTGCCATTAATGATGCTTGGTCACTATGAGGCACTATTTTTCCTTATAAGTACGTAAATTCATACTATAGTTAGTAAACGGGAACTCATCGTACCGAAAAATGCTATTAAAGCACAGGCTATTATCGTCGATAACACTATTATGGATTCTTTAATCGTTGTTCACAGGTTTCATCGCTGGCTAGAGGGAATGACTTGTCCGGCACATCGTGTCGCTTTTCCATTCATTGGGGTTGCTGTGTTGTTCTCGTCTTTTACCTTCGCCGCCAGTTCCATTACTTATGCTACACGAATAGATGCGGTTACTTGGGCTTTTTCAGGCTCTAAGTTCAACTGTCAATTGACCCATAGTATTGATAATTTTGGTATGGCGGTATTTGAACGCCGGGCGGGAGTACCCACGCGGTTTTTTTTGCAATCCCAAAGTCCTAGAATGAAATCAGGGCAAGCTGATTTGTTTTCTCAGCCGCCCGGTTGGTTAAGTGACCAAGCGGCAGAGAAAATCGCTTCAGTTAATGTGCGTCATGGCGAAACCCCGGTGACAATTAAACGAAAAATTTCCGAGCGCATGTTAGCTGAACTATATAAGGGGATGGACTTGCACGTGGTGCGCCAGCCTTGGTATGGCGATAAGCAATCGTTAACGGTAGTTGTTCCCAGTGTGGGCTTTGGTAAAACTTACACTGATTATTTGGGATGTTTGGGGAATTTGTTGAGTGTCAATTTTTCCCAAGTAAAAAAGAAATCATTATATTACAGTGACGACGAAGATTATTTAAATGATCGTACTAGGGCGTATCTTGAAAAGGTTGCCAGTTATATTAAGGAAGACCCTGCTATACAAGCGATTTATATTGATGGACATGCGGATAGTGGGGGTATCCGTAATGAAAATCTTATTCGTTCCAAAGAGCGAACCCAGAGAATTGTAGATTATTTAGTGGAGCAGGGAGTGTCTCAAAATTTGATGATAGCTCGTTGGCATGGCGAGCGCTATCAAGTGGCGACCAATAAAACCAAAAAAGGTAAAGCAAAGAATCGCCGGGTTACATTACGTTTGAGTAAAGAGCCAGCCAATACCGTGATGAAACTGCCTCAGGACGTGAAAGCGCCGCCAGAACGAGTGGAGATACGTAAAAAAGAACTGGAAATAATGGAAAATATTGGGGCAAAAAAACAAAAAGCAGAAACTGAAAAATAAGCATGTTAAAGAATGTTAGGTTCAAAGTAACATTGTTATTAGCCCTAGGAGGCTGTCCGAGAATAGGGGCCGTAGCGAGGGATAGCGGTTTTGAGTCAGTTTTTTTCATGAACTGAGGAGAATAGTGGTTCTATTTGCCAACAGTAGGCGCCCTTAAGCGACGAAAATCAGGAGAAAATCTGGCCAAAATCCGCTTTTCCGCAGTAGCTTTCTATTCTCGGACAGCCTCCTAGGGGTTTTCTCCTGAACCCAAATTCCATAAGGTTTTATGTACAAGCCTGCTAGGTGTTAAACGTTGAATGTTTTCCCTTTTGTGTTCAACCTAGAAACGGCAGTTGAATCACGAAAGTCTGCACAAGTTATCGATGCACCTAGAAAATCTTAGTATTCGCTCACGACTAATAAGGTCGCTAGGCGATACTAACTTATGTTGCTAGGGAAAGTCCTATGCACAGAAATAACGTGCACAGCTTTTTCGCGCCAACGGCCGTTTCTAGGTTCAAAATAGTAGATCCCAGAGGTGAAATGCAAGAAACTTTACTTCGCTATGTTCAGTGTTTACAGACACATCACGTCTAACTTCTAACGTCCCACGTATTTCATTTTTATAAACCTGATGGTTTTATTTGGAGTGTAGCCAATAAAAATGTTGATCTGAGTGTTGATTTGAGCCCACTTTTTTGCGTTTTTCTGCTATAGTTCGCGCCCTATTTTCAACCTAGAAACAGCGGTTGGCACGAATATTTGTGCGAGTTATTGGTGTAAATAAGAATCTTTACTATCGCGTAGCGACCTTATTGGTCGTGAGCGGATACTAAATTTTTTAAACTGTATCAAGCAATTGTGCCAAATATCGTGATGTAACTGCCGTTTTTAGGTTCAAGCCTCTGTTTTATTTTACCTTTGGGAGAACACATGTCATCCGTTAAAATATCATCCGTCAATAAAGTCGTCTTAGCCTATTCTGGCGGTCTAGATACCTCGGTGATTGTCAAATGGTTACAAGAAACGTATCAGTGTGAAGTGGTCACCTTTACCGCTGATCTTGGTCAAGGTGAAGAGGTTGAGCCTGCACGCGCTAAAGCTGAGGCTTTAGGTGTTAAAGAAATTTATATTGATGACTTGCGTGAAGAGTTTGTGCGCGACTATGTTTTCCCAATGTTCCGCGCCAATGCTATATATGAAGGCGAGTATTTACTCGGCACCTCCATTGCGCGTCCCTTAATTGCCAAGCGAATGATTGAAATTGCCAACGAAACTGGCGCTGATGCTATCTCTCACGGTGCAACAGGTAAGGGTAATGATCAGGTGCGATTCGAGCTAGGTGCTTATGCCCTTAAGCCTGGAGTGGAAGTCATTGCTCCTTGGCGCGAATGGGATTTAAGCTCGCGCGAATCCTTAATGGCTTATTGTGAAGAACATAATATCCCTGTTGATTATGCTGGCAGTAAGAAAAAATCGCCTTATTCAATGGATGCTAACTTACTGCATATTTCTTACGAGGGCGGCATCCTAGAAGATCCTTGGGCAGAAGCCGAAGAAGATATGTGGCGCTGGAGTGTCTCTCCTGAAAATGCACCGGATGTAGCCACTTATTTAGAATTACGTTATAAAAAAGGCGATATCGTGGCAATTAATGGAGAAGCCATGACGCCGGCTACCGTACTGGAAACGCTGAATAAAATAGGTGGCGACAACGGTGTGGGGCGCTTGGATATTGTTGAGAACCGTTATGTAGGTATGAAATCTAGGGGCTGTTACGAAACCCCAGGTGGCACTATCATGATGAAAGCCCATCGCGCCATTGAATCACTCACCCTAGACCGTGAAGTGGCACATTTAAAAGATGCGTTAATGCCTAAATATGCCGAACTTATTTATAATGGTTTTTGGTGGAGCCCTGAGCGCGAAATATTGCAAACTATGATTAATGAGTCTCAAACCCATGTTAATGGCGATGTTCGCGTCAAACTGTATAAGGGTTCTGTGAGCGCCGTCGGTCGACGCTCGGAAGATAGTCTTTTTGATGAAAATATCGCCACATTTGAAGACGATGCTGGTGCTTATGATCAGAAAGATGCCGCGGGTTTTATTAAATTAAATGCCTTAAGGTTACGTATTGCTGCTAACAAAGGCAGAAAATTACTGTAATATAGAGCTCCAAACACATTTTATTTGTTATTGCCTTTTTGGTCGAAGGCAATCAACAATTTTGGGGGCTTGAAACGCACCCCCATCGATAATATCCATGTTCATGGATGTTATACCTAGATAATTAATATGCTCGAAGAGTAGGCTTCATTTACTGTAGGTTTATTGCTCTCCAGTGCCTTGCGATGTTAGGCAGTGCTAATGTCGTCAATGTATTATTTGATCTACACCTAAGCCCATTAAATTGTCGCGATATGGTTTTTTTGATTGTTATCAAAAAAGATCCAAATCGTTCTTAGGCGCGTAATAACTCTTATATACTAGGAGGCTGTCCGAGAATAGGGGCCGTAGCGAGGGGAAACAATGTTGAGTCCATTTTTTCGAACATTTGAGGCGAATAGTGGTTCTATTCAACGAAAATGATCGGAAAAATGGGCCGAAATAGTTTTTCCGCAGCAGGTTCTCTATTCTCGGACAGCCTCCTAGTGTGCTCTGGCAATAACGTTGATAAAACCTATTAGTGCTACGTCCACTTTTTAACCATCTGGGAAAGTTTCTATGAGTAATCCTATGGCAGCTGTCAATTCTGAGTCATCTTATAACTATCAAGTGGTTAGACAATTTTCTATTATGGCGATTGCGTGGGGCATCGTTGGCATGGGTATCGGAGTACTGCTTGCATCGCAATTGGTATGGCCAGGATTAAATGATATTTTACAACCATTTACCCACTTTGGTCGTTTACGTCCATTACATACCAATTCGGTGATCTTCGCTTTTGGTGGTTGTGCTTTATTTGCGGCTTCTTATTATGTAGTGCAGCGTACTTGCCAAGCGAAACTATTTGGTGGCTGGTTGATCCCGTTTACTTTTTGGGGTTGGCAGGCAGTGATTGTATTAGCCGCAATTACCTTGCCGATGGGGTTAACCACGACCAAGGAATATGCCGAGCTAGAGTGGCCCATCGATATTTTGATTACGCTAGTGTGGGTCTCTTACGCGATTGTATTTTTCGGCACGATCATGAAGCGCAAAACCCCACATATTTATGTGGCCAATTGGTTTTTTGGTGGGTTTATCGTCACCGTTGCTATCTTGCACGTAGTGAATAGTGCTGCCATTCCAGTGACATTGACTAAATCTTATTCTGCTTATGCGGGTGCTGCCGATGCCATGGTGCAATGGTGGTATGGACATAATGCCGTGGGCTTTTTCTTAACCGCCGGCTTTTTGGGGATGATGTATTATTTTGTGCCTAAGCAAGCGGGTCGCCCCGTGTACTCTTATCAGCTGTCTATTGTGCATTTTTGGGCGCTAATTTCTATCTATATGTGGGCGGGCCCGCACCACTTACACTATTCGGCATTACCTGATTGGACGCAAAGCTTAGGCATGGTGATGTCGTTAATTTTATTGGCTCCAAGCTGGGGAGGGATGATTAACGGTATTATGACCTTGTCGGGTGCATGGCATAAATTGCGTACTGATCCGACATTGCGTTTCTTGGTCGTATCGTTATCGTTCTACGGCATGTCTACCTTTGAAGGGCCTATGATGGCCATTAAAACCGTGAATGCACTATCGCATAATACCGATTGGACGATTGGCCATGTACATTCAGGCGCGTTAGGTTGGGTGGCGATGATTTCTATTGGTTCGCTCTATCATTTGATCCCGATTTTATTTGGCAAACAGGCAATGTGGCGAGTGAGTTTAATTAATGTACATTTCTGGCTGGCAACATCGGGCACGGTACTGTATATCGCAGCAATGTGGGTTAATGGGATTACGCAGGGCTTGATGTGGCGTGCTTTCAACCAGGATGGCTCGTTAACTTATAGTTTTATTGATTCGGTAGAAGCCAGTCGCGGTGGATATATTGTGCGTGCCATCGGTGGTGGCTTATTCTTCTTGGGCATGCTGTTTATGGCCTATAACACTTACCGTACGGTACGAGATGCTGAGAATACTACATCGCCTAGTACATCATCGTTACCTGAAACTAAAGCCGCTTAGGAGATCATGTAGTGAAGAATCATGACATTGTAGAAAAAAATATCGGTTTGATGCTGGCGTTAGTCATTGTAGCGATTAGTTTTGGTGGTTTGGTAGAAGTCGTGCCGCAGTTTTTCTTAAAAGAAACCACAACGCCTATCGAAGGCTTGATGCCGCATAAGGCTGTAGAGCTAGAAGGTCGAGACATTTATATTCGCGAAGGTTGCCATGTATGCCATACACAAATGGTGCGGCCATTACGTGCCGAAGTTGAGCGCTATGGGCACTACTCTGTAGCGGGCGAATCGGTTTACGAACATCCCTTCCTTTGGGGTTCAAAGCGCACCGGGCCAGACCTTGCGCGTGTAGGCGGTCGTTATAGTGATGTTTGGCACAAGGCGCATCTTTACAACCCGCGTAATGTTGTTCCAGCCTCCAATATGCCTGAATTCCCTTGGTTGTTTGATAATGTGCTCACTGGTGAGGATACACCTAAAAAAATGCGTGCATTGCGCATAGTCGGTGTGCCGTATACGGATGAGGATATTGCTGGTGCAGAAGCTGCGGTTAAAGGTACAACAGAAATCGATGCCTTAGTGGCGTACTTACAGCAGTTGGGTACCTTGCCTATATTGCAGCAAAAACGTTAAGCGAAAACAGAACCAAATAAGTTAGAAGAGTGGGTGAATGTATGGATATCAATGATTTTAGAAGTCTATCAACCGTCTTTGTGATGATTGCATTTTTTGGGATTTGTTGGTGGGCATTCTCGCCATCACGGAGTAAAAAATTTGATGATGCAGCAAACCTACCGTTTGCTGACGAAGGTAATCACGAGCGCTCAATAAAATAGCGCTAGCGTTGTTTTGTTGATTTTTTTTGTTGAATTATTGTAGTAAAGCTTTAGTCAATATCGACATACTACCGGGTCACTTGAAAAGAATACACTCCATTTCAGGCGCGCTGTGAATATGTCCCTATACGCTCAGCTTCGGCATCCTTGCCTCAGATGGCCTGAAACGGAGTGTATTCTTTTCAAGCACCCTGCTAGTACATAGGAAATGATGAGTTTGTCGCAGGTTTTTTTACCCACCGTGAACAACCCCATCTGTTGGCCTTGCAGTAGGTAATGTTTAGTAGATAAGATTAAGCAGGTAGGATTTATTATGAGTACATTTTGGAGTTTTTGGATTATTGGTCTTACGATGACCAATTTAGCGCTTATTCTTTGGGTGTTATTGGCTAATCGTAAAGTGGCTGTAGAAGATGATGAAGATCCAGAGAATAGAACCACTGGACATGTTTATGATGGTATTGAAGAGTATGACAATCCACTACCGAAGTGGTGGTTCCAAATGTTTATACTTAGTATTATATTTACGCTGCTATATTTAATTATTTATCCGGGACTGGGTAATTGGAAAGGCTATTTCCCCTTTTTTGAAGAAGGCCATTGGACTAGTGTCCGACAGTTAGAAGAGCAACAAAAGAAAGCCTCAGTGCAGCATCAGCAAAGTTATGGCCTATATTCTAGTCTGTCAGTAGAAGCGCTTGCAGAAATTCCGCGAGCAATGAAAATGGCATCGCGTATTTTCGCGAATAACTGCGCTGTTTGTCACGGTTCTGATGGCTATGGTTATTTGGGTTTTCCTAATTTAACCGACGATGATTGGTTGTATGGCGGTAGCCCTGAAAATATTAAATACACATTGATTAATGGTCGTCAGGCGGCTATGCCTGCTTGGTCGGGTATATTAGGCGAAAAAGGAATTAACGTGGTGACTCAATATATATTGAACCTTTCCGGTCAAGAACACGATGCAACATTGGTTGCAGAGGGCGCTGAAATCTATCAAACCAATTGTGCAGCTTGTCATGGTAATGATGCAAAAGGTAATTATGCGGTGGGTGCGCCGAATCTTACGGACGACATTTGGTTATATGAAGGCGATGCCGCAGGTATTCGTCAGACATTGCGTAATGGCCGAAATGGCCAGATGCCAGCACAACAACATCGTTTGCGTGAAGAAAAAATTCATCTATTAACTGCCTACGTTTACAGCTTATCTAAACAACCATAGTTGTTGGTTTACTTAAGGGCAGCGCTAAAAACAGTAATTTTTTCGTGAGTGCAAAAAGGCGCCGCGCGGAAAACTGCAGTGTATAAGTCATACATGCCCCAACTCCCTTTAACCTAGGAGCCTGTCGGACTTAACACTGTTCTACTGCGGAAAAGCAGGAACCAGCCATTTTTCACGGTCAATTTCGTTAAATAGAGCGACTATTCGCCTTAATCGACTGCAAAAACTGACTAATTCCTGCTTTCCCTCGCTACGAACGGTTAAGTCCGACAGGCTCCTAGAAACCGCAGTTGGGCGCGAAAAAGATGTGTACCAAAAGTAGGCCCCTCTAGGGGAGTTATTGGTGTGCAAAGCTTCCGCTTCTGCTCACGCCCCTTACCTACGTCGGTGTAGGCATAGTGAATGTTACATTCGCGTGGCTACCTTATTGGTAGTGAGCCGAATGTAACATTTGCTAGGTGCATCAATAACTTGTGCATACTTTCGTGATCCAACTGCGGTTTCTAGGTTTAACGCAGGGAGCACGGAGCCGACGCAGCAATCGCGGAAAAAGTGCGTTTTTATAGGTGTCCTTAACCTAAAGGCCGCAGTTGAATTTACTGCGGCTGTCTAAGGCACTGAATCTAAAGCGTTTTTCACTTTTTAAGGCTGCACCCGTAGGGTGGCTACGAGTTTGCCGAAAAAAGCAAAAAATTACTTTATATTCAGCACCTTAGTCACCCTCGCTACGATTCCACTGCGGTATTTAGTTAATAAAAGAGTCCATTATTTATGTCCGACTCCCACGATAGACTGCCTTCATCTTCAGATGAATCCACGATTCGTTACGTTAATCTTTATGAATCAGAAGATAAAATTTATTTACGTAAAATTTCTGGTTTTTATCAATCCTTGCGGCGTTATACCGGCTTACCGCTAATGCTAGGTTTTCTGCTATTACCTTGGCTTGTAATTGACGCACGTCCGGCGATATTATTTGACCTTCCTGCTCGTCAATTTCATATCTTATGGGTCACTTTTGGTCCACAAGATGGCATCCTATTAGCATGGTTGTTGATTATTTCTGCTTTTGCACTCTTTACGGTCACCGCTTTCTTTGGGCGGGTATGGTGTGGGTTTACTTGTCCTCAAACAGTATGGACATTGATGTTTATCTGGGCCGAGCATGTCTGTGAAGGTGATCGTAACAAGCGCATCAAACTCGATAAGAGTGAATGGGATTTAGAAAAAACTACGCGTAAAACCGCTAAATTTAGCTTATGGTTTATTATTTCTTTTATCACTGGCCTTACTTTTGTTGGTTACTTCTATCCTGTTCGTGATCTTCTTGCCGGTTTTGTGCCTTATTTTGATGAATCTGGATTTTTAGTTTTTGATAGTTTTACCGCAATTTTTTGGACACTATTTTTTACTGCCATGACCTATATGAACGCAGGGTTTTTACGCGAGCAAGTGTGTAAATATATGTGTCCCTATGCGCGCTTCCAGTCGGTTATGTATGATAATGATACCTTAGCGGTACATTATGATGCTGCACGCGGTGAAAATCGTGGTGCTAGAAAACCTGAAGACGATTATACGACTACAGCTTTGGGTGATTGTGTTGATTGCTCTTGGTGTGTACAGGTATGCCCCGTTGATATTGATATTCGTGATGGTCTCCAATACGAATGTATTAACTGTGGGTTATGTGTGGATGCTTGTAACACGGTGATGGATAAGATGGATTATTCCCGTGGTCTTATACGCTTTACTAGTGAAGATGAGTTGGCAACAGGGAAAACACAATTTGTGCGCTTTAGGGTGTTCGCTTATATTGGCGTATTGGCTATTGTGATGGGTTTGTTTGTTTTCACCGTGGCGAATCGTCAGCCGGTGAGTGTCGATGTAAAGCGTGATCGTGGCTCACAAATGTTTCAAGTGCGTCAAGGTAATGTGCACAATATATATAGGGTGAAGATCAATAATATGCAGCGAGGAGAGCAAACCTATACGATTAGTCTCGATGCAGGTTTGCCTTTTACTATTGTGAAGAATCGTCCCGTTTTATTAGAAGAAGGTGAAATATACAGTGTGCCTATCCGTGTATCTATTGCTGAAGATCGGTTAACAGAAATTAGTACCGATATTACTTTCATTGTGACCGATGTTAATAACCCGGCCATTAAAACCCAAGAAAAAACGCGTTTCATCGGCCCACAACAATAGCTTTCAATACGGTTTTTCAATATAGCTGTTGCATTTTTTCACATAAAAAGGTTTTTAAAAGAGCTTCTTAAAAGGGCTTCTCAATTAAGGCTTCTTTGAATGTGTGAGCACACATAGTCAGTATAATGGCCTACTTCGTTTTTGCTTCCTCCCTTGATTTACCGACCTTCTCCCCTATATTACTAGTAGGCGTTAAAGCTCCACGAGAGCCAAATCTTTATGCATGGATTGTATCGTGTCGTTTATTTTTTTAAGAGATCGTTAATATGCGAATTGACCGTTTGACCAATCAATTACAAACAGCACTTTCTGATGCGCAGTCTTTGGCTCTAGGTCGTGATCATAGCCGTTTAGACCCACTACATTTATTCTCTGCCCTGTTAAACCAGCAGGGCGGTACGGTACGTCCTTTGTTAGCGCAGGCAGGTTTTGATACTGCGGTCTTGCGCAATGAGTTAGCTAAGCAATTAGATGAGCTGCCAAAAATACAAAATCCTACTGGTGATGTGCAGATGTCTCCAGAAATGGGTCGTTTACTGAATTTAGCCGATAAAAAATCACAGGACAATGGCGATGCTTATATTTCAAGTGAAAGTATTGTGTGGGTGGCGATGGAAGATGGTTCGACTAACTTAGGTAAATTATTACTTCGCTATGGAGTCCTTAAGCGCTTAAAGAAAGCCATTGACACTATTCGCGGCGGCGAGACGGTTGATAACCCAGATGCCGAAGAAAATCGTCAGGCATTAGAAAAATATACGGTTGATTTAACCAGTTTGGCCGAGTCTGGAAAGCTCGATCCTGTGATTGGTCGCGACGATGAAATTCGACGCACGATTCAGGTGCTCCAACGCCGTACTAAAAATAATCCGGTATTAATCGGTGAGCCTGGTGTGGGGAAAACTGCCATTATTGAAGGCTTAGCGCAGCGCATTATTAATGGCGAAGTTCCTGACGGTCTGAAGGGCAAGCGAGTTTTATCCTTAGATCTAGGCTCTCTGTTAGCGGGTGCAAAATTCCGGGGTGAATTTGAAGAACGTCTAAAAGCAGTGATTAATGAACTGGGCAAGCAAGAAGGCCGCATTATTATTTTTATCGATGAGTTGCATACCATGGTGGGTGCAGGCAAAGCCGAAGGTGCATTAGATGCGGGCAATATGCTAAAGCCGGCCTTGGCGCGCGGTGATTTGCATTGCGTTGGAGCGACGACACTAAATGAATATCGTCAATTTATTGAAAAAGATTCTGCTTTAGAGCGCCGCTTTCAAAAAATCTTGGTGGATGAGCCTTCCGAAACCGACACCATTGCTATTTTGCGCGGATTAAAAGAACGCTACGAAGTCCATCACGGTGTTGATATCACCGATTCTGCTATTATTGCGGCGGCAAAGTTATCGCAACGTTACATCACTGATCGACAACTTCCTGACAAGGCCATTGATTTAATAGATGAGGCAGCGAGTCGCATCCGTATGGAAATTGACTCGAAGCCAGAAGCCTTAGATCGTTTAGAGCGTCGCCTGATTCAATTAAAAATTGAGCGTGAGGCGGTTAAAAAGGATAAAGATGAAGCATCGCGAGAGCGCTTAAAGAAGATGGATGTCACCATCAAGAATATTGAAGCAGAGTACAATGACTTAGAGGAAATTTGGAGCGCAGAAAAAGCCGCCCTACATGGAACACAAGAAATTAAAAGTACCTTAGAACAGGCGCGTTTAGATATGGAAGCGGCTAAGCGAGCCGGTGATTTGGAACGTATATCTCAATTACAATATGGTTTTATTCCCGAATTAGTTAAGCAGCTAGACATGGCTAGTCAGGCTGAAATGATGGAAATGAAATTGCTGCGTAATAAAGTCACCGATGAAGAAATTGCCGACGTAGTGTCTAAATGGACCGGTATTCCAGTAACCAAGATGCTGGAAGGTGAGCGTGATAAATTATTGCGCATGGAAGCAGAGTTGCATCGTCATGTGATTGGCCAAGAGCAAGCAGTAGTGGCCGTAGCCAATGCTGTACGTCGATCACGAGCTGGTTTGTCTGACCCTAATCGACCCAATGGTTCGTTTTTGTTTCTGGGACCAACCGGTGTGGGTAAAACTGAACTATGTAAGACCTTGGCGGAATTCTTATTCGACAGCCCTGATTCGATGGTGCGCTTAGATATGTCAGAGTTTATGGAAAAACACTCGGTAGCACGTTTAATCGGTGCGCCCCCCGGCTATGTAGGGTATGAAGAAGGCGGGTATTTAACGGAAGCGGTACGCCGCCGTCCATACTCGGTATTATTATTAGACGAAATAGAAAAAGCCCACCCCGATGTGTTCAATATCTTATTGCAGGTCTTGGAAGATGGACGTTTAACCGATAGCCAGGGGCGCACGGTGGATTTCCGTAATACGGTGATTGTGATGACATCTAATTTGGGCTCTGATGTTATCCAAGAGCTTGCGCACGGCCAGACTGAAGATGTTGATAATAGTGAGGATAGCAATACCGTCTTAAGTACTATTACAGACTCAACTAAACAGGCTGCATACGACACCATGAAGGCAGCAGTAATGGATGTGGTGGTACATCACTTCCGTCCAGAATTTATTAATCGAATTGATGAGGCCGTGGTCTTCCATCCTCTAGATCAAAGTCAAATCCGCGGCATTGCGGAAATCCAATTAGCTTCTCTCATAGGAAGATTATCTGAGCGTGAATTGTTGTTAGATATAGATGATGCGGTATTGGATAAGCTAGCGGCAACGGGTTTTGACCCAGTGTACGGAGCTAGACCTCTAAAGCGCACTATTCAGCAGCTCATTGAAAACCCTTTAGCCCAAAAAATATTGGCAGGTACTTTTGTAGCTGGAGATATCATTCACTTGCGTATGGGTGAGGCTGATAACATTGTTTTTTCTAGTTCTAAGCAAGAGCAGTAAATAGTTTCTTCTAGGCTTATTAAGGAGAAGGTGGGTTATAACAATCTTTTACTGTGGATGGTTTAATCTTTTCATCTATTATCATTCTTCTTGTCATTATTTGATCAATAGCGCTATAATTCATTTACGAACACAAGCTTACCTTCGGGTGAGCGCGGCGTGTGGCGTAAACCATTCCAAGCTGAAGGTTTATGAGTTCTATTGCATCGGTTACCGCTGATGTGGATCGCTCTCCTAGACGACTGACTTATCGGTTAGTTTCGAGGCCCTACCGCAAGCTAGGTTAGCTGATAGCTGGCTAGTATCTAGCGACTGTATAATAGGCGTTCAACGCCTTTACATTGACATACGACATTGATTGCAACATCGATAACGTTAGATGGTTTTCATCTACAGTTATGTCGTGATGTTGTTCATTTATGGCGTTAAGTGTCTATATAATTTTATTTAATGGTAAAAGAGGGTTCTCGAATGGAAAAGCTTTCAGGCGGCGATTTATTGCTACGCGCCTTAAAAGATGAGGGAGTTGAATTTTTATTTGGCTACCCCGGTGGTGCTGCGCTACATATTTATGACGCGATTTTTCGTCAAGACAGTGTTCAGCATGTGTTAGTCCGTCACGAGCAAGCAGCTACCCACGCTGCGGATGGTTATGCTCGTGTTACGGGTAATGTCGGTAGTGTGCTAGTGACTTCTGGTCCAGGTGCCACTAATGCCATTACCGGTATTGCGACGGCGTATATGGATTCAATTCCCATGGTCGTCATTTCGGGTCAAGTACCTAGTAGTAAAATTGGTGAAGATGCGTTCCAAGAAACCGATATGATGGGGGTTTCTCGCCCGATAGTTAAACATAGCTTTATGATCAAAGATCCGAGCGAAATCCCAACGATTGTTAGAAAGGCTTATTATCTTGCATCATCGGGTCGTCCCGGCCCCGTGGTGATTGATATCCCCAAAGATATGACCGATCCTAATCGGCTGTTTGACTATGATTTTCCCCAAAAAGTGTTCATTCGTTCTTATACGCCGAATGTTAAAGGCCATGGCGGGCAAATTCGCAAAGCCATCAAGGCATTGCTCGCTGCGAAGCAGCCCATCATTTATGCGGGCGGCGGTAGCATTGCGGGTAAGGGGCCTGAGTTATTAACTCAGCTAGTTCAGCAGTTGAAAGTCCCTATTACGAGCACCCTAATGGGGTTGGGCGCTTATCCTAGTACGGATGAACAATTTGTGGGCATGCTGGGTATGCACGGTACCTATGAGGCCAATTCGGCCATGCATAAGAGTGATTTGATTTTAGCCGTAGGTGCACGCTTTGATGACCGGGTGACTAATTCATTAGATAAATTTTGCCCTAATGCCACGATTATTCATATTGATATTGACCCTACTTCCATTTCAAAAACGATTCATGCGCATATTCCTATTGTAGGCTCAGTAGAGTCGGTACTTACCGATATGCTCAAAGTGATGGGTCAGTCTACCGATAGGATAGATGAAGACGCACTGAATGCGTGGTGGTTACAGATCAATCAATGGCGTGATAAGCACGGTATTTACACAAAAAATCGCTTCGATACTTCCGGCGATATGATGAAGCCACAAGAAGTGGTGCAAGCTGTGTATGAAGTGACTAAGGGTGATGCTTTTGTCACCACGGATGTTGGTCAGCATCAAATGTTTGCAGCACAGTACTATAAATTTGATAAAGCCCGTCGTTGGGTTACTTCCGGTGGTTTGGGTACCATGGGTTTTGGTATTCCAGCGGCTATGGGCGTGCAATTTGCCTTCCGTGATGATTGTGTCGTGTGTATTACTGGCGAAGGCAGTGTGCAGATGTGTATTCAAGAATTGTCTACCTGTACGCAATACAAATTGCCGATTAAAATTATTAATATTAATAACCAAGCACTAGGCATGGTGAGACAGTGGCAGGATATGAACTATAGTGGCCGTTATGCCGAAACTTTATATGAAGATTCCTTACCCGATTTTGTTAAGTTAGCCGAAGCTTATGGTCACGTAGGTATGAAAGTCACTAAGCGTGAAGACTTAAAGCAAAAGCTAGAAGAATGTTTTGCAATGAAAGATCGTTTGGTGTTTATGGATATTTATGTGGATCAAAATGAGCACGTATACCCGATGCAAATACCGCTAGAGTCCGTGGGCGATATGATGTTAAGTAAAACGGAGCGCAGCTAATGAATAAGCGCATAATTTCAATATTAATGGAAAACGCTCCAGGTGCACTTTCACGCGTGGTCGGCTTATTTTCCCAACGTGGTTACAACATTGAATCACTAAGTGTTGCACCTACGGAAGACGACACAATATCGCGTTTAACCTTAACCACGATTGGTAATGATGAGAAAATTGAGCAGATCACTAAGAATTTAAATAAAATTATTGATGTGATCAAACTCATTGAGTTGTCGAATAGTGCGTATATTGAGCGCGAATTAATGATGGTCAAGCTTAAGGCTATCGGTAACGCGCGGGAAGAAATCAAACGTAGTGTGGATATCTTTCGCGGCCAAATAATTGATGTGACGCCGAATATTTATACCGTACAGTTGGTGGGTGACAATGCAAAACTCACTGCTTTTATTCGTGCCGTAGGTGAAGCCGTAGTGCTTGAAGTGGTGCGTACCGGTATTTCAGGTATCAGCCGTGGTGAAAAAGTGCTGAGCTTATAAGTCTTTTTTGTTAAAAGAGATGTAGAACTAAAAAGCCATCATTAATGATGGCTTTTTTTTAATCTTATTTTATCTTCGTAGGGTTATCTTTTCCTGGCTAGTGACAGCAGTGCGGTTTTAATGTTTTCTTTAGAAGTTACACCTTGCAGCATATTCACTCGCTTACCTTTTTTGTCGAAAAATAATAAGGTGACATGAGGTACTTGATATTTTCTTGCAAAGGCAGCGCCCTTATTAGAGAGAATGTTAGCAGTCTTGAATTGAATGTCCTCTTTAAATTCACTTTTTACGCTATCTAGGTTACTTTTTAGTTGCCTGCAAAGGCGACAATTGTGGTCGTGTATCTGTATGACGCTAGCGGTGCCATTACCAATCACTGATAAATCATAGCCGACTTTTTTATTGTCAATGTAAATAAAAATAGTGCCTACGATCAAAACAGTAAAAATGAAAAATATAGCCCCTTTTTTAATCCATTTCTTCCAGTTAAGTGGCTTCTTGTGAGATGGATTACTTTTTTTGTGTTGTTCTTTCTTTTTTTTGCCCATAATAATCACACTACCTGATTTTTTAGAAAAATAATGAGTTTGTCGATATCAATATGAAAGTCATTAAATACTACCATACCATCGGGGTTAATAATGACAACCCAAGGCGTACCTCCTGTTCTGTATGACCCCATTGTCTTAGAGTATCGATTGGGATTATTCGCCGGTAAATCAATGTTGCCAGGGTCGTGTCCAAAGGGTAAATCTAAACCGTAGCGTAATTGGTTTTTGCGTAGAGACTTTTTAGTATTACTAGCAAAGCCTTCAAATGTGGTTTGAATAACCGCGCTCACGACCGATGTATTGTCAGGGAAGGCGGCGACTAATTTTTGTAAATTGGGAAAGCCAATAGAGTGGCATGCAGGACACCATTCTTGAAAGCACTTTAGGTAGATCCATTTTCCGCGATGTTGGCTAATAGTAAAGGGAATTTGTGGCTTGCCTTTACCATCTATCCAATACGGGACATCTAGTTCTGGTGCCAAAACGCCTTTAATGCCTCTAGTAGCTTGCGCGGCTAAATAACGAGGAAATGACAGGCTTGATAAGCTAACAGCAGATAGCATGCTAGCTTGGATAAATGAGCGTCTAGAAAGCGTATAGTTCATTGTATAGTTACTATCCTAGAAAAAGTAGTTTGATCAAAAAAGTCTGCGTCGAAATCTATCTATTGAACTTCCTGATATATATTCATGTTGCATATCGATAGCTGACATACATTTTTACGCATAAGCGTTTTTTTGGGGTTATCGATCCATGATTTAATCAGAGTTATAGACGCTGACTTAGGATAAAAGTTCTCAGTGATATTGTTTGTTTGATGCTTGAGTGATGAGTATGGCTCTCATTCAAGTGTAATTGGTGATAAATAAATGATTCACTCTCCTTTTAAGAGAGTTTGTGATTTATAATTCGTGCTCAACTCTCTCTCTTTTGACATTTTAGGACATACCATGTTTGATACTCTTAGCCCCTTGCCAGCAGACCCTATCTTAAATCTTGTAGTTGAATGCCGCGCCGATAGTAATCTGGATAAAGTCGATTTAGGTGCCGGTGTCTACAAAGACGAAAATGGTCACACGCCGATTATGGCGGCGGTGCAAGCGGCACAACTACAGTTGCAACAAGAAGAGACCACTAAAACCTATGTTAGCCCGGCGGGTTTGGTGGGTTTTAATCAAGGCATGATCAATTTATTGTTAGGCGAGTCTCATCCTGCAATAAAAGATCAACGTGTCGTAGGTGTGCAGACCCCAGGGGGTTGTGGTGCACTCAATGTGGCAGGACATTTGATTGGTCGGTGTAATAAAGAGAGGCAAACTGCGGCAAGCGTATGGATATCGACGCCGACATGGGCTAACCATATTCCCCTATTGAGTAGTTGTGGCTTACAGTTAAAAGAATACCCGTATTACAGTAACGTAACTCATAGCATTGATTTTGATGCAATGATGGAAGGTTTATCGGCTATTGCTGCGGGTGATGTGGTATTACTACATGGCTGTTGTCATAACCCTTCGGGAGCAGACTTAACGGAAGCACAATGGCGCACACTAACGACCTTCTTAAATGAAAAAGACGCAATTCCATTCGTTGATGTGGCATATCAAGGCTTAGGTGATGGTTTGGATCAAGATGCATGGGGGCTACGCCACCTAGCAGAGCATTGTCCTGAAATGATTGTGGCAAGTTCGTGCTCGAAAAATTTTGGTCTATATCGTGAGCGCGTAGGAGAGGTAATGGTGATGGCAAAAAATGCTGCTGAGGCACAAATTAGTCATGGGCAGTTATTAAGTATTGCGCGAGGGATCTACTCCATGCCACCTAATCATGGTGCTGCATTAGTCGATATTATTTTGCACAACGATGGGTTAAATCAGCAATGGCAGACAGAGTTAACGCAAATGCGTGAACGCATTGCGAGCTTACGCGTGAATTTAGTTGGAAAGCTACAAACTGCCGGTGCAGGCTCACGTTTCGATTATATTCAAAATGAGAAGGGCATGTTTTCTTTTCTGGGTATTAATCCAGAGCAAGTGCAGACCTTAAAGCACGATCATAGTGTCTACATGGTGAATTCTAGTCGTATAAGTGTCGCAGGTTTAAATAATAACAATATGGATTATGTCGTGCAGGCGCTGATGAAAACGATTTAATTAAAAGCTAGCGCCAGCTTTTCCCTTCCTAAAGGCAGTCTTCATGAATAAGCTGATATTTATCATTGTATGTTTAGCGCTGAGCGGCAATGGCTTTGCTGAAGTGTATAAGTGGGTTGATGCTGCTGGGCGTGTATATTATCCTAAAATAAGCAGTTGGATCACGAAAGTCTACGCAAGTTTTTGATGCACCTAGAAAATTTTAAAATGCTCTCATCGCCAATAAGGCGACCACGTGATTTTAAAATTCACTATGCACACCAAAAGCTTGCGCATCTTTTTCGCGCCCAACTACTTTTTCTAGGATTATGGCGATAAACCTAGTGCGACGCAAAAATCCAAGCGCTTAACCGGCGGGAATATTACGCGTTATGACACCGTTACTTTTAAAGATATTCCCGCGAGTAGTGGTGCCACTAAAAATTCATCACGTTCTACAAACGGCAAGGTAGTCATGTACTCTACGGCTTGGTGTGGGTATTGTAAAAAAGCCCGTAAATATTTTACATCCAAGGGCATCGCTTTTATTGAATATGATATAGAGAAAAATGCACGCGCTAAACGAGATTACGATGCACTGGGCGGAAAAGGTGTGCCAGTGATCTTAGTTGGTAAAAAGCGCATGAATGGTTTTAGCCCGCAGGGTTTTGATCGACTATATGGGTCATGAAGATCAATCCCTCATTCTTTGATGTCTACTGTTTGTTGGCGTAGTATCCCCTCATGTAAATTAATTTATATGCTTTTTTCATTAGTATTTTTGAGTTTTTTGTTGGGTCATGTTTTGGCGGGATGAAAAGTGACTGGTGGAGTAGGTGGTTGGAAGGCCGTTGGTAAAAATATTTTTTCTGTAAAGGATGATGTTCTTAAGTCTACTGTAATAGCAGAAAAAAGTTGTTTCTAAGGTAATTCTTTAAATTTCAGTGTTTCTGAGTGATCGTAACATCATCTAAAGATAACTGTTTTTCCTGGATTTTCTTCACGGGTTCTAGTCCAATTATTTTCGTTAAAATGAAATTATTGATCGAGAGGTGCCAGTTTAAATCTTGGCGTTTCTTCTTGAGTGACGCTAGCTACGGCAGGCCCTTTTTTTAAATGTTCAACTAAGCGATAGCACTGCTTTACTTTTTCTTGCATGTTAGGTAGGTTCTGTAAGCACTCAGCCATTAATATATATGCGTCAACTAGTTTAGAGTATTTTGGGTGCTGTTTGTGTAGCCCGTTAATAAGTTTTATGGCAGTTTTAAAGTCGCCACTATCATTTAATGCTTTTGCCAATATAAATCTAACAGATGCTTTTCTTGGGATATAAAGTGGTGCGATATGGAGTGTTCGTTTATATGTAGTAAGCAGTAGGTAGTTCTGTTGGTTGTCAATAATATACTTAAGATATAAGCATGAAAAGGGTTTTATTTTTTCACTTTCTTTTATGGCGCATAAAAAATCAAAACATTTTTCATGCGCTTTCTTGTTGGTGGGATGCTGCTTCAATAAGTTATCAAACATAACGATAGCTTTTTGAAACAATCCTTCTTTAATATGAACTTCAATTCCAGCTAAGCTTTTCTCAATCTCTGTTCTTGAGTTGCTGTTGTCCTGTTTTTTTTCTCTTGCAATAAATCCTAGTCTGTCTTGGTATTGAAAAATCATATATCCCATGATATGAAAAATAACTATCGTGTAATAATTAGATACAATAGATTGTAGAGTTGTCGTAATCAGTGAGTGCGAATCACCAATAAACTGACTGATAGCGCCTACTGATACAAGCATAATCCCAATAAATACTAGTAGTAATAAGTAGGGTATGCCAATAGATAGCATTAAACGTGAGGCGTTAATGGGGTTGAGTGCCTCGATGATATCTTCATTAATGGAAAAGTTGATAAGTATTGCGGGCAAGCTTACTATGAATAGTAAGCCAATAATCATGCCCAGTGTCACACCAAAAATATATATGGTGGCGGTGATAGAAGCGCCAATAAGAATGAAAATGGCCATTAATTTGATGAGTAATGACAGGCCCTCACCAAACGCTTGTCCTATATTTGGGGCAGTTAAATTACCTGATGAGGTTGATTCTAGACAAGTAAACGCATATTTCATCATTGCGCCACTCAACATTAACAGCGGGAGAAAAATAAAGACGGAAGGGATTAAGCTGCACAGCGTGGTTAATAGTGAAACAATACCTATCATTGTTGCTGCTTGTGGATGCATGGGGTAGCGAAAACTTTGTTGCAGTCGTCGCCAAAAAGGTTCGGCGCTATTTACTGCTCCCAGGCTTCGCAGAGATTTATGGCATAGAAAACATTCAGCATCTGCTCTGTTGCTGCTGTCATCAGAGCATTCATCGCACGCCATAACCTGGCAGTGCGTGCAGTAGTATGTGGCGGGTGCCAAAGGGTGGTATTTACAATGATCCATTAGGTTAGTTTCTCCAATAAGCTATCAGCGAATTTTTCATATTCGGTTTGTTTTTGTTTGTTCTTTAATTCCTGATAACGCATGGATAATTTTCTAGCATAGATGCCTAGTGATTGATGGCGTGTTTTTTTATTTTTCAACGTATTGAAAATATTGCTGGCAGTTGTAGGGTTATCCAGTCCACACAGTGCGATACCTAATTGATAGAGTGTGTTGTCATTTAGGTCTTGTTGTATGCCGGAGTTTTCTGTCCAGATAGATTCAATTTTTTGTAAATGGTGCTTGTCAATATGTGTCTCTGAAAGTAATTTAATAGCGGATTGTCGGTATTCTTCATTTTTGTCAATGGACAATAGATGATACCTTAAGAAATCGATGTCAGTGTCCTCACCATATTTTTTTAGTATGTTGCTAGATAACCTTAATGCGGTATTAAAGTTGTATTTTTCGATAGCCTTATATAAAAGAGATAATTCATCCTGTTTAGGGTTTTGTGTTTGGTCTTCTTCAATATATTCCCGATTGAATATATTGGGAGTAAAGATGTATGATAAACCAATAAAAATACTACCGCCTATTAGTCCGCCTGCATGGGCCATAAAGGCAACGTTAGAGCCGGTATCATGATAAAAGTAATATATTTCTTTGCCGATATATAATGGCAAAATAAGTAATGCTGGTGCTCTAATGTAGCCAATAAAAACGAAAAACCAATAGAAGAATTCGATTTTTTGTAGTCTAAAGATGGCTAAATACATGGCCGTTACGCCAGAAATGGCACCCGATGCTCCAACTAGTGGCATGACGCTATCAATATCCACCATCATGTAAAGCAGGCCGCCTGTGATACCCGAAAGTACATAGAACATTAAAAAGCGAATATGGCCTATGGCGGCTTCTACGGCAAAGCCAAATAATATCAAAAAAAACATATTGCCTAATAAATGTAGAAGGTCGCCGTGTAGAAATTGGTGGGTAATAAATGTTATGGCAGAGTGGTCGCTGGGCGTTAATCCAAACCGAATGAAGCTAAGAGATTTAATAGCTTGATCTATTTTTTCTCTTAATATGATTCTTTGGTCAGCCCCCTCATCATAGGAAAGAGAGATGGCGAAAGGCTTGTAGTACGAAAAAAAATCAGGATGCATGAGTATGCGAAAATGAAGTTCATTATACTGCTTGTTAGAGTTGAGCAGATCAAATTCATCAAGTAATACTATCTTGTCAGTGTTAGTTAAATATTCTTGAACGTATTGCCATTCTTCATCAAAAAAATGTTCTTTTTGATAAGTGTCTAGTGACTGCTGGATGGTTAAATCCTCTCCAGACTGATAGAAAAAAAACGCACAGACGTTAAGTAGGACGATAAAAAATAAAACTATGGGGGGATGCTTTAAGCTAAGATTCTTTTCTATAGGCACAATGAGCATTGTGGATTAATTCCTTTGTTTCTATATTTCATCGTTAGTTACTGTCTTGCTCAACAAGTTTTCCGGTGAAGCATAAAAGGTAGTGTTGAGTTCTCACTGCCTCGATATACGTATTACTGAGTTTTCTGGGGAGTGATAGCCTAAAAACCCATTATACTAGTAGGGTGCTTGAAAAGAATACACTCCGTTTCAGGCCATCTGAGGCATGGATGCCGAAGCTGAGCGAATAGGGACATATTCACAGCGCGCCTGAAATGGAGTGTATTCTTTTCAAGTGACCCAGTAGTATGTACCTAATATAGCAGAACTGGTTATAATAAAATTAAACCCAATAAGCATAACCCTAACGGGATAAGTCACTATATCTTATACTCAATTTGATCAATAGTGAATAGAGCTTTACCGTTAGGTGTATTGATAGAATATGTCGTCTCCCAACCATTCTTTGAGCAATGTTTTCGTAATCGATGCTCTTGTTTTGGCTAACATCTAATTCATCAGGGCCAGCTACTTTATAGCTGTGGGTATTGTCATCGTCATTAATGAGTGTTGATCATGCGCCAAAGAATAATGTTTGGGTATTACTTGGAATTCGATCAATGATAGTCAGCTCTTCTAATCGTTCGTTTAAAAAAACGGAATGCCAACATAATGCTACGATTCTTCTTTACACTAGCCGCAAGCGTTAAACTATAGGTGTTATTTGTCGCCCTTCAAACTATCCCCATACTCCTTAGGGGGTGGACGCCAAGCTTCTATATCATCGCTTGTATGATGGGTGCGCAGCATTTCTTTATCTAGTGCTTGCTCTAGTTGTATAAATAAATCGCGATGTTGTATCCCGAGTCCTGCTTCGTCCTCGTTTTTTAACCAGCTGGTATAGAGTTCTTGGTGATTGCGGTGTTCTATCTCGCGGAATTTATGCCGATTTTGTTCTACCTTGAATGGGTGTACCCCTGTTTGTTGTAAAGCTTGTGCGGCTAAGGTAAGCGCGGAATAATAGGTTTCCACAACAATTTCATCTGCGCCTGCGGCTTGTAATTCGTATCGATGGCCCCGATCGTAGGCGCGAGCGAATACCTTGAGTGCAGGACGATGGTGTTTAACGTAGCGCACTAATTCCACTGCTTTTTCTTTATCATCAATGGCAATGATTAGCATGCAGGCTGCATCGATACCCGCAGTATGGAGTAAGTCGGGTCGAGTGGCATCACCATAATAGGCTTTCATTTTTATCGATTTAACTTTCTCTATTATTGCGGAAGAATGATCGAGGACGATGGTGTTGATGCCATTGGATTTTAGGAAGCGGTTGACGATTTGTCCAAACCGACCAATGCCGGCAATGATCACTGGCGCTTGTTCGTTAATACTATCTTCTTTGGCTGTGTTTTCTGAATCTTGATATATGGGTAATATTATTTTCTCGAAAATAATAAACAATAAAGGCGTAAGAAACATCGTTAAGGCAATGACGGGCAAAAGAATGCTGGCGATGTGTTCAGGTAAAACAAAACTCTGTACGGTTAATGCAGTTAATACGAAACCAAACTCTCCTGCTTGCGCAAGACTTAATGTCAGCAGCCAGCCGCCATCTTTATTGACGCCAAATAGCTTAGCAAGTATGAAGAGTACGCTAGATTTGATCACCATAACCGCTAAGGTAAATACGCTGACGATGACGATATTGTCGGTGATCACCGCGAAGTTAATGCCTGCACCTACGGTGATAAAAAATAAACCTAGTAGCAGTCCTTTGAAGGGCTCTATATTACTTTCTAGTTCGTGGCGAAACTCACTGTTGGCTAATACTACCCCTGCGAGAAACACCCCTAATGCGGGGGATAGTCCCACTAAGCTCATCAGAGCGGCAATGCTAATCACTAGTAATAATGCGGTTGCGGTTAACATTTCGCGTAAACCGGTTTTTGCCACCCAGTGAAACAGCGGGTGAACAACAAATTTTCCGCCCAAGATAACCGCGGCAATAGCGCCTAGGACTACGGCGGCGTAGCTCCACCCCGCTAGGCCATCCACTAAGGATATAGCATGGTGCTCGGCATCATTAGCTACCGTTCCCGCTTCGATTAATTCTGGTAGCGCTAATAAGGGGATCAATGCCAGCATGGGAATGACGGCAATATCTTGAAATAACAGAACAGAAAAGGCAGCTCGGCCACCGTTGGTTTTGGCTAAGCCTTTTTCGCTAAAAGTTTGCAACACAATGGCCGTTGAGCTTAGGCTTAAGATTAAGCCTATCGCCACCGCTGTGCGCCAGTCAATATCCAAGAGTAAGCTGATGCCAGTAAATATACCTGCGGTGCCTAGTACTTGTAAGCCGCCCAGATTGAATAGTCGGCTGCGCATGTCCCATAAGGCGCGCGGGTCTAATTCTAGACCGACTAAAAACAGCATCATCACCACTCCGAATTCGGCAAAGTGTTGAATGGCATTGGTCTCTTCGCCAACCAGTTGAGTGATTGGGCCAATCACGACTCCAGCGATCAAATAACCTAATACCGAGCCTAAACCTAGACGTTTGGCCAGAGGCACAGCAATGACGGCTGCGGATAAGTAAATAAGGGCTTGAATAAAGTATTCGGTCATTGGCTTAGCTCTTCGGTGATGTAGCCTTGTAGTAGTGATTTCCATTGCTGTAGGTGGGTTTGGAGGCGCCCATCGTCTACTGCGGTGGTGGTGCCGTAGAGTAAAAACGGCGGTTCATTGGTCATGTTACATAAACTGGCCATTTTGTTGAGTGGGAGTAATAGGCTCTCTAATGAAACACCGTTGATGCCATCATGGTGATACTCTTCAGCGGGCGCTCCAGCCGACATGGCGAGTAAAAAGCGTTTACCCTTGAGCTTGTCTCCATTGGGGCCAAAGGCAAAGCCATACTGGAGAACTAAATCTTGCCAGTCTTTTAAAATAGCGGGCGTTGAGTACCAAAATACAGGGCAAAGAAACACAATGACATCGTGGGCTAATAATAAGGCCTGTTGGTCCGCTACATTAATTCTCGATGTAGGGTATGTGGCATATAGATCAAATGCAGTGACCCCCGTAGCTGTATTAGCAATGCTAAACATCGCTTTGCTGACTTGCGATTTATCCTCTGCAGGGTGTGCATATAGCACCAAGATAGTAGCCATTATAAACTCTGTTGATAGCGTTAAAAGTAGACAATTATAGCTGTCCGATGGGACTTTTGGCGAATGTTATTGTTTTAATTATAAGCAGGGTAGGTTGTGGGCGCAGCTGTTGTGAATATGATATAGAGAAAAATGCGCGGGCTAAGCGACATTATGATGCACTAGGTGGAAAAGGTGTGCCAGTGATCTTAATGGGTAAAAAGCGTATGAATGGTTTTAGCCCGCAGGGTTTTGATCGAATGTATAAGTCATAGTGGATGGCTCACGTTCCACCCGTTGCTTGGAGTTAGTGCAATATAAAAGGGCATGCTTAAAGTGATCTTTTTATGTTTATCTTCGTTGCTCGCTGGGTATAAATATTTAGTAGTTGGCGTGTTTTCTTGGATGTTATATCGATGTTATCGCATCTTTAAAAATAGAGAACACATCCGCTTCTTTACCGCGTCGAGCTAATTCTTTCATGGACTGTTTGGCTTGTTTTTTTAAGCTAAAATCTGATTTTTTATCGATAATAAAATCGGTCTCTACGGCTAATAAATCAAACAATTTTTTTAGATCGTTTAGTGAGGCTTTTACGGCCTCATCACTTTCTAATGCACGGATTTGCCTAGGGGATAATTTACAGCCCTGCGCAGCCAAAACGCGCGACAGCTGCGTTTTTGAAAACTGTCGCTGCTCGCGTGCCAGCGATAGCTGTTCGCCTATGGATAAACTCATGGCTATTGCATCCTTACAGTTGATCATGAAGTTCCAGTTCTCTTAGTGTGTCTTGAGCAGGGTCGTATGCAGTGACCGTATAATCGATACCCAATGCCATCGCAATACTGTTGGTATAACGGATGCAAATGGATTGCCCTAATGCGTATTTTCCAATGTAGGCGCGAGAAGGTGTATTTTTTTCAATTAACTTGTCAAAGGCTGTTTGGCTCAGGGTGCCTTGATCCACTAAATAATGAATGGCGCTAAATCGTGTGGCTACATCAGTAGCGATTATTTGTGCCAACTCGTCATATTTCATTTTATCTTGTTTGACTTTTTTATTAATTTCTTGGCGTAAAATAAAATCAATGTCGGCGGGAGTGTTATAGCTTTCAAGCGCTATGTTTTCTTTTCGGGCAAGCATGATTGTTTCCTTCTATCTATAATAGTGGGCTCATCTACAATAATAGATGAGTATGTTTAAATTTGTACTACTTTTTGCAAAGAAAGATGCCTTTGATGCCATTTTTTAAATTTAGTCCTAGCTCATCATCCCAATTTTTTGGAATACGCGCCGTTTTAAAAACGGTGTCCCATAAAAAGGTGACATAGTTATATCGATGCAGCCCCTTTTGGTGATGAATTAAATGCATTTCAGGTGTTTGGATAAAGAGACTGATCCAACGCATTTTTTTTGGTGTGTTGATGTTGGCGTGGTGGTAAGTTTCTATTACACCTTCTATGAGTAGTCCAATGGCAACGGCCTCAATGGGCAAGGAGAGTAGCCAGGCTACACTATAAATTAACAGGCTATTAGCGACAATTTCTAAAGGGTGTTTGAAAAAAATCAATGCTACTTCCATTTTAGAGGGCGCATGATGAAAACGATGAATGTAGCGCCATATAATGGGGTTGCTATGCTTTAGACGGTGCCACCAGTAGTTAAAGAATGAGTAAGTTAAGAAGAATAATGCCCCGAGCTCTACAACACCTGCATTAGGGTGTAGTAAACCATGGGTGGGTTTGTGCATAAAAATAAATAACACTTTTATCCATAGAATGGCAAATGTTTGTGTGAAGATCCACCAGCGAAAGAAGTATCGATTTCGAGGTAGATTTCTAGCGGGATATTTATTTTCCAGGATGAAAAACGCGATAAATAATAGTAGTTGAATGAGAGCAAGTGATAACAGCATAATTTTCTCCATCTAACGAATGATAAGTATATGGACTACGTCGTAATGTAGTTCGTTATTAATGGTGTCAACTTTTACATCTAAATGACAATCTTTTATGGCTTTTTACTTCACGATGCAATAATCCGATAAAGGTTGATTGTTACTTTTTTATCCTATATTTTTGTCTACTACAGGAGATGAAAGTAGCGAAGGGTTAATGCGATATGGATAAAGAAAAAGATACTGTGGACTTTGTCAGTCTTCAAGATATTGCTATCCAGCGTGTACGCTTTCTTCAGCAGACGACGTCAGGGATAAGTGACTTAGATTTAGATGACAAAGAAGTGGAAGGTTTGTGGTTAATCATTGATGAGGTTTCCCGAAATTTTTAAAATTCTTTTGATAGTCAATGACGGGTAAAATATAAGGCTAATACGATGGCGAAAATTACAGACTTAACGCTCTATAAAAATAAAGTGTATCTAGAGTTATGTTTAGATTTAATCGAAGATGCCTGCACTAGCTTGAAGCAAGGGCACCCCGATCTTGCTGAATCGCAGCTTCAGGATATTTTAGCCACTTTTGAAAAAGATGAGTTAGAGCAAGAAGAGTCTCAATGCAATGCTAAGGTTCTTTCTTACACCAGCCGCAAGATGTAAGTTATAGGGATTATGTCGCCCTGCAAGCTAATTGTCGCCTAATGCAGAATGTACGTAATGCCAGAAAAACTGCATATCTCTCAGGAGCGCTTGGCATTGCTCGCAGGGATAGATCGCAGCTACATGAGTAGAATTGAGCGCGGGATCGTTAGCATTACCCTACAAAAAGCCTATGTGATAGCTCAGACATTGCAGTGTGAAGTACGCGACCTTTTGCCGACAATGGAGCAGTTACACCAGCCGCTGTCTTAATCCTATTGGGGCATCAGGCTAAAGTGGCCTAATATTTAAGCCATAAACCTACCTAATTACCACTATGGCGAAGCCATTCTTCAAGGCGTCTCGTCGCGATAACATCGTCGCGGTTATAGCCAAGTATCTCTTTTTTTAATGGGCTTTTCATTGCTGAGTCAGGTTCATGCAGAAAGCGGTTGAATTGCACCACAGACCACTGCGAGCCTGCGCTATCATCTTCCCATTGAAAGTTAACCAAGTCTTTATGCTTGCAAATGTCTTTTAAGCCATAGCCTTGTAGTGGCAATACAAGGCTATTAAGCACGGGTTTCTGCATATCGAATAATGGGCTATCTTTTCCCAGTAAATAGCTCACAGTGCAATGTTCTTCCATATCATACCGTTTAGCATAGCTTCGAATAGTACTGCGCTCGTGGCTGGAATAATGTGCCAGTATTAAGTCGGGGTAACGTTGCCTGTATTCCTCGATTTTCGCTAGAAAACCCAGCCAGCCCTTTTTGTCCTCTTCAGCGGTATCTGTCCACACCGCCTCAAAATCCGTATGGCTATATTCTGGTACTAAAAATCCCCAAAGATAAACGTGTTTGTTGCCAGTACCCGTTAGCGGGTTATCCTCTATATCGAAATGTACCCACTGCCCATTCGGCAAAGTAACCGTATTAAATTGAAAAATCTCTCCTGTAAGATAAGATTTAGCTTGTAGTACCGCTCGATTCTTTTTGTCGTCACCTTTTAAATAGGGTATGTCGGGAATGTTTTGGGGGTCGGTATTCGCAAGATCGGTGATGGTGTGAATACCGCTAGCGTCGAGACCAGGTGCTGATCGAGCATCTACACCGTAGAGTAGGCTTAGCGCTCCCTTTGCTTCAAAAGTAGGTTTGCAATGCGTGTAATAAGGGCATGCCCGACACTTACTGTGACTATAGTGAACTAGCGGCTCAGCATCGAGGCTGAGTAATTCACGCATTTCTGCCACAAATTTATTGGTGATGGCATTGGCATCGTCACCAATCAAGGCTTGTTGTCCGTTTCCCAGAAAGACAATAGCGGGCAAAGTAGAGTTGAGCATTTGACGGTAAAATCCAAGCTGAACCTGAATCTCTTTTTTATCTTCGTTCAGCGATAGCTTGACGTCGGTCGCTTGATATTCACCGCTATCATGACGAATCAAAAAATCAGGGTAGCCAACAAAACGGTTTTCATCATCCAGTAATTGCGCTTGGTAAATAACATCGACGCCTTCAGTCATTAGCCGTTGTGTATCTTCAGGTGAGGTAGCAGTATATACGGTGTATTGTTTACGCAGTTCTGCCAGCACAGCTTGTTCATGCGCAAGCCCTAATTCAATGATCAGAGACGCAAAGGCATCTTCTGCTGGCTCTATGTCCAATTCTGACTTGTTATCTAGCCATACACGTCGAATACATTGAGTCCACGAGCTAGCATCACTAGGCTTAATGTAATACCCCTTTGTCGTGTTATTCATCTTATATCCTTGGTGTGCTGTACAGGTGGGCGGTCAATTTTATCAATCTACGCTAAAAACCATCTTGCTTGAAGCCTTTATGGTTGAAGCTTCCTCTATTTTCCCATATTCTCCCCTTTGTTCTGCGGCGATAGATACGATAATAGACACTATGACAGATGAAATTTTGACATTAAAAGAGGTTGCAGCCTACTTAAAGCTGGCTGAAAAAACCGCTTATAAATTGGCTGCCGAAGGCAAGTTGCCCGGCTTTAAAGTGGGTGGAAGTTGGCGTTTTAAAAGAGAAGATATTGAAAGTTGGATCGAGCAAAAAAAGTGGGAAGGGAATGATGATAAAACTTGAGGATGTAAAGAAAGACGCTCAAATACGCGGTATTCAATCAGAAGAGATTGTGAAAATTGTTCAGGTTGAACCCGTCGGTGATGCCGCTATCACGGTCTACTATAAAGATAGCCAGGGTAAGCTCGGCGAGCAGATGCTGTTCCGGTCTGATGAAGTACGCTTGGAGCTGGCCACAGCAGGCCGACCTTGGGCATTTGATGCACCCGGTGCTGAATTTAAGCTAGGGCTAGAAGCACACCGTATTACTCAAGCCGCTTTGTTCGATCCAATGATGGCAGTGCATACTTCCAACGTAGATCCTTACCCACATCAGATTTCCGCAGTTTATGAACACATGCTGCCTAAACAGCCGTTACGCTTTGTCTTGGCCGATGATCCTGGTGCCGGTAAAACCATCATGGCTGGTTTGCTTATTCGTGAATTATTAATGCGTGCCGATGCAAAGCGCATTCTTATTGTGTCGCCTGGCTCACTCACAGAACAATGGCAAGATGAGCTGCTCGAAAAATTCGGCGTCACCTTCGATATATTCAGCCGTGAAAAACAAGAACAATGCGCTTCAGGCAATTACTTTGATGAATCCGACCAGCTTATTTGCCGGTTAGACCAACTGTCTCGAAATGAAGACTTCCAAGAAAAATTAAAAAATACCGAATGGGATTTAATCATTGTCGATGAAGCCCATAAATTATCGGCTAATTATTTCGGCAATAAAGTGAATAAAACCAAGCGATTCCAGCTAGGTGAGTTACTGGGTTCCATCACGCGGCATTTCCTACTGATGACAGCAACGCCGCACAACGGTAAAGAAGAAGACTTTCAAATATGGTTGTCGCTGCTCGATGGCGATCGCTTTTATGGCAAATTCCGTGAAGGTGCCCATAAGGTAGATGTTTCCGACATGATGCGCCGTATGGTGAAAGAAGAGCTGCTTAAGTTTGATGGCACGCCATTGTTTCCAGAGCGTCGGGCCTATACCGCAAACTATGAACTATCACCAATGGAAGCATCACTCTACGAACAGGTTACCACCTATGTTCGTGAAGAGATGAATCGCGCCGACAATCTTGATGGTCAAAAAAAGAACAACGTTGGTTTTGCATTAACCATGCTGCAACGTCGCTTGGCGTCGAGCCCAGAGGCAATCTACCAATCCTTAAAACGTCGTCGCAAACGCCTAGAAGATCGTCTAGCGGAAACTAAACTGATGGCACGCGGCCAATCGGCCAACAACGGCGTAGCCGAAACCGTTGGTGAATACAGCTTTAAGAAAAAAATTGACTTACCTGATGATTTAGATGAACTCGATGAAGATCTCAGTGCCGAAGAGTATGAACTCTATGCCGAGCAAGTGGTGGATCAAGCATCTGCCGCTGAAACGATTCCAGAACTTGAAGCTGAAATTGAAAGCCTCAAATACCTTGAGCGTCAAGCCCATTTAGTCGTGCAATCAGGCAACGATAAAAAGTGGGAGGAGCTGTCTTGTTTATTACAAGACAAGCCGGAAATGTTCACCGTCTCTTCATCAGGTCAGAGGGGCAGCCGTCGCAAGCTCATTATCTTTACCGAGCACAAAGACACGCTTAACTATTTAGTTGCACGCATTGGCGACATGCTAGGTAATACCAACGCAGTGCGCACTATTTTTGGCGGCACTAATCGAGACAAGCGCCGTAAAATTCAAGAAGAATTCCGCAATGACCCTGAAGTTACCGTATTGGTAGCCACAGATGCAGCAGGCGAAGGTGTAAACCTACAAAACGCCAACTTAATGGTGAACTACGACTTGCCATGGAACCCAAATCGCTTAGAGCAGCGTTTCGGTCGTATCCATCGCATTGGTCAAACAGAAGTTTGCCATTTATGGAATATCGTCGCCAATGAAACCCGCGAAGGCGAAGTCTTTCAAAAACTCTTCGATAAAATTGAAGTAGAGAAAGAAGCTCTTGGTGGTAAAGTATTTGATGTGCTGGGTGAGGCCTTTGATAACGTCTCGCTAAGAGAGCTGTTGGTTCAGGCCATTCGCTATGGTGAAGACCCCAAAACTAAAGCCAAAATGAATGAGGTGATTGAAGGCGCACTGGACACAGATCACCTAAAAGAAATTCTCAGACGCAACGCCTTGGTTGAACAGCAAATGGGGCTTGAAGAGCTCTATGCTGTAAAAGAAGAAATGGAAAAAGCCGAGGCCCGTAAGCTTCAGCCCTACTTTATTCGCGCCTTTTTTACCGCAGCTTTTCAAACTCTGGGTGGTGAATTTCGTGCAAGAGAATCAGGGCGATATGAAGTACGTCATGTACCCGCTGCTATTCGTGAGCGCGACCGTATGATTGGTCAAAGCCGCACACCGGTATTAAAAAAATACGAACGTATCTGTTTTGAAAAACAACACGTACGTCAAACCGGCAAACCCATGGCGGATATGATCCATCCCATGCACCCACTTATGCTTGCCGCAACTGATTTAGTGTTACAAGCGCACCGGCCAAAACTAAAACAAGGCGCAGTATTAGTTGACCCCAATGACGACAGTACCGAACCCAAAGTATTGTTCATGGTTGACCACACAGTACGTGAGTCGAGCCAAAGCGGTGATGTAGCATCACGTCGGTTACAGTTTGTTGAAATCGATGAGCAAGGCGAAGCCATCAACGCTGGATGGGCACCGCATTTAGATTTACAACCCATTGATGAATACGACTTGAAACTCGTAGGCGACATACTCCAAGCCGGTTGGCTCAACCATAACCTAGAAGCCTTGGCGTTGAACCATGCCTCACGGCAATTAGTGCCCGAGCATTATGCCGAGGTAAAAGGTCGTCGTGAACGCCAAGCCGATAAAACTATGGCGGCCGTAAACGAGCGCTTGGTGAAAGAAATTAACTATTGGTCCGACCGTTACATCAAACTGCAAGACGACGTGAACGCAGGCAAGCAACCTCGCATGCAACCCGAAATGGCCCGCCGCCGTGTGGATGAACTTACCGCCCGATTAGAACAACGTAAAGCCGAGTTGATTGCACTTAAAAATGTGGTATCCAGCACCCCCGTTGTTATTGGAGGCGCCTTGGTGATTCCGCAAGGCTTATTGTCCATGCGTAAAGGTGAAACCCAGTTTTCGGTCGATGCCGTGGCACGAGCCCGCGTAGAGCGAGTCGCTATGAATGCAGTGATACAAGCCGAACGTGCCTTCGGTTATACAGTCACCGATGTAGGTGCTGAAAAATGTGGTTGGGATGTTAGTTCACGCCCGCCCGCGAATGCCGATGGTTCCATCAAGCCCGATCGTCATATTGAAGTAAAAGGTCGCGCCAAAGGCCAAAGCACTATTACCGTGAGTCGTAATGAAATTATTTACGGTTTAAACCAATCCGATAAATTTATTCTCGCCATAGTGATTGTCGACAACGATTCACACGAAGGGCCTTTTTATGTACAAAGCCCCTTCACTGTAGAGCCCGATTTTGGCGTGGCCAGTATTAATTACGACCTCAGTGACCTGTTATCAAAAGCAGTTACGCCAGAGTTAACACTATGAAAAATAAAGGGATTTTAAATGTGCAGATTTGGCTAATGCAGAAAAAGAAACGCCCCCAAGAAGGAGGCGTCGGGCCGAAGATACTCTCTTCGGCGGGGTTAATACACCTAACTATAGGCATCGTTATAGCGTTAGTCAAGCGATTTTTGGGTGACGAAAGATGAGCGCGCCTACTCGAGTCATCAGTTACATCGATGGATTCAATCTTTATTTCGGGCTTAAGTCCAAAGGTTGGAAAAAGTACTATTGGCTAGATTTAGTCGCCATGTCAGCGTCCTTACTCAAAGATGATCAAGCCTTACAGCATTGTCACTATTTTACCGCGCGTATCCGTAATTCAGGGGGCAATAGCCAAGATACAAAAAGGCAATCCCTTTGGTTAGATGCACTGGACACACTTACTGATCAAACCAGCCATTACGGTCACTATTTACAAAAGACAAAAACCTGCAAAAGCTGCGGTGCGCAATGGACAACCCATGAAGAAAAAATGACCGACGTGAATATTGCCGCACAGTTACTCACCGACGCCTATGAAAATAGGTTTGACACGGCACTGGTTATTTCTGGTGACAGCGACCTCACCACACCCATAAAAATGGTATTGGAACGCTTTCCCAGCAAACGTATTATTGTGGCTTTTCCGCCAGGCAGAAGCTCACATCAACTAAAAACAACAGCCACAGCCAGCTTTACTATCGGCGAAGCCAAGCTTCGTCAAAACCGACTACCAAATACTATTACTACAACAACGGGGCACACACTCCATCGCCCTTCGCAGTGGTACTAAGAGACTTTTATGAGTAATACCAAAGCAACTAAAATATACAGCCCCAAAAAACTCATCGAAGTCGCGCTGCCCTTAGATGATATTAACGTCGCTGCAGCGCGTGAAAAATCCATTCGCCACGGCCACCCAAGCACCTTGCATTTATGGTGGGCGCGTCGTCCATTGGCGGCAGCGCGTGCGGTGATATTTGCGCAAATGGTCAATGACCCCGGTTATCAACAAGACGGTGGGTTTAAGTATGGCGTCAATAAAAAAGACGCAGAAATTAAACGGGAAAAACTGTTTCAAATAATTCGCGATTTAGTGAAGTGGGAAAACACCAATAACGAAGACGTGCTCAATCGCGCCCGCGAAGCCATTAAAGAAAGCTGGTGTGAAACCTGTCATTTAAACCGCAAGCACCCACAAGCGGCAGAATTATTTAACCCCGAAAAGCTACCAGCCTTTCACGACCCCTTTGCCGGTGGTGGTGCCATTCCTTTAGAAGCGCAGCGCTTGGGGCTAGAAAGTTACGCCAGTGATTTAAATCCCGTGGCAGTGATGATCAATAAAGCCATGATCGAGATACCACCGAAGTTTGCTGGCCAAGCGCCGGTAGGGCCACTGCCAGAATCAGACAAAACCAGCAAAAAGAAATCAACCAAAGATATGCTGGAAGACTGGAGTGGCGCCAAAGGTTTAGCGGAAGACGTGCGTCGTTATGGTCATTGGATGCGTGAAGAAGCCTTTAAGCGTATTGGGCATTTGTACCCCAAAGTCAAAATTACTGATGAGATGATTGCCGAACGGCCGGATTTAAAACCTTATACAGGGGAAGAGTTGACGGTGATTGCTTGGTTGTGGGCGCGTACGGTGAAAAGTCCGAATCCTGCGTTTAGCCATGTTGATGTGCCATTAGCTGCGAGCTTTGTGCTATCTGGGAAAAAAAATAAAGAAGTATATGTTCAACCTGTTGTTGAGAATGATTCTTACAATTTCTACGTGAAGGTTGGAAAACCACCAGCTGAATCGAAAGCTGGTACAAAAACTGCGCGTGGTGCAAACTTCAATTGTTTACTTTCTGGAACTCCTATTACAGGAAATTATATTAAGGAACAAGGTAAGTTAGGTTTCATGGGAACCAGACTTTTAGCTGTGGTCGCTGAAGGAAAGGGGGGTCGAGTTTTTTTATCGCCGACTGCTGAAGAACAGGTAATCGCCGATTCAGCGTCCCCTCAGTGGAAGCCCAATACGCGTTTGCCAGATGACCCTCGTAATTTTTGGACGATAAGTTACGGTCTAGAAACTTATGGTGATCTTTTTACTTCTCGTCAACTGAATGCATTGGTTTGTTTGTCTGACTTAGTTCAAGAAGCTCGAAACAAGGTTGTTTCTGATGCGAAAGCTGCAGGTATGAGTAATGATGAATTGGGTATTGATACTGGTGGTGAAGGTGCTACGGCTTATGGGGATGCCTTGGCAGTTTACCTCGCATTCATTGTTGAGCAAGTGGCAAACCACAGTTCAAGTATTTGTGGTTGGAACTCTGCAAATACCCAGATGAGAAGCGTGTTTGCTAGGCAAGCAATACCAATGACTTGGGACTTTGCTGAATGCAATATTTTTTCTGGTTCGTCGGGAAGTTACTTCAATCTTTTTGAAAGAATGGTAAAGGGTTTTACTGCTCTAGGACAAGGTGTCCCGGGAAATGTGGAGCAAGCTGACGCAGCTACGCAAGGCGTGAGCCAAAACAAAGTTATATCTAGCGACCCGCCTTATTACGATAATATCGGCTACGCTGATCTATCTGACTTTTTTTACGTGTGGATGCGTCGCGCACTGAAATCAATATATCCCGACCTTTTTTCAACTTTAGCTGTTCCGAAAACTGAAGAATTAGTTGCATCTCCTTACCGTCACGGGAATAAGGAAAGTGCGGAAAATTTTTTCCTTGGTGGTATGACACAGGCTATTCATAATATGGCAGAAAAAGGCCATCCTGCTTTTCCGGTCACAATCTATTACGCATTTAAGCAAGCTGATACCAAGGAAGGAAGTACCTCTAGTACCGG
Organism: Candidatus Endobugula sp.; assembly: GCA_047619205.1. GTDB lineage: Bacteria > Pseudomonadota > Gammaproteobacteria > Pseudomonadales > Cellvibrionaceae > Endobugula. The sequence goes on along the minus strand of JBLHJR010000005.1, from coordinate 12,495 downwards.
TTGGGAAACATTTCTTGAGGCTGTAATAAGCGCTGGTTTTTCAATTGATGGCACGTGGCCTGTGCGAACTGAAAAACAAGGTCGCGTCATTGGAAATGGCACCAATGCTCTAGCTTCTTCTGTAGTTCTAGTCTGCAAAAAACGCGAAATCGAAGCAGCATCCATTTCCCGCCGTGAATTCCAACGCGAACTCCGCGACCAAATGCCCGATGCACTCGAAGCCATGATCGGCGGCGAAACCGGTGCCACACCCATCGCCCCGGTGGATTTAGCTCAAGCAGCCATCGGCCCCGGCATGGCGATCTATTCCAAATACGCCGCCGTGCTCAACCAAGATGGCAGCAAAATGAGCGTGCACGATGCACTGATCTTAATTAACCGCGCCATTACCGATTACCTGAATCCTGACAGTGGCAACTTTGATGCCGACACCCTGTTTTGTGACGATTGGTTTAGCCAATACGGTTGGGGTGAAGGCCAGTTTGGTGAAGCGGATACCTTGGCACGCGCCAAAGGCACTTCTGTGGATGGCGTGCGCGATGCAGGTGTAATTGAAGCCGAGGGCGGCAAAGTACGCTTATTGAAATGGAGCGAATACCCACAAGATTGGGACCCAAAAACCGACACCCGCACACCGATATGGGAAGCCTGCCACCAAATGATTCGCGTGCTAAACCAACAAGGTGAAAGCGAAGCGGGCAGCCTGTTGGCCAGAATGCCAGAGCGCGGCGAACCCATCCGCCAATTGGCCTACCACTTATATACACTGTGCGAACGCAAAAAGTGGGCCGAGGAAGCAAGAGCTTACAATGAATTAATCGGCTCGTGGCATGCCATTGTATCTTCCTCCCATGAGCTGGGTGAAAAATATTATGGCGAAACGACAGACATGGGATTTTAGGAGATAAGAATGCATATTGAATCCATTAAATTAAAAAACTTTAAAAGCTTCCAGAACACAGAAATGAAGGATATTCCTCGCTACTGCGTGATAGTGGGAGCTAATGGCACAGGAAAAACAACACTGTTTGACGCATTTGGTTTTCTTAAAGACTGCCTAACGTTCAATGTTCGCCAAGCTTTGCAGGTTCGCGGTGGTTTTTCCGAGGTTGTCAGTAGGGGCGTTGCTAACGATGCCAAAATTGAAATTGAAATTAAGTTTCGTATGGAGATTGCAAGCATAGATCGCCTAGTCACCTATATCGTAAAAATTGGCAGGAAAGACAATAGACCTGTTGTTACGCGTGAAATTTTACGCTACAAGCGCGGTCGTTACGGCTCACCGTATCATTTCTTGGATTTCGAGATGGGCAGCGGCTACGCCATTACCAACGAAGAAGACTTTGATAAGCCCGATGAGGAGCTTGAAAGGGAGGGGCAATCCATAGGTATTGATGTGCTGGCAATCAAAGGGCTGGGGCAGTTTGAACGATTTAAAGCGGCTAGCGCATTCCGAATACTCATTGAAAATTGGCACGTATCCGATTTCCACATCAATTTGGCAAGAGGCAGCAAGGATGCGGCAGGCTTTGATGAACACCTTTCTGTAACGGGTGACAACCTTCAGTTGGTGGCAAGAAATATCTATGAAAACCATCGAGACATCTTTAATAAAGTGGTTGATATCATGAAACGACGCGTACCTGGTATTAGCAATATCGAGCCCATTCCTACACAGGATGGCCGCTTATTGTTGAGTTTTCAGGATGGTGCGTTTACCGATCCTTTTATCGATAAATATGTCTCGGATGGCACAATTAAGATGTTCGCCTATTTGATATTACTGTACGACCCAGCCCCCCACCCATTGCTTTGTGTTGAAGAACCTGAAAACCAGTTATACCCAAAATTACAGCCTGAACTTGCTGAAGAGTTTCGGCATTATGCCCTTCAGGGTGGACAGGTTTTTGTCTCTACCCACTCGCCTGATTTTCTCAATGCCGTGGAACTGGATGAGGTTTTTTGGCTGATCAAAGAACAGGGCTATACGCAAATCAAGCGCGCGCGCGACAATGAACAGATCGCTGCATTTATGGCCGATGGCGATCAGATGGGTTATTTATGGAAGCAAGGCTTCTTTGAAGGAGCAGATCCAAGATGATTCAGTTGGTATTTTTTCTTGAAGAGCAGTCTGCAAAAGAAATGTTAGAGGGATTATTACCCAGAATGCTAAATAAAGATGTGCGTTTTCAATGTATATCTTTTGAAGGTAAGCAGGATCTCGAAAAACAACTGGGAAAACGACTACGTAACTGGTGTGATCCAAACGCCTTTTTTATCGTGTTGCGCGATCAGGACAGCGCAGATTGTATTACTGTAAAACAGCGTTTGGTGAAAATATGCCAAACATCTGGAAAACCAAACACACTGGTAAGAATTGTTTGTCGCGAGTTGGAATCATGGTATCTGGGTGACTTGCAAGCGGTTGAGAAAGGGCTCGGAATGACCAGCGTAGCCAAGCATCAACGCAACAGCAAATTTAGAAATCCAGATCGCCTACAAAATCCAAAGCAAGAGTTAAAAAAATTGACCAAAAATAATTACCAGCAAATTCTTGGATCCAGAGAAATTGGAAGACATATGGCGCTAGAGCACAATTTATCAACCAGCTTTAATGCTTTTATCTCAGGGGTTGTTAAAATTTTGAATCAGGAGACTTGTTAATGAGCTTAAAACCCTGGCGTGAAATAGCGCGCCCCCATAAAGACGTATTAGAAGGCACCTTTAAGCAGTCTGAATTTGCTGCAGACATTACTCAGGTAGCCAATGGTAAGGCCGCGCCCGAATACCAAGATGCCGAGAAGTTTTTTTCGCGCACCTTCATTACCGAAGGCATGCGTTTATTACTCATGTCTGTTGCGCAACGCTTAGCAGGCTTAGGTGGCGATCCGGTGATTCAGCTACAAACCGCATTCGGCGGGGGTAAAACCCACACCATGTTAACGGTATTGCATTTAGCTACTCGCAAGGTGAGTACCGACAAGCTAGAAGGTATTCCACCACTGTTAGATCAGGCAGGGATAACAGAATTACCTAATGCCAATATCGCCGTACTCGATGGTATTGCATTGTCGGTTAGCCAAGGTAAACAGCATGGCAGCATTTGCGCTAATACCCTTTGGGGGGAAATGGCTTGGCAGCTTTTGGGGGATGAAGGTTATGACCTGGTTGCTGCCAGTGATCGCGATGGTACGGCACCCGGCAAGGATGTATTGGCCGATCTACTCACGAAATCAGCTCCTTGTGTTGTACTGATAGATGAACTGCAAAAATTTTTTAGTGATTTAAAACCCGGTAAGCAACTGAATGCAGGTACCTTTGAGGCCAATCTTAAATTTGTGCAAGCGCTAACGGAGGCGTTTAAAACCGTTCCTAATGCAATATTGCTGGCATCGCTGCCTGAATCCGAAACCGAAGTGGGGGATTCCTTTGGGCAGAAAAGCTTAGTCGCGCTAGAAAAACATTTTGGCAGGGTGGAGTCTGTTTGGAAGCCTGTCGCTACCGAAGAAGCGTTTGAAATTGTTCGTAGACGCTTGTTTGAGTCGGCTGGTGACCGCGCACAAATTGAAGGTATCAGCCGACAATTTTGTGATTACTATCGTCAGAATGCGCAATACTTTCCGCTTGAAACACAATCGAATGAATACTTCGAACGTATGTGTACGTCATACCCCATTCACCCCGAAATATTTGATCGTCTTTATGAAGATTGGTCAACGTTGGATAAATTTCAGCGTACGCGAGGCGTGCTCCAATATATGGCGGTGATTATTCATCGCTTATGGAACGACAATAATCAAGATGCCTTGATTATGCCGGGCTCGATCCCGCTAGATGACAGTTTGGTTCGCAACAAAAGCATTCACTATTTGCCCCAAGGTTGGGAGCCTGTGCTTGAACGCGAGGTGGATGGCGATCGTTCAGAGCCCCATCGCATTGATGGTGACGATACGCGATTTGGTGGTGTGCAAGCAGCACACCGTGCCATGCGTACGGTTTTTTTGGGGAGTGCGCCAAGTGCTCGCGGCCAGGTGGTGAAAGGCATTCAAGTTGAGAGAATTTTACTCGGCTCCGTTCAGCCTGGGCAAACCGTGGGTGTTTTTGAAGATGTCTTAAAACGGCTGCGTGATCGTTTGCATTATCTGTATTCAGATAAAGATCGTTTTTGGTTAGACACTAAGCCTAATTTGCGGCGTGAAATGGAAAGCAGAAAACAAAATATTGATAAGTTAGCGCTAAATGATGAGTTAAAACGCCGAGTGAGCAGCGTGTTTAGCCGAAACTCAATATTCGCAGGCGTTCATGTATTTACCCATTCTGTTGATGTTCCAGACGACTATGGTTCTGGCCCAAGACTGGTAGTGTTAGCCCCCAACGAAGGCTATACCAAAACCGATGGAAGTAGTGCGATATCGGCAGCCGAAAAAATACTGAGCTTTCGTGGCGACCAACCACGCCAAAAGCGTAACCGTTTAATTTTCTTCGCTGCCGATACCGATGTGGTAGGCCGTTTGAATGATGCGGGTCGTACTTATTTAGCTTGGCGTGAAATTGTTAGTGATATTGATGAAGGTAAATTAAATCTCGATCTCTTTCAGGCAAATCTTGCGAAAAAAAGTACTAAAGTGGCTGAGAGTAATCTTCAACAATTGGTGCGTGAAGCCTATAAGTGGATTGTTTGCCCACTGCAGTTAAAAGCGACCGACAAAACAGTCGACTGGGAAACTGTTTCGGTTTCAACCAACGCGACGAATTTAATCCAAGAAATCGAAAATAGATTGCGTGAAGAAGAATGGATAACCTCTGAATGGTCCCCCATTCATTTAAAAAACTTACTGGCTCAGTGGTATTTTAAAGACGGTGTGCCAGATGTTAATAGCTTAAAAGTGTATAAAGATACTTGCCACTATTTGTATTTACCGAGATTGATTAACGACCAAGTGTATCGTAATGCCATTGGCCAAGGCTTGGATAGCGAAGACTTTTTTGGCTTTGCATCAGGTAAAGATGGCGATGCTTATTTAGGGTTTCATTTTGGCAATGGTGGCATACCAACACTCGATGATGCCAGCGTGTTAATTGATAAGGATGCAGCAGCAGAGTATCGAGAAAAAACCAAACCCGTTCCGCAACCAGCCCCTGCTACAGAACCAACGGGTGGTAACCCTGTACCACCTTCTGTGCCTGGCGGCTCACCAGCAACTCCACCGCAGCCTGTACCTGGAGGAGCACCTACACCAGCGATCCAAACTGCCATAAAAAAACAGTTTTACGGCAACATTGAGCTAGACCCTGTGAAAGCCAAAATGGACTTCGCCACCATTGTTGATGAAGTGGTACAACAGTTCACTGCAAAACTGGGTGTTGAAGTTTCTATATCGGTAGAGATTCAAGCAAAATCTAAGGATGGCTTTGACGAATCTCTTCAGCGGACAATTAAAGAGAACTGTAATGTGTTGTGTTTTAGTAGTTCTGAGTTTGAGGAAGATTGAATTAAGCAAGAATATAAATATTAATTTAAAAAGTATTTTAATAGAGAGGGTCGTTGATACTTGTATGTTGAGCCAATTTATTAAATATGGAAATATCCCCAAATGAGAACTCCATTAATAACAAAACAAGGTCGCGAAGACCTTAAGCTGGAGCTGGATAAGCTCTGGCGTGTTGAACGCCCAGCGGTCACTAAGATAGTGTCTTGGGCGGCTAGTCTTGGTGATCGAAGCGAGAACGCAGATTACCAGTACAACAAAAAACGATTGCGTGAAATAGACCGTCGAGTACGCTATTTGCGGAAATGCATAGAAAATTTAAAGGTGATTGAATACCACTCCGACCAAGACGGAAAAGTTTTTTTTGGTGCATGGGTAGAAGTGGAGAATGATGAGGGTAAGATACTTACATTTCGGATAGTGGGTTATGATGAGATTTTTGATCGAAAAGATTACATCTCTATCGATACGCCAATGGCGAGAGCGTTGTTAAAAAAAGAAGTGGGCGACGAAGGCATGGTGAAGACTGAAGCCGGCGTCGTCATTTGGTCTATTAATTCAATCGATTATGAAAAATAGTATATCCATACTAGTATGGGTACTATTTTTTAAGTCAGTAAAAACAATAGCGTAAAGTAAATAGTATGAGGCGTGGGGTTCTTAGTTGTAATCGCCATTTTCTGATCGAGCTCCATTTTTTTCCGCCTCGTGTACTGTATCAGTAACGATGGGGCGCTCTACTTTCCAACGCTGTTTTCATTCTGCTTCTATAGATCGCCGCACCTTCAGGGGTAATATAGGGAGAGCTTTCTTCTCTAGGTGGCCGCCAGCGTCCCATTAGTTATGATCGCTTTGGTTTTTTTGTACGGTGGTTTGTTTTATAAAAGGTTTTATAAAGGGCACAGCAGGTAATGTTTCAGCGGGAGTAAAGCCAAAGATGTCGGCATAAAAGGCATATTCCACATCGATAGCGTAGCGGATGTTCTCTGCTTGTCGAAAACCGTGGCCCTCATTCTTAAAGGTGACGTGAGCTACGGGGATGTCTTTGTTATTTAAGGCTTCAACCATCATCTCGGCTTGGTTGGGAGGTACGACTTTATCTTCAAGACCCTGTAAAAAAATAACCGGACAGTTCAGTTGTTCGATCGAGTGAATAGGAGAACGTTGTTGGTAGAGTGCTTGCTCTTTAGGGTACTCGCCAATTAATTGGTCGCAGTAGCGTGATTCAAATTTATGGGTGTCACTCACTAGTGCGGATAAGTCGCCAATACCATATAAGCTGGCTCCGGCTTTAAAGGTATCCTTGAAGGTGAGTGCCGCTAATACCGAGTAACCGCCAGCGCTGCTGCCACGAATGGCGATTTTTTTAGCGTCGACTAGGCCTTTTTCAACTAGATAATGAGCGCCAGCGCATAGGTCATCGACATCCACGACTCCCCATTGAGAATATAAGCGTCGGCGATAGTCGCGACCATAACCTGTGCTGCCACTGTAATTAATATCAAAGACGGCAAAACCTCGGCTAGTCCAGTATTGCGTTTTGAGGTTTAAGGCCGAACTGCTGGCGCCAGTAGGTCCGCCATGACACATCACAATTAATGGTGGCTTTTCTGTGGTGCCCATGTCGACGGATGTTAGGTCAACAGGTTCTGAGCCGGCAGTGGGTGTGTCGACGCGAGGGTTTTTGGGTGGATAAAAAAAACCGTACACCTCGGCTTGCGCGGAATTTTTAAAAGTAATAGCTTGGGGTATGGAGATGCTATCTTCTGCTACTGCTAACTTACTGCTGCTGGCAATAGAGTCCCAGCCGTCTTTTTTCCAGCGAATAATGTCAGCTACTGATGACGGGCTCGCACCAATAAATAAGGCGGTATCGTCGTCATCTTGGCAGCTAATGCCTTCTATTTGTGTGAAGGGTGTCTCTACGCTAGTAAAGCTATGAGACATCAAATCAATGGTCGCTAGATGCCATTGGCCATTACTAGTATAGCTGCAAAATAAAGTGTAGCTATTGAGAAAGCCGTAGGTCGACATCCCAAAAACCCACTGTGGGGTGGCAAACTCTGCGGGCATGTCTACTAGCACTTCAGTGTATTTGTTATAGGTATTGTAGGAATAGAGGTTCCACCAATTATTACGGTCGGAGACGAATAATAAATCGTCAGTGGGTGTCCACTGTGGTTGAAAAATGGATTCGCCTTTATCTAGAGTGTTGCCGGCGGCTGCTCCTCCTAGGCCACCAGCTACCTTGCGGTGTTTGTGTAACATGCCAAAGTGATTGAAGTCGGCAATCCAGCATTCACTATTGTCCCAAGGCATATGGGGGTGATTCCATGTGAGCCATGCGAGTTTTTCGCCATCGTACGAGACGCTGGGATTGGAATAAAAATCATTGCCAAAGACCAATACATTAAAGCCAATGGTGGAAGAGCCATCAAGTCGTAAGCTGACGATATTATTTTCTGCTTCGGGAGGTGTTGATGGTTGCAGTTCTTCTGCGGCTGCCGATGGTGTAGAGATTGGTGTAGAGGTAGATGAATCACGATGTATTTCACAGACGCAGATCAACTGTTGGCGGCTATGATCAATAAAAAAGTCTGCGTAATAATAATAGCTTTCGGATGATGGCTCAGGGGATAGTGGCATGGGCGCACTAGATTGATCAACGGGCATACTGTAGACACGTTGGTCCGCCGCATTCACAAAATAAAGAGTATTTTGGCTAACTAGGTAGCTGCCACCACCATATTCGTGCGCTTTAGTGCGAACATGAATAGACTGGGGGGTGACGTCATAATACTGGCCTTTGATGCCATTTTTCATGGCTTGGCAAACCACGACACTACGGCCTTTCTCTTCGGGGCGTTGCTCTAACCAATAACAGTGGCCGTTATCTAGTTGAGGCTCGGATAAGCGCACCGTATTAGCGGTTAGTAAATCGCTAGTAATATCCGATGGCCAAGCACCATAAGCGGGGTTACCCCGTTTGGTAGAAGAGTCTGCATTAGGAAAGTTAACGTTAGCAGAATCTGTATCTGCAGTGTTCGCCTTAGGAGGATAGGTTTTAGACATGGTTTACCGTAGAATTGCCTTCTAATTGTTGTACTAATTGTTGTACTAATTGTTATTACTGAGATAACTAGTGTCAGATCATTCTATTTTAGCGCATATTACCGAAAAAATGTCACCACTGCCCAAGTCCGTTAAACGTTGGGTGGTGGCTTATAGTGGTGGCATTGATTCAACGGTGTTGTTGCATGCCCTTGCCGAGTGTAATCGGCGGTCAGCCCAGCCTTTAGTGGTTGTAGCCTTACATATTAATCATCAATTATCTGTTGATGCCGCCGATTGGCAGCAGCACTGCGAACAGGTCGCTACGACATTGGGCGTGGAGTTTTTCACTAAAAGCGTAGCGGTACAACTAGCGGGGAAAGGTGCCGAAGCGGCAGCGCGTGAAGCGCGATATGCAGTATTCGAAAATTTCCTACAGGAAGATGATGCTTTGTTGTTTGGGCATCATCAGCAAGACCAAGCGGAAACGTTATTATTACGCTTGTTTCGCGGAGCGGGTGTACGTGGTTTGATGGCGATGCCGGAGTCCCGGGCGATTGGTCGAGGCAATTTATTACGCCCTTTGTTAACCGTCACTAAAGCAGATATTCAATCCTATGCGCAACAACATCAACTGCAATGGGTTGATGATGAGAGTAACGCGCAGGATGATTATGATCGTAACTACCTGCGTAACCGTATTGTGCCTCTATTGCGTACGCGTTGGCCGGCGTTAGATGCGCAATTACTAAAGACTTCGGCAAGAATGCAGCAGGCAAATACCCTGCTTAATGAAGTGGCAGCAGAAGATTTGTTGGCGCTGGATGCGCAAGCCGCGCGTGTGGGTTTTAGCGTAGACTTTAAAAAACTAAACCAGTTGTCACATGTACGAAAAATGAACTTTTTGCGTTATTGGTGTGAGTCGGTGGCATATCCATTACCCGATGCCGATCAGCTGGCGCAAATTGAACAGCAATTTTTTAGTCGCAGTGCCTTACTAAGTTCCGCCTGTGTGTCGTGGGCGAATAGAGAATTACGGCAATTTGCTGGACGCTTGTATTTGATGCCCGCCTTGTCAAAATTTACTGCTGCAGAGCTTATTGTCGAGTGGGACTGTCTGGAGTCGTTACCATTGGGCGATGCAGGGCTGCTCCAGTTGGTCAATACGGCGGAGACCAATAGTGGCTTGGTGCTGAAGCAGCAAGCGTATCAAATACGTTGGCGTCAAGGCGGCGAGCGTAGTACTCCATCGCAGAGGCAACATTCTCAAACGGTCAAAAAACTACTGCAAGAGTACGGCTTGGAAACTTGGCTGAGAGATCGTGTGCCATTAATTTATTGTGGCGATGATCTGGTGGCAGTGGGGGATTTGTGGGTGAATAAGGGCTATGAGACGGAAGATACTGAGGCATCGGTATTGTTTCGTTGGGGGTGTGTGTAAGCTCCAATGCTTAAATCTTTATGTGGTTAATGAATCCCACAAAGCGTGAACAACAGGGTTTTGTAAGCGCTTTTTCTGCGCACATAAACCGACATCAATAGGCGCTAGTTGAGGTTTATGGCTCACTTCTTTTACTTGATTGGCTAGGGGGCTATTGTCTAAAACGATTTTAGGCACCACGCCAATACCAAACCCCAAGCTCACTAAGCTGACGATTGCCTCATTTCCTGATACTTGCGCATAAATAGTGGGCTTAATGTTTTTCTGTTGAAACCATGCGTCGACCCGTTTTCTTACCAAGCCTTTTTCGGATAGGATCAGTGGAGCGACTTCCCATGCATTTTTTCTATTCTCATTGAGTGGCGCAATCATGATTAAGGGAGAGGTGGCGATACGTTTGAAATCCAGTTTGCTCGGTAATTTGTCGGGGCGAGCACCGATAGCGAGATCGTCGTCATCTTCTAATATATTCTTTAGTGCATCTTCAGAGTCGCCGGTGCGTAAGGTGATCGCAATCTTGGGGTGGGCTTTACGAAAGTCGCTAAGAATGGTGTGTAAAAAGCTATAGCTGGCGGTAACTGAGCAGTAAATACTGAGTTCGCCTTGCAGCTCTTGGGTTTCTGCCATTAGCGATTGTTTAAATTTTTGCCATAAGCCCAGTGATTCTTTTGCATATTTCTGAAAGAGCTGGCCTTCTTTAGTCAGCTTGACTGAACGGTTATCGCGTTCGAAGAGTACTGAACCGAGAGATTCTTCTAGCTGTTGAATGTTGCGTGTTAATGCTGAAGGGCTGATATGCATTGCTTGACTAGTGCGACCAAAATGTAGGGTATCGCAAAGATGCAAAAAAAGCTTAAGGCTGCGGTTGTCCATAAGTTGAAACTCGGCATTTCATTTTTTGGAATAGTGTTTAGCTAATATATCATTTTACGCAATAGTAAGCATTCCTTATCATTCCCGCATCATTTTATGCCTAATCATTTTTGTTTTGTAGCGATAGTCGGTATCATTGAGGCAATGCACGTTCATCATTGGGGCTAAAGATGTCAGAGAAAAAACCACAGGGGCCAGTTAAATTAGACGTGGTCGATAATGCGGCTGCGGAAGAGACGGCAAAAGTAAAAAAATCAGCTTCTCTTGAGGATCTATTGCCTTTAGATGAGCATATTGAAGAGGTCTCTGAGGGTGGCAAGAAAGTCCGTCATAAGGGCATATACCTGTTGCCCAATTTATTTACTACTGGCGCATTATTTAGCGGCTTTTATGCCATCGTAGTGAGTATGTCTGGCCAATTTGAAGCTGCTGCCATCGCTATATTTGCGGCCATGATTCTCGATGGCTTAGATGGCCGTGTAGCTAGGTTAACCAATACGACGAGTGCTTTTGGTGTCCAGTACGATAGTTTGGCGGATATGGTGTCCTTTGGTGTGGCTCCAGCGATTGTGGTGTTAAATTGGGGCTTGTTGTCATTAGATAAATTGGCTTGGGCGGCGTCTTTTGCTTATGTGGCTTGTACTGCACTACGCTTGGCTAGATTTAATACGCAAACCGAGTTTACAGATAAGCGCTTCTTTATTGGCTTAGCTAGTCCAGCCGCCGCTGCTGTTATTGCTGCTATTGTCTGGCTTTGGCACGATGTTGAGATATCTCCTCCGTTTGCAGTATTGATGGCAATAGGGATGGTCTTTCTTGGGTTAATGATGGTCTCGAATGTTAAATACAATAGCTTTAAGGGGGTGGACTTTAAAGGTAGGGTTCCCTTTATCGCTATGCTAGCCGTTATTTTCTTTTTTGTGGTCATTGCCAGCAACCCTCCTGTCATGCTCTTGCTGATAGTTTCATTGTATAGCTTGTCTGGGCCTGCGGTATGGCTAGTGTCTTTAGTGAAGTCTAAATAGATAGGTTTCTGGATTAGTTTCGTTTTTGGTCTATTCTGATTTATTGCACCTGTTCGATAGTGATGTTGTTGCGATCTGGGGTTGAGCAACATATAAGCTATTTTTATGTGCAGGAACGCCCTTAGATCCAGCTGTGTTTGCCTAAATAAAGTTTATTTAATCAAAAGCAAAATAACAGTTGCGCGTTTTGAAAACGTCCGTATAATGCCGCCCTCGCTTGTCAGGAATGGTGAGCGAAGCGGTCAGATAATACGGCAATATGAAATACTATTACCGCATTTAGAAAATGTTTTAAGAGATGTTTTCGCTGATAGTAAGAAACTTAATTTTAATTGAAAGTTTAATGAAATTAAGGGTTTACAAACGCACTGAGGAGCGTATGATGCGCGCCTCGCTTGTCGGTAACGGCAAGAGATAATGAATGTATCTTGCTCGGCTTTGATGTTTATCGAAGTCAAGCAAAGGCCTAATCAGCCGCTGTTAGATTTGAGTAAATTGATTTCATGTTAAATGACGATTTACTGAAAATAAGAGTTTACAAACATTGGTTGGCGTGTATAATTCGCCTCCCGCAATCAAGTGAAGTTGTTAAGATTTCAGCTGATTGCCCCACAGT
>JBLHJR010000004.1:0-75253 GCA_047619205.1 Candidatus Endobugula sp. | reverse complement strand
AGCAATAATGAAATCAACTCTGATGGTGTTACTACTTTTCTGGTCGTGCAGACCAATGCTTGTATTTGTGGTGTCAACGTAATGGATTTTGCTGAACGACTAAAGATGGCACCGCCCTTTGAGATAATTTCTTGATTGTAGTCCTGCCATGATGACCGCGGTAAATTAAATAGACGTCGTCGCTCTGCAAAACTACTTTCTATGTCGGGGGTAGGGTCAATAAAAATATGTAAGTGGTTAAAGCCGCTGACTAATTTTATTTTTTCTGAGAGTAGCATGCCATTACCGAATACATCACCAGACATATCGCCAATACCAATTACCGTGAAGGGCTGTTCTTGGATGTTGATACCTTTCTCACGGAAGTGACGTTGCACGCTAACCCATGCGCCGCGAGCAGTAATGCCCATTTTCTTGTGATCATAGCCGTTGCTGCCGCCAGAGGCGAAAGCGTCGCCTAACCAGTGATGGTATTCGGCAGAAATTTCATTGGCAATATCAGAAAATGTAGCCGTGCCTTTATCGGCAGCTACCACTAGGTAAGTGTCATCGTCGTCATAGCGAACTAAGTCTTTTGGAGGGATAACTTCGCTACCGTTAAGATTATCGGTTAAGTCTAGTAAGCCACGAATAAAGAGTTTATAGCAGGCAATGCCTTCAGCCAAAAATGCATTCCTATCGGCTGGTGAGGGTAATTGCTTGGCAATAAATCCTCCCTTCGCGCCCACAGGAACGATCACTGCGTTCTTCACTTGCTGTGCTTTAACCAGTCCTAACACTTCGGTTCTAAAGTCTTCACTTCTATCTGACCAGCGCAAGCCCCCACGCGCAACTTTACCGCCGCGTAAATGCACACCTTCAACCCTAGGTGAGTATACGAATATTTCAAATAACGGGCGAGGGAGCGGGATAGCTTTAATTAAGCCTGGATTTAGCTTGAAGCTAAGATATTCTTTGTACGGGCTGTTATTAAGTCCTTTTTGGAAGAAGTTGGTGCGTAATGTTGCCTGAATCAGTTCAATGTATTGTCTTAAAATTTTGTCTTCACTAAGGCTCTCAACTTGATCAAATTGGCCTTCTAGTTGTTCGGCGATACGTTGAGCCGTTTTCTCTGAACGATTCTTCCCAGGATTAAATCGGCAGTCAAATAAAGCGATAATTTTTTTTGCGATACTGGTGTGATTAATAAGAGACGTGGCAATATATCGCTGGCTAAAGCCTATCTTAATTTGCTTCATGTAGCGCGAGTATGCACGTAACATACTCACTTGACGCCATGTGGCACCTGCTTTTAACACTAACTCGTTAAAGGTGTCGTCATCTGCTTTTTTCTGCCATATAGCGGTGAAGGCATCAGATAAGTTTTCTTTATATTCACTCGCATCCAAGTCGGGGTTGAATGGGAATTCAACAGTGAACGTATGAATCCAAAATGTATCCTGTTCTTGCTCTATTTCATAGGGTAGTTCTTCAAGGACTTTAAGGCCAAAATTTTCTAATACAGGAATCATATCTGAAAGAGAAAGTTGTGTTCCTTGGTGATAAATTTTTATCTTTAATTCATTTTCTTTTGGTGTTATGGAACGATAAAAGCTGAGTGTTAAGGTACTGTCACCCTTAGATAGTGTTTGTATGCGATTAATGTCCGCAACGGCAATTCTAGGGTTGTTTTCTTCAGTGTAACTAATGGGAAAGGCGTGTTGATATTTTCGGTATAACGATATTCCACGTTCTTCACCTAGAGAGTCATTGAGTGCAGATTGTAAATCTTCATTCCAATCTCTAGCAAGCTCTATGATTTTTCCTTCAATTTCTTTTTCGTCAAGTGAGCTTTCTAATGATGTCTTAAGTCGGAAGACAAAGCGGCATCGTGCCAGCGATGACTCACTAAGATAGTTGCTACTTGTTGAACTTTCACTGTGAATATAATCCGCTAGCACAGCATATATTTGTTCTTGGAGTTTTGAGGTAAGAATGTTTCTTGGCGCATAGATAATTGCGCTGATAAATTTCCCGTCAATACTTTCGCGTAAAAATAATTTTATTTTTGCCCGTTCGCGCATAAAAAGTACGCTGCGGCCAGCGTTTAGCAAGTAGTCATTGGTCGCTAGGAATAACTCATCTTTTGGAAAGGTATTCAGAATGTGAGATAGTTCAAAATAGTCGTAAGTATCAGCGGCAATGGTAGAGGCATCCAGTATGGAGCGAATTTTTTGTCTGACGACGGGGATGTCATGGGCGCTGTTGGTATAAACCGTATGTTTATAGAGCCCCATAAAGCGATGGCCACCAATGACATTACCTGTGTTGTCAAATTTCTTGATGACAATGTAGTCGGAGTAGGATGATCTATGCACAGAAGAAATATGCCCAGATTTTGCAAAAATAATGGGTTCGTGAGTTTTAGCGACCTCGAGCTGATCTTGGGTCATTTTCTCAAAGCGTTGGGCTTTAGGCTGGCCGTATTGGCGAAATAAACCCAGTTCGGTGTTTTTTATAGGCTTGGTGCCTTCTTTGTCAACGGAGTATTCATCATAGGCTAGGAAGGTAAAGTGGCCGTCATTCATCCAATGTAAAAATGCTTTGCACTCTTGTAGTGATTCTGGAGACACTTGTTTGGGGGTTTTATCTAAAGTAGTCGATAGAGTGTTAACGATAGCCGACATGGCTAGGTAGTCTTGAGCAACGGTTTCAGTGTCATCAATAGTTTGATTGATGAGGTTACGCATGTCTTTTAGGTTGTTGGTGTTGGAGTGGTGGTCGATCTCTATATATAGCAGCATTTCATTAATAGAGGCGGAATCACCGGCTAAATGTTTAATCGACCCATTCTCAAGGCGCTCTACGGATAAATAGGCATGAAATAGGTTGTGTATTTTAATATCTTGTCTGTTTAGTGTGTTTCTGATCGAATCAATCAGGTAACGGACGTTGGAGTGGTGCAATAGGATGATGGTATGCGGGCTTTGCCAGCCATGTTCTTCTACATTCGGGTTGAATACAATAGCCTTTTCATTGGGAGTGCTCTGTATTCTCCGATACAGGGTCGTTATTAGGCCTTGTAAATCTTCGTTGGTATGTCGAGCGATATCTTCATTATCAATATGCTTAAAGAAACTGCTAACCAGTGTCGAAAATAGGGGTTTATCTTTTTTAGGGATACGCTGGCTAATTTCTGCGGCGGCTTCGTTAATTCTCACCTTGGGTTTGGTAGGCGTTTGGATGGTCATTGATTCCTCTTGGTATTGAGTGCTGACGTGTGTGAAAGTTTATTAAGGTAAATTGTAGTGCATTATGCGTAAAAAAAGATAATTATTATTATTTATGTATTAGTATAAATGCTAGCAATAGCTATGCCATTTCTTTGTCTGTGTCTTTTGTTCTTAAGAATGAAGTTTTAAGTGACTTTTATGTTTTAGAATGATGCTTTTATGAAATCAATAGTAACGAATATAACTTAGGTTATTAATTATAATCAAGGTTATATGTATTCATTTTTTTAAAAGAATTATTTTTCTTGTTTTTCAATGTTGTGATTTTTTTCGCCTTGTTTTAAGCGTTAAATCGGAGTATGTTTTACTTAGTCGGTATTTATTTGCTCGTGCATGTAGTCTTTTTGCATGAGTGTTTAGATAATAATTCGATAAAAATAAAACTTATACAATAATGTAAATCGTGAGGAATTAACAATGAAACCTTTTAATTTGATAGCTGCTATTTCTATGGCTGGTTTTCTTTCAGTAGGTGCTCAAGCAGCGCCCGAAACTCAATATGTGACTATCGGAACGGGTGGTGTGACGGGTGTTTATTATCCTACTGGAGGCGCTATTTGTCGTCTAGTTAATCAAAACCGCAAAGATACTGACAAGCGCAAAGGGCATGGCGTTCGCTGTTCTGTAGAAAGTACCGGTGGTTCAGTCTATAACATTAACACCATTCGTGCTGGCGAGTTGGATATGGGTGTTGCACAATCTGATTGGCAGTATCATGCTTATAACGGTACTAGTAAATTTAAAGACGCAGGTGCGTTTAAAGATTTACGTGCTGTTTTTTCTGTGCATGCAGAACCCTTTACTGTTGTCGCTCGAGCGGATGCTGGAATTAAGACGTTTGCAGACTTAAAAGGCAAACGTGTCAATATAGGTAACCCAGGTTCAGGTCAGCGCGGTACTACGGAAGTATTGCTAGAAGCTATGGGTTGGACAGTTAAAGATTTTAGCTTGGCATCTGAATTAAAAGCTTCTGAGCAGTCTAAAGCTTTATGTGATAACAAAATTGACGCAATGGTCTATGTTGTTGGGCATCCTAGTGGTTCTATTAAAGAAGCAACGACTTCATGTGATAGCGTGTTAGTTAAAGTAACGGGTAAAGCAGTGGATAAGTTAATTGCGGATAATAGTTTTTACCGTAAAGCTATTGTTCCAGCAGGTATGTATTCAGGTAACGCAAACGATACTGAAACTTTTGGTGTAGGTGCAACCTTTGTTTCATCAGCCGCTGTGCCAGATGATGTTATCTATAATGTAGTGAAATCAGTGTTTGAAAACTTTGAAAACTTCACTAAGTTTCACCCTGCATTTGCTAACCTGAAAAAAGAACAAATGATTTCAGATAGCCTTTCTGCGCCATTACACCCTGGTGCTATTAAGTATTATAAAGAAGCAGGTTTATTGTAAATTTCAGCCTTGTGATGTTTAAAAAAGCCAGCGTAGCAATACGCTGGCTTGTTTTTTTATAAAATGCAAAAACGGCTTGGAGAAAATCATGTCAATAGTAGAAAATAAGAATAGCGTTTCTAGCGCAGAAGAGTTCCTTGTTGTCGAAATGGGTAGCCGCGACCTTAAAGGTCCGATGGGTAAGCTCGTTGTTGCGGTATTAGTCATTTGGTCAGTATTTCAATTATGGTATGCCTCACCATTACCGTTCGTCTTTAATTTCGGTGTATTTAATGAGGATCAAGCTAAGTTTATCCACTTATCATTTGCGCTGTTTTTAGCATTTTCTCTATTTCCCTTTTCTAAAAAAAATGGCACTCGAGAAATGCGTGTTGTTGACCTTGTTATTGGTGCCCTAGCGGCCTGTACTACGATGTATTTATTGTTGAACCGCGATGCATTGGTTGAACGTGTAGGCCTGCCTACCACCACCGATGTTGTTATTGCGATGACCGGTCTGTTGTTATTACTTGAGGCGACACGACGCTCCTTAGGTTTACCCTTAGTGATAGTCTGTATAGTTTTTTTAGTGTTCACCTTTGGTGGGCAGCATATGCCCGACGTTATTGCGCACAAAGGTGCGAGCTTAAATAAAGTAGCATCACATCAGTGGTTAACCACAGAAGGTGTATTTGGTGTTGCGTTAGGCGTCTCGACGGCGTTTGTTTTCTTATTCGTGTTGCTTGGAGCGCTGCTAGATAAAGCGGGTGCAGGTAACTATTTAATTAAAGTGTCATTTTCATTATTGGGTCATATGCGTGGTGGACCCGCTAAGGCCGCAGTAGTGGCTTCTGGTTTAAGTGGCATGATCTCTGGGTCTTCCATTGCGAATGTAGTGACTACGGGGACGTTTACCATTCCCTTGATGAAGCGGGTGGGCTTTCCTGGAACTAAAGCCGGGGCGATTGAAGTCGCAGCGTCAACCAATGGCCAGCTGACACCACCTATCATGGGAGCAGCCGCCTTTTTGATGGTAGAGTATGTGGGTATTTCTTATTTGGAAGTCGTTAAGCATGCTATTTTACCCTCGATTATTTCTTATATCGCCTTAGTTTATATTGTTCACCTCGAAGCGTTAAAATTAAATATGCAAGGCATTGAGCGTTTGCACAAGCCCACTATGGCTCAGCGAATGTTGGTCTGGGTGAGTAATATCGTCATTATGTTGGTGTTGGCTGCTGTGGTGTATTTTGGTTCTAACTTCCTCGAATCGTTGTTTGGCGGCAAGGCGTATATAGCGATGTTTGCAACCGCTGTCGGCGCTTATGTTTGGCTGGTTAAACTGGCTGCGGCTTATCCTGATCTGGGTTCAGATGATGATAGTATCGAACTGGATCATTTACCTGAAACGCGGCCTACGGTTATGTCGGGTCTATACTTTTCCATGCCCATCGTAGTGCTATTGTGGGCTTTGGCAGTGAAACATTATTCTCCGCAGCAATCGGCTTTTTACGCGGTTATTTTCTTAATTGTAGTGGTGTTAACTCACCGGCCATTAAAAGCATGGTTTCGCAGCGAAATAAATTGGGTCGAACAATGCCGTGCAGGGTGGGATGATTTTGTTAGCGGATTGATTAATGGTGCGCGCAATATGGTCGGTATTGGTATCGCGACCGCCACAGCGGGTGTTGTCGTTGGAACGGTCACCTTGACAGGCCTCGGACAAATGATGACTGAGTTTGTTGAATTCATCGCTGGCGGCCATTTACTGCTGATACTCGTGTTTACAGCTATCATTTGTATTGTCTTGGGTATGGGGCTGCCAACTACAGCAAACTATATTGTAGTGTCTACTTTAATGGCACCAGTGATCGTGAGTCTGGGTGCAGAAAATGGTCTTATTGTGCCTTTGATTGCGGTACACATGTTTGTGTTTTATTTTGGTATTCTGGCCGATGATACGCCGCCAGTGGGCTTAGCCGCTTTTGCGGCGGCGGCAATTTCTGGGGATGATCCGATTAAAACCGGCATACAGGGCTTTGCCTACGATATTCGTACGGCTATTTTGCCCTTTATGTTCATCTTTAATACGCAATTATTATTAATTGGGATCGATAGTATTTGGCAGTTATTACTGACTATTATTAGTGCAACAACGGCAATTTTAGTCTTTTCTGCCGCTACTCAAGGTTTCTGGTTTGTGAAAACAAGATGGTGGGAAACAATCGCTTTATTATTAGTGGCGTTTGTATTGTTTCGCCCAGGTTTCTTTTGGGATGATTTCTACCCGCCAACACAAAATATACCTTCAACCGAATTAGTTAAATCTGTAGAGTCAATGCAGCGAGGTGATTTTATCGAATTTAACGTCGGCGGCATTTCTTTTGATGGCGATGAGATTAATAAAACCGTTAGCTTGCAGTTAACTACAGATCAAACTACGGCTGTGGATCGTTTAGAGTCGATGGGCTTAGTATTGAAACAGCAAGACGGTCTATGGGTTGTGGATCGAGTGGTGTTTGGCAGTGCCGCAGAAAAAGCGGATGTAGATTTTGATTTTGTCATTGAGTCTATTCGTGAAAAAACGCTTCGTCCTGCGAAGGAGTTAATTTATATTCCTGCGATAATATTACTGCTGTTAGTTGGCTGGAGACAAAAAATTAGAGAGAAAGAAGTGGTGATATCTAGTTAATTAATCAGCCAAAAAAAATAAAAAGGCACATAGAAATATGTGCCTTTTTTTATGGGGTGAAACTACAGTAGTTTTTTCACTTTACCAGTTGACCACGTCGAATAAATTACTGAAATCATCTGTCCAAATAATAGGGTTGAGAGAATGTTCCCATGCACTCTGTTTTTCGATAACGTGCTTATCCTTAAGGAAATCAACATTACTGGTGATGAGTACCCACTCGCTAGTATTGTTATACTCGTCACCATAAGCCACTATATAAATAGCCTTTTTACCTGCTCGTAGAGCGAGTTGTCTGGCGATATCGGTTAAATCGAAATGACGATTGGTGAGATGAATAGCTAAGATACCGTTTTCCTTTAAGTGCTTCCAGTACATGTCCGAGGCTTCACTGGTGAGTAAATGCATAGGGATAGCGTCGCCACTAAAAGCATCAAGAGCGAGTATATCTAGTTGCTGAGAGCCGCTATCTTGCAGCTCTTTTGCGAGGGATAGTCTGCCATCGCCAAGAATGACCGTGTTATTGGCTTTGCTATCCTCAAGGTAGGAAAAGTAATTTTTAGCCAGATACTCCATATTGGGATCAATTTCATAAAAAGAAAACGTATCGCCTGGCTCGCCATAGGCAGCCATAGTCCCTGCTCCAAGTCCAATCATAGCCGCCTTGAGTGGGGTAGTGTATGTAGTTGAGCTTAATCGAGAAGTATGACGAGTCATTGCTAGGCCAATGCCAGAATTATAGCCGTAATAAGAGCTGGGTTTATTTTTTAAGGAGTCGTGTAACCATTGCTCTCCATGGAGAGTGCGTCCATGATAAAGGCTGCGGTAGTGATCTTCCTTGCCTATACTTTCATCGTATACATGCAGTACGCCATAAAAGTCGCGGATATTCAGTATGGAGGCATCTTCTTGGTAAACTTTGTGGTCCCACAAATAATATCCACTGATTACTATCGCCGTCGTAGCGGCGGCACTAAAGCCTATGCGAAGACTCTGCGATAAGAGGTGTTTTTCATTGAGTAAACATGCACTGGCGATGATCATAACGGCCAGTAATACTAGGTGTAGCTCCCAGTAGCCATCGAATAGTAAAGGTGCTATGACATTCACAAACACGCCACCTAAAGCCCCGCCTAATGCCACATATAAATAGAACAGAGTTAGATGATTCTCGGTGGGACGTTTACGCACCATTTCTCCGTGGCAGACCATACAGCAAGCAAACATGGCGGCACAATAGATAACGGCTTGATAGGCTAGTGATACTCTGCCGCCATAATAATCGTACTTCAATAAATAGAGTAGGGCAGCAATAGTCATAGCCAAGAAAGGCAACCAGATAATGCGTCGATACCAAGAATCACGATCAAAGCAAATGATAAAGCTAATTAAGTATAAGCTGAGTGGTAGCACCCATAAAAAGGGAATCACCGCCACATCTTTGCTAATCTGATTAGTGATGGCGAGTAATGCAATAGAGCCACAAGCCGCTAGCAGCATCCATAGTAGACGTGTTGGCCAGCTGGGGGGGTGAAGCTCATGCTTATCGGTATTGATTGCTTCAGCAAATGATTGCCTTAGTATTGGCCAGGATGAGCAAAAACAGAAAATGAAAAATAGGCCATAAAGGAGTGACCAATAAATGGTTTGTTGGCTGAGTTTTACCAGCGGCTCAACAATAAAAGGATAGCTCACTAGGGCTAGTAAAGATCCCGTATTCGATAAGGCGTATAAGCGAAAGGTTTTCTGGTTGGGGTGTACTTTAGAGAACCAGTGCTGTAATAGCGGTGCCGATGCTGATAATAAAATGAAGGGTAGCCCAACAGTGCTGAAGAGTAATAATAAAATAGCTAGTGTCTGGTGATGATTGCTCTCAAGTAATGAAGGCGTAATGGGCAGCGTTAAAAATGACAAGGCAATAAAAATAAGATGCACCGATACCTGTTTTTTTAAGGGAACATAACGAGCCAATACATGCGCGTAGGCGTAGCCCCCTAAAAGGCCTATTTGAAAAAACAGCATACAAGTTGTCCACACTGCCGGTGTGCCGCCATACCAAGGTAGAATAAATCGGGCAATAATGGGTTGCAGTTGAAAGACTAAAAAGGCACTAGTAAATATCGCTACAGCAAATGCATACATGGGTGGGGTTACTTTTTGGGGTGGTAGATTGTATTAGTGAGTAAAGCTAAAGTGAATATGACCTATAGTGGCAGCAATGTAATGTAGCAGTGCGCGTATAAATAGAATAATGCCTGTCATTTCGAGAGTTTCTTCGATGGTGTAGCTAAGGCTGTAGCGCCAATCATCGGTGTTGTATGTGTCAGCATAAGTGGCGCTTATCATTTCCATGACAATGGCGCCCGCAATAAATATCATCCCCGCTACGATAAAATGTAATTGTGTGTTGGTAGGTAAGCGCTTAAGCCAGGGTAGGTAAATAAGGCCAACAACGGCAACTGCGATACCATAGGGCAATACCCAGGGATAATAGAGCACACCTGAGGCATCCACTAGCAGTGTAAAATAGTCACTGACTTCTTCGTGTAGCTGCGCAGTTTCATCAAACCCCAGTAAGGCAAAAATAATGGCCAATCCAAGCCAGTGCCAGCGTTCCCTTAGCTGCTGTTGTTTTTTATCTAGGTAAATGATGCATAAGAGTACTGCACAGAGCTCAATGGCCATAGCGGAATAAAAGGAGGGAAGGTTATTTTCTATGTCTAAATCTAAGAATTTAATATAGTCGGCCCAATCGAGGTGATAGATGGATATTTGAATAATATGCGCACTAACTAATAAGGCGACAATGATTTTAAACGTTAAATAGATGGACGATACAGACAGGCCGACTTTCATAGTGATATGGGTTGTTTAGAATAAGATAATTTCAGAGCATAAGTGCCTTGTTTCTTAAAATCAAGACATTTTTCGCGTATTTTTTCTTGTAACTTCTATTAATTTGGACCTATTTTTTGTATAATTGGGTTGAATATTGTCTTGTGTACTATTCTAGATTACAAGATAAGATTATTGGCGTTTTTGTTAAATCAGGGTTGGTTATTGTTATGAAAAATTCGTTATCATTATTATTTGTTATAGCAGCTATTATGTTTGCTCAGTCATCTAGTGTTACTGCTGAAGCCTCAGGACTCTTTGACGGCTCAGAGTATTTTGGCGATCCTATAGCGACTATGGCTGGCAAAGGCAGCAAAGGCAGCAAAGGCAGTACAGGCTGCGACAAAGGCAGCAAAGGCAGTAAAGGCGGTGACTGTGACGACAGTCCTAGTTAGCCGTTAAACCACTGTAATTTATTGTAAAATTACAGTGGTTGTGTTTTTTTACTCTTGCCCTCAGTTGTGATTTTTCAGTATACTTATGCTTCCGATGCGACGCATGGGGATGCTTTTCGGGTCGCTTTTGCACATCCACATCGCTTTCAGCGTCTGTTATCTTAACTGCGAATAAACTCTCTATCCGTGTAACAGCTTGTAGTTTCTGCTATTGTCTTATTGGCGGTGCAATTGCGCTAGAGATAATAGCTGTCTGATTATTTATTAAAGATTTGTTGTCTGCATATGCAATAAAAAATGGCTCCTACCACTATAAAAATTAATATTTAGCTTTATGTCACCATTGAAGAAAAGCGCTGTGGCCTCAGCACCAATGGCATTAAGTTA
The DNA here is from genome assembly GCA_047619205.1 of Candidatus Endobugula sp. Lineage (GTDB taxonomy): Bacteria > Pseudomonadota > Gammaproteobacteria > Pseudomonadales > Cellvibrionaceae > Endobugula. Next base: position 64,229 of record JBLHJR010000004.1, on the reverse strand, counting down.
AAGGCGTAGTCGTTGCTTAGTGGGAAGGTGTCGGGCCACATAGGCAAGTGAGCTGAATATTACGACAGAGGCAGCATTGGCCATTATTTGTAAATTGAAATCAACATGGCTATGCATAATCAACGCGACAAATATCATCGTGCCAGAAAAGCTGGCGGCCTGCATGGTTTTATTTTTTCGTTTCAGCATGGTTGTAAATGCGGTGTACAGAGTCGATAAAACAAATAAGCCAATGAATAAGCTGCCAATAATACCATATTCGCTTAAAAACTGTAAATAATCATTATGAGTGTGTCTATAAAAGCGTTTTACATCATCACTTTGATAATTAGGGTAAACGGAATAATAGCTGCCACCGCCTGTCCCCATTAATAGATGATCGTCAATATATAATAGCGTGTCTCTAATGACTTCATCACGCGTCTCGGCCTGAAGTGAAGTGCTTTGCAGGCGCTGTTGAACTTTTTCGAAGCCAAACCATTTTCCCACAATAAGTAAATCAATAATAATGATGCTGATTAAAAATAGAATGGCATTTTTTGATATTCTTCGAGTGAGGATGATCCAGAGCGTTCCCGAAACGGTAAGGCTTACGAAAAATGCCGTATTTCCCATACGCGACTGGCTGAGCACAATACCCACTACAGAAATCGCTAAGCCTATGCGTAATAGCATTTTAGTGCTTAAAATAAATTGTAAGGTTTTGACGATAAACTGTTTAAAGCTGGATGACTTTTTGATGGATAGATCAATCAGTAATATTGCAGTTCCAGCGGCAATACAAATAATAAGGTAGTTGGCAAAGTGATTGCGGTTAATAAAGGTGCCGGTTGCTTTGCCAATATAAGCATATTTTTCCATGAAAAATATATATTCAATGCCGCTAAGTGTCATCAAGCCGCCATAAGCTGCTTGAAATAAACCGCAAAAGAAGAAGCACAGAAGTAATGTTCTGATGCGTTTTTCTGAGGTGATGAATGCGATCACCAGCATAAATAAACAGAGATAAGAAAAAGTTTTTAAGCTTGCCTGCAGTGTGGCGTGTGGGTCTAGTGAAACTTGCCTCCAGTCGATATTGTACATAATGCTGAGGGGGGAAGGGGACGACCAGTTCCAAGGCAGTAGTTGCACTAAAGAAAATATCAGTAAACAGCTTAATGCGGCGATAGGCAACCAACATTTTTTCCAGTAGGGGGGGAGTGATACTTTTTTTTGTAAATGAAGAATAATCCAGCCTGCCGATAAGCTAAAAATCCAAGCTTCTGCGAATGTCCATGCCCATATTCGGTTACTACCTAAGGGGAGTGGTAAATAGATGATAAGCCCGATAAGTCCGTAAAACAGCCATTTTTCTCCGTCTCGGTTACTATCCATTTTTCTCGGTGTTACTTGCACTGCGTACCCCTCTATATGGGTTTTCTCTTGCTCTTAGCCAAAGCTTCTATTGAGTTTTTTGTAAAATAAGGACTGAAATTTGCCGTGTTTTTTACTTTTATACGAGCGATGTATTACTTCATGATATATTATACGAGTTTACTCTATAAATTATAGTTTTACAGTGTGTGATGAAATTAAAATATTTACTTATAGTGCCTTTCTTTATGTTGATCTTAACCGTGCTTTCATTTGGCATCGCAGACCTATTTGCTGTTAATGCGATTGAATATGAGCGTGAATGGAGTAGAGAGGATGCAGTTAAAGACCAAAAAGATTGGGATGCCGCCGCCGCTAGCTTAAAGATAGCGATGCTGTTAAACCCTTATAATCCCTCTTATACTGAAGCTATGGGACGTTTATATATTTGGCGTTATTATATCGACAATAATCCAGTAAAATCCATTGATGAAGTGCAAGATATACTTGATGAGGGTCTGCGCTATGTACAGCGCTCCATCGAGCTAAGACCGGTGTGGCCTAGTGTGCGTGTGACGTTGCGAGAATTGAAGGCCGCTGCTGAAGAAACAGGCTTAGAGCTTGTCTCTGATAGTAAATGATTGTTTTTTTATGGGTAAGATTATGCTGAAAAAGTAAATTTCATTTCGGAATGGTATTGCCTCGGTGTGCGTATAAATATGTCTTACCCAAGTATTGCCATTCCAAAAGGATCTGACAGAAATACGATGGCGACATTAATAAACCTAGAAATGGCTGTTGGATCACGCAAGTATGTACAAGTTATGGATGCACCTTGTAAATTTCGAAAATGCCTTATCCCCAATAAGGTGGCTAAGCGTTGCCGAAATTCACTATGCACGCCAATAACTGACACATCTTTTTCGCGCCTAGCTGCCGTCTCTAGGCTGAGGCCAATACGGTTGGCGCTTAGCAACTAGGAAGCTGTTCGAGAATAGAGAACTTGCTACGAAAAAACAATTTCGGCCCATTTTCCCGATCATTTTCGTTGAATAGAACCACTATTCGCCTCAACTGTTCGAAAAAATGGACTCAACATTGTTTCCCCTCGCGACGGCCCCTATTCTCGGACAGCCTCCTAGGGAGTGTGAGTGGATGAGAAAAAATTGAATGCTGTGAGCGATCATTTGCGTTGCCGGTCATAATGATTGAAATGACCTTGGTAGGGAGAGTGAGCTTCGGATAACGTAAGGCTAAAGTATAACGGGTGCCCATCCAGAAAGGGCTCGTCGCGAGGGGAAATGAAAATGGTCATTCTTCTTTATGGATGGGCGCTACTAGATAAAGGCGTTTGCTTATTGTAAACAACTACATCTTGTGGTGCGAAGATGGCCACTTTTATTTTTCCGCAGTAGAGTCCTATTTATGGATGGGCACTAACTAGCCTGCCTATGGGAATCAGATTTTATGCTGGTATAAGTGCTGAAGATATATTTGGTAGAAGCGGGAGTGAGGTAAATAAAAAGTCGCAATAATATGCGTCTTTTTATTTAGCTTGTTTTGGCTGTTAATATTAAGGCTTAGAGCTTTTTAAAGGCAAGAGAAGCATTGGTGCCGCCAAAGCCAAAGCTGTTGGATAATGCGTAGTTAATGTTAACATTATCTTGCCGCTCCCTTGCTACGGGCATACCGGCAGCAGCTTCGTCAAGGTTTTCAATATTAGCAGAAGCACAAATGAAGTTATTGTCCATCATTAATAAAGTGTAAATCGCTTCTTGAACACCAGTGGCGCCCAAAGAGTGTCCAGTTAATGATTTGGTAGAGCTGATAGCCGGTACGTTATTGCCAAAGACTTCAGTGACCGCACGTAATTCGGCTAAATCGCCAACCGGTGTGCTGGTGCCGTGGGCATTAATGTAGTCAATGGGTGCATCAATATCTGCTATGGCTTGGCGCATGCAGCGAGCAGCCCCTTCACCTGAAGGTGCGACCATATCATATCCATCTGAAGTAGCACCATAGCCTACGAGTTCGGCATAAATTTTCGCGCCGCGTGCTATAGCATGTTCATACTCTTCGATCACTAGGCAGCCCCCACCGCCCGCAATAACGAATCCATCACGGTCCGCATCGTAAGCACGAGAAGCTTTTTCCGGGGTATCATTATATTTTGTCGAGAGGGCGCCCATGGCATCAAATAAGCAGCTCATCGACCAATGTAATTCTTCTGCACCACCGGCAAAAACAACATCTTGCTTGCCTAGCTGAATTAGCTCCATGGCATTACCTACGCAATGAGCGCTGGTTGCACATGCAGATGAGATCGAATAGTTAACGCCTTTAATTTTAAAGGGCGTTGCCAGACAGGCTGATGTTGTGCTGCCCATAGTTTGGGTCACGCGGTAAGGACCCACACGTTTAAGTCCGCGTTCGCGTAAGATATCTGCTGACTCAACTAGGTTGGATGAAGATGCGCCTCCAGAGCCCATAATGATGCCCGTGCGCTCGTTAGAGACCTGATCATCGGCTAAGCCCGAGTCATCAATGGCTTCTTGCATGGCAATGTAGCTATAAACCGCCGCATCGCCCATAAAGCGCAAGGTTTTACGATCAATGTGTTCTTTTGCATCAATATCAATACTGCCGGCAATATGGCTACGAAAACCCATATCGGCATACTCTTGTTGAAAAGAGATGCCAGATTTGCCCGTTTTTAGCGCATCGAGTACATGAGCCTTATCGTTGCCAATACACGATACAATTCCCATGCCTGTAACGACGACACGTTTCATAGAACACCTCTTTAAAATTAGTAGTATTACTTACAGGGTATCTCTAAAAAGGCACTTTTTTCGCTATAGCTGCGCAGGACCCGTGCTCCGAATGTTTACACAAAAGCAAAAGGTCTCATTTACGACTCGTAAACTGCGGTTCCCCGCGCAGTGCTGCCTTACTATAGAAAAAATGACTATTTTTAGAGGCGCCCTAAATAAAATGTAGATAACAGACGATTATGCCATAAATATGCTTATAAGACCTTAGAAAGCATCAGTGTTGGTAAATAGTCCAACACGTAAGTCTTTTGCAAAATAAATATCCTTGCCGTCAACGGAAACGCGTCCATCTGCAATGCCCATGACTAATTTACGTTCAATCACGCGCTTTAGATTGATGTGATAAGTGACTTTTTTCGCTGTTGGGAGAATTTGCCCAGTAAATTTCACTTCTCCTGAGCCTAAGGCACGGCCACGGCCTTGGTTGCCTTTCCAGCCAAGAAAAAAGCCGACCAGCTGCCACATAGCATCCAGACCTAGACAGCCGGGCATGACTGGGTCGCCAGGAAAGTGGCAGCCAAAGAACCATAAGTCTGGGTCAATATCGAGTTCGGCAATAATTTCGCCTTTGCCAAATTCTCCTCCAGTGGTAGAAATATGACTAATACGATCAAGCATCAACATATTAGGAAGGGGTAATTGAGCGTTACCGGCACCAAATAAATTGCCATTACCGCAGTCTATTAACTCTTCTTTAGTAAAACTGTTTTTTTGATCGTCGGCTAAAGACATAGTGTTCTCATGGTTGTTAATAGTTGGGATTGGATGGAAAACTATATTTGTCTATCCAAAAGCAGGTCATTGTAGCGGTTAAATAGCTGATGTCTAGCAATAATCGGTGTTGTGGCGGGTTTGAAGGAACAGAAAACTGACTATGATTATGCTACTCTTAGGCTTTTACAATAATTTAATGTGATTAGGATAAATTATGATCAAGAAATGCCTTTTTCCCGTTGCGGGCTACGGTACACGCTTTTTACCAGCGACTAAATCCATGCCTAAAGAGATGTTGCCCGTTGTGAATAAGCCATTAGTGCAATATGGTGTAGAAGAAGCTTTAGAGGCCGGACTGACTGAGGTGGGCTTCGTTACTGGTCGTGGCAAGCGTGCGATAGCCGATCATTTTGATGTTAATTATGAGCTGGAAAAAGAAATTGAAGGCAGCAGTAAAGAGCAGTACCTAGATAGTATTCGCGATGTGATGGATAAGGGTAAGTTTTCATTTACTCGACAGACCGAGATGCGTGGTTTGGGTGATGCTATTCTTAATGGACGTCGCTTAATGGGAGATGCACCTTTTGGAGTTGTGCTGTCAGATGACCTTTGTTTGACGGGTGGTGATGAGGGAGTGTTAGCCCAAATGGTGCGTCTATATAATCAATTTCGCTGCAGTATTGTGGCTATTCAGGAAGTGCCGGACGATCAAATTAGTAAGTTTGGTGTGATTGCTGGAGAGAAGATGAAAGAGGGTTTATATCAGGTGTCAGATATGGTGGAAAAACCCAGTCTTGAAGAGGCGCCGAGTAATTTAGCCATTATTGGCCGTTATATCCTGACGCCTGATATTTTTGATGTGCTTGAAAATACACCGCCAGGGAAAAATGGTGAAGTCCAATTAACCGATGCCTTGCTAACACAAGCTAAAAATGGCTGTGTAATGGCCTATAAATTTAAAGGTGAGCGTTTTGATTGCGGCAGCGTGGAAGGTTTTGTTGAAGCCACCAATTATGTTTACAACAACGTCTATAAAGCGATTTAGAGCTTTTGAACTATATGAAGTGGAGTATACGAAGTAATGGGAAGTAATATTAGCTGTTTTAAAGCTTATGATGTTCGAGGCCGAGTGCCTGATCAATTAAATGAAGATATTGCTTATCGTATAGGGCGAGCCTTTGTTTTATTTTTGAATGCAAAGAAAGTTGTGGTAGGCCACGATATTCGCTTAACCAGTCCTGTGTTGACGGCTGCGCTTGTCGATGGTTTAACCGATGGTGGGGCCGATGTATTACATATTGGCGAATGCGGCACGGAAGAGGTTTATTTTGCCGCGTTTAATAATGAGGTGGATGGTGGTATTTGTGTCACAGCTAGCCATAACCCTATAGATTATAATGGGATGAAATTTGTCCGTGAGGGCGCTAGGCCGATTAGTGGTGATACAGGGCTATTAGAAATTAAGCGGTTAGCGGAAGAAAATAATTTTTCCAAAATGGCGAAAAAAGGAGCGGTTTCTACTTTAAATAACCGCCCTGCTTATATTAAGCACTTGCTCGGCTATGTTGATAAAAATCACCTTAAGCCATTAAAAATAGTCACTAACCCCGGTAATGGGGGCGCAGGCTTAGTAATGGGCTGGCTTGAAAAAGAGCTTCCATTTGAGTTTATTCATGTACATCATCAGCCTGATGGTAGTTTTCCTAATGGTATTCCTAATCCTTTAGAGGTGGCTAATCGTGGCTCGACGATTGATGCGGTTAAAGCCCATAATGCCGATTTAGGTATCGCGTGGGATGGTGACTTTGATCGTTGTTTTTTCTTTGATGAAAATGGCCGTTTTATTGAAGGATATTATGTGGTGGGTCTGCTGGCAGAAGTGTTTTTATTGAAAAATGTCGGTGCTAAGGTAGTGCATGATCCCCGTTTAACATGGAATACCCAAGATTTAGTGACTTTAGCGGGTGGTAAGGCAGTGCAAAGTAAAACGGGCCATGCGTTCATTAAAGAGCGCATGCGCTTAGAGGATGCAGTTTATGGCGGCGAAATGAGTGCCCACCATTATTTCCGTGATTTTGCTTACTGCGATAGTGGGATGATTCCATGGTTGTTGGTGGTTGAATTGTTATCAACAAGCGGTAAATCATTGTCGCAGTTAGTTGATGATCGCATGCAGGCATTTCCATGCAGTGGGGAGATTAATTCTACTGTGGCTGACCCTAAAGGCTTGTTGAGTGCGATAGAGGCTTATTATCAATCTTCTGCTGAGGATATTGATCATACGGATGGTTTATCCATGAGTTTTGCTCAATGGCGATTTAATGTGCGCATGTCTAACACTGAGCCGGTAGTGCGTTTAAATGTTGAGTCTCGAGGGGATCAAACGTTAATGGCTGAGAAACGAGATGAACTTTTGGCAATGATTCATACTGATTGATGTAAGTTGTTAGGTAGATTTGATGATCCGACACCAGCAATGGCGTCATCATTTTTGCATAACAAAGGTATGTTAGTGTAGAAGTTTTCTGCTTGGGTTAGTTTTTTTATAAATAGTTAAATTTTTTTCATCAAGTGAAATTCTTGGTGAGTTATTGGAACTCAATTAAATGCCTATCTCTCAGGGCTATGACCAATTAGGTCGGCGTCGACAACTCTTAAAGAAACGAGAATCGCTAGTATATTCGATTCAAATTATAGTTGACCTTTTATTAACGGCAGGTCTTTTATTTATACTGATTAATAGTAAAGTAGGTAATGTTGTCGGCAGTATTCCCGATAATTACCGCATACTATTGGTTACTGCGGTATTACTACAATTTACCATTTATAGTGTTTATGGCGTTTATCGGCGCTCAGGCTCACTCTCCCAAGGTTGTTACCGTTTATCAATAGCATGGTTTATCTTCTTGCTACTGCTCATCTCTATTGGTTTTGTGACCAAAGTTTCTGAAACTTTTTCTCGGGAAGTCTTTCTTTTGTGGGCGGTTATTGGTTATTTTTTGCAAATGATTGCTTACGCCTTTATGTATCGTGCGATCGGTGTTTATCGCGATCACTTTTCTGAGCGTGCAGAGTGTTTAGTTGTTGGTAGGGGGCGTTTAGCTGAACATCTTTTCAATAGTATTAATGCGAATAAATGGTTGCCTGATAGAATCGTGGGGTTAGTTTCTTATGATGATCAGTATACCGGTGGCGATGATCGCAGGGAAAAAACAACGATAAAGCTATTGGGCGACATCAAAGATATTAAGCATATTATTTATGAGTATAATATTAAGCGAGTATATATTGCTGTGCCTTTAAATCAATCGGGTAGCGTTGAAGGTTTACATATTGAATTGCTTGACGCCAATGTTGATTTGATTTGGGTTCCTGATATATATGCGATGAAGTTATTAAACCACTCTATAAGAGAGGTGGCAGGCTTGCCCCTAATCTTTCTTAACGAAAGCCCTATTACCTCAACGCGAACGGGTATTTTCTTTAAGGCGTTAATGGATCGAAGTGTCTCCATTCTAGCGTTATTATTATTTACGCCTTTATTATTGTTTGTTGTTTTGGCCATTAAGCTGACTTCTAAAGGTCCTGTCTTTTTCAAGCAGGAGAGGCATGGTTGGGATGGAGCGGTATTTAAAATATGGAAGTTTCGTACAATGTATTTACATGATGAGGCTGGTAAGGTAACGCAGGCCAGCAAAGGGGATCAGCGTGTAACGCCTATTGGTGGTTTTTTGCGGCGTACCTCTATAGATGAATTGCCGCAGTTAATTAACGTATTGCGAGGTGAGATGTCTTTAGTGGGGCCTCGGCCGCATGCGGTTGCGCATAACAATTATTATGATGACCATATCGAAGCTTACTTGTTACGTCATAGAATTAAGCCGGGAATTACAGGGCTCGCACAAATTCATGGCTGTCGTGGCGAAACCCAGGTTATCGACAAAATGCGCGAGCGCGTAGAATATGACTTGAGCTATATTAATAATTGGTCTTTATGGCTAGATATTAAAATTTTAATTAAGACGCCTTTTGCTTTACTATCGAATGATGTGTATTAAGTCGTGATAAAAGAAGCGGATTATTTTTTAACCGGAGCGGGGCACTTTGGTTTTGGTTTTATTGTTGGAACAGTAATGCTGTTGCTGTTAATAATATTCAAGAAAAAGAGCCTTGCGGTGCAAATGTATGCGCCATTTTTACCCTTCATATTTGGCTTTGTGGCCGCCCTGCCTTATACCTTCTTTTATCAAGAAACTTGCGATTTGCCTTTTTCGGCTAACCTGTTTTTGTTTTATTCCTCGGTTCATTGTAATGCAGTGTTAATTTCATTGCTGGGTAATTTACATTTAGTGGCAGTGATATGTGCGATTATTTATTGTTTTATTCTTATGCGCTATATTACATTAGTGAAGCGCGTAAGACGTTACGGCTGGAGCCGTAAAAGGAGTAAGTGATGCCTGAGAAACATTTTTATTTTTCCGTTGGCGCCGTTGTGGGCTCTGCTGTATGTGCGGCTATCGCCAAAAAACGTCATGCTTTACGTAAGACAAGTGTTTTTTTTCAATGGTTGTATCGTAAAGAGCCGCAATGGTTTCTGTATTTCCCTGTAGTTATCTTTTTGGTCGGCATGTGGGGGCTGATTCCCGACATAATTCACTTTTTTGAGTGGTTGCCTAAGGAGGTTACCCGAACAGCAATTTTTGATGTTTTCTTTTTCCATTCTTCGCTTGAGCATATAGAAAATACCAATGCACAGTTAAATTATTATCTGAATTTGTTGGGCGAGTTTTTTTTAGTAGCGGTAGCTTTGGGTGTGATGGTTTATTATGTTGTTCTAATCAAAAAGGCAAGTGTGGAGCATCGCGAAAAAAGAATGAAAAAAGGCGTAGCTAAACATTAATTGCGCCCACCTTTTTTTCTGGGTAGCCATCTAAAATATCCGTGTAGTAGCGTATCTTTTATGATGTGTGCTGGCGTTGTTAGTGCTTTTTTTTGTAATGTTGCTCGGACGCCCCACATTGTATGGGCGATGATGAAGACAGCGTCTGCTAGTAAAAAATATAATTGGCCATAATTGTTAATGTAGTAGTGTCGGCGTGATTCGAACCAATAGCTGGGTTGTCTTCTTATGCTCACTGTTTGCGTGTTAATCCCAGTAGATGCACCAGAAATATGGAAGACTCGACTGTCAGGGCAGGCCCATGCGGAATAGCCAAGTTGCTTGGCCCTGTAAAACAAGTCTACCTCTTCAAAGTATAAAAAATAAAACGGATCAAAGCCGCCTAAACGGTAAAAGTATTCAGCGCGAGTCATAAATGAGGCGCCAGTTAGCCAGTCAGCTTCATACGGAGAGTCTCGTATGGGGGCTGCAGTAGTACTTGCTTGAAAAGCTCTGTCTAATAGGCCTAGGCGCATGTTACTCAAAAATACATTAAGCAGGCTAGGAAAGCGAAAGGCTCCGGCTCTGGGGATGCTATTTTCGTTTAGTAGTATGCTGCCTGCAAAATGAATAGCAGGGTTTTGCTCTAATAAGCATAGAAGTGCGTCGCCACTGTTGTTAAGTACCTTTGTGTCAGGATTTAAGAACCATAAGTGTGATGATTGATGTTCCCGTGCTATCTCGGCACCTTTGTTGCAGCCTTTTCCGAAGCCAACATTCTCGCTTAGCGATGTAATGATGATGTTGTCTTCTAGTTTGTATGTTTCTATGTGTCTTTTGATGAGATCACAGCTGTTATCACTAGAGTTATTGTCTACAATGATAATAACGTTGTTGGTTTGGGTGATGAAAGGAGTGACCGATATTAAGTAGTCTTCAATAAAATCGCTACAGTTGAAGGTGACCGTAATAATAGCTACTTTTGCCTGTGTTATACTCACGTTTTTTTCTCGTTATCTGTTGTTTTTGTTAAGCATATTGCTTTGGTCTATAGTGGATAAATGTACCACAGATGGACTGCTTGCACAGATCACTTTATTGATTTTTTTAGTCGGGGGTTGTGTGCAAAAAAGTAAGGCTGAACCGCTATGGGATGGCTCCAGTAATATGAATCCCAAAAATATTGGTTTTTGGGCTTTAATAAAAGAAGACTTTGATACTCATCATAATGATATTCTAGCTCAAGGTTTTTTTGCGTTATTTGTGCACCGTTTGGGTAATTGGCGCATGAGTATTTCATTTAAATTACTGCGTTTTCCGTTTTCTATTTTATACTGTATTTTGAGTAAAATGACTCAAGTATTCTGTGGTATTAAATTAGATTATACGGTGCATGTGGGGCGTCGAGTAAAGATAGAACACTTTGGCGGCATGATTTTAGGTGCTCGGAGTATTGGCGATGACGTAGTTATTCGCCAAAATACAACATTTGGTATTCGTGATACTTCCGATTTGTCGGCAAAACCCATTATCGAAAGTAATGTAAATATCGGTGCTGGTGTCGTTATTATTGGTGATATTACAATAGGTCGAGGCAGTAAAATTGCCCCTAATAGCGTAGTGGTAAGCGATGTCCCTGCCTTTTCAACGGTTTACGTTAAGGCGACAGTAGTCACGAAGTCTACTGCTGAATAATGTAAACAAAGCATGCAGTTTCTCTTTGTTATAGGTTTTTTAGTTCATGAATGATATTGGCGTGGTGATTATTGGTAGAAATGAGGGCGAGCGTTTAAAGGTCTGTATTCGTTCATTTTCTACTAATGACCTCAACATTGTTTATGTAGATTCTGGCTCTACTGATGGCAGTGTGCAGTTGGTTAAAGAGCTGGGATTTGATGTTATTGATTTAGATATGTCGCAGCCATTCAGTGCTGCGCGAGCAAGAAATGAAGGTTATCAATTTTTGCTAGGGCAGTATGAAGAGATTAATTTCATACAGTTTGTTGATGGTGATTGTGAGATATCTAGAGGTTGGCTGAACATCGCTTATGAGCACCTGCAGCATCATCAAGGGTTGGCCTCTGTTTGTGGGCGGCGTAAAGAGCGTTATGCAGATAGAACAATTTATAATCAACTCTGTGATATTGAGTGGGATACACCTGTAGGCATCGCCATGGCTACAGGTGGAGATTTTATGTGCCGCAAGCAGGCTTTAGTTGATGTTCAGGGTTTTGATCCTCAGGTCATTGCTGGTGAAGAGCCTGAGCTATGTTTTAGGATGCGTAAGCTGGGCTGGAAAATCGAACGCCTTGGCGTAGACATGACCGTGCATGATGCTCATATCACAAAATTTTCTCAGTGGTGGAGGCGTTGTGAGCGAAGTGGGCATGCTTATGCGCAAGGTTTTTGTATGCACGGAGGCAGCGATGAAAAATATTATAGAGGGGATGTAGCTCGGATTCTACTTTGGGCGCTCATAGTTCCTCTGTTGATTGTATTTGGTGTTGTTTTTTTTGGCTATTGGGTATTACTTCTTTGCGTGCTTTATTTCGTTAAGATTGCCCAGATATTTACAAGAGAAGTAAGGTGCAGACGTGCTGGTGTCGCACTGGCATATGCAAGTTCTTTAATGTTTGGAAAGTTCCCCCAGTGTAAGGGCGCGTTTTCATTTTTGATGCGGAGTATCTTTCGTAAGACATTCCAAATAATTGAATATAAGGTGTAGTAAAGTTTGTTTTTAATCATAATATGAAAACATCATTTCTAAAAAAAATAGTCAGAATACCCTTCTCCAGTGGGGCGGGCGTGCCTTTTAAAGATAAGGGCACACAAGCGCTATTTGTAACCACATTTTTTGGTAATGTACTGCGATTGTTTAGTAACTTAGTCCTTGCGCGCTTCTTAAGTCCAGAGGCTTTTGCTATAACGGGTCTAGCGTCTACTATTATATTTGCATTTAATATGGTGTCTGATGGTGGCTTCAGAGCATTTATCTTACGGCATAAATTAGGCGATGAAGATCACCTCTTAAATACCTTGTGGACGGTTAAGCTAATACGAAATTTGGTGTTGGCGTTCTTAATGTTCTTTTTGTCGGATCAGCTGGCGGCTTATTTTGGCATCGTCGATTTAGCCTTGGTTTTGAAAGTGCTGTGTTTTGTTTTTATCTTCGATGGTTTTTTACCGATTGCCTATATAGTCATCGAGCGTGAAAATAAAGTTGCAATGGTCATGTATATAAAATTTTTGTGCACCTTATGTTCAATTATTTTTTCTGTTGTCGGCGTGTATTACTATAATACCTACTGGCCTATCATTTATTCTATGGTATTAAACTATGTGCTTCAGGTATTGTTTGGTTATATATTTGTTGGGGCTAAAGGTTCCGCACTTTCTGTCGATAAGGCTATATTTTTTGAGTTTCTTGACTGGGCCAAATATATAATTCCATCTAGTGTGATTACACTATTGCTGATGCAGCTTGATAAGCTTGTTCTGGCGAAGACGTTAACTGTGTCTGAGCTCGGCCTCTACTTTGTTGCATTTAATTTTTCATCGGCTGCTGCCGCGTTTTCAATTCAATATTCGCGCAGTGTTTTACAACCCTATATGTCAGTAATTTATAGGATCTCACCGAATCAGTTTCTTGAAAAATATTACGCAAAGAAGATGTTTATATCTATCGCGGCGGCCTTTTCTTTCGGGGCGTTAAGTGGTGGTAGTTTTATCTTTTTTGATCTTCTGTATGATGACCGTTATTTGTCAGCAAGTATCTATTTGTCTATATTGTTAATGATGCCAATTGTTGCTTTGGTAACTTATTCTTCTGAAATATCGTTGCTTTTACACGGGCAGCTGAGAGTCACATTGATTGCCAATATAATTAGATTGGTATGGTTTTTGCTCGCAGCGTGGTCTGGTTATTTGTGGTTTGGGGTGTTGGGTGTTCTATGTGCCATTGGCTTGATGGAAGTGATGCCCGCTATTTTTATGATTTTTCAATTGAAAAGAATTAATTTAGTTAATGTAACTAAAGAATTGTTGATCATATTGTCAGCAATATGTGGCTTCGGCTTAGCTAAACTGATGGTCAGTTTTTTTGCTAACTAGATGGATGGATGTATGAATATAGTTGTTGTCACCCCATTTTGGCCTAGGCACCTAGGCGCCAATGGTATCGTGACTTATTGTGATAATTTGGTCAATGCCCTAAAAAAACAAGGGCATAATGTTTTTGTGCTGGCTAATGGTGGGTCTGGTGCAGGTGATGGTTGTATTTACGTTAATAGATATAAACTTAGTTTATTTGAGAAAATATGGGTAAAAATTGGTGAGTTTTTTTCCAAAGGCTATTATGAATATTATTTCGGTAGCAGGTCAATGCTCGGGGGTATTCGTGACATCGAAAAAAAACATAAAATTGATGTTTTAGAAATCGAAGAGTCTTTTGGCTGGCACTATTTTTTGCAAAAAAAGGTGTGCTTTCCTGTCGTGATGAGATTGCACGGCCCCCATTATGTTAATGGTATGATTGGCGATAAAGTGTTAACCGCTGCTGATGATAACCGCCTTAAAAGAGAGGAGAGAGCTTTTAAGGCCGCACGTTATGTGAATTCTCCGTCTCACTGGGTTCTAAATAGCGTCCAAGAAAAATATCGTATAAAGTGGCCTTTGCAGGCAGTTTTTTCTAATCCTATTTCACTTGTTAAAGAGGATGGCTGCTGGTCTCCTTCGTCTTATATAAAAAATCAGATATTGTTCGTAGGTCGATTTGATGCTCATAAAGGGGGAGATATTGTCGTTCAGGCTTTCGCGAAAGTCTTAAATAAAATTCCTGATGCTACTTTAGTTTTTGTGGGGCAAGATAGAGGTATTGAATTGGCGGATGGAAACAAGATGTACGTTAATGATGCAGTTGATCAATATGTGGCCGCCGACAAAAAAGCTAGTGTTAATTATCTGGGGTTAATGAATAACGAGGTTATAAAGGAGCTAAGAAGAACGTCACAATTAACAGTAATGGCTTCTCGAAATGAAATCTTCGGTTATACCGTTGTTGAATCTTTAGCGTCTGCAGCGCCCATCATTGCACCTTACGTTGGAGGTGTAAAAGAGATCATCGAAAATGAAGTCAGTGGTGTTTTTTTTCAACCTTTAGATGTAAATGAGTTAGCAGAAAAAATCATTCTTCTTTTAAGTGATCCAAAAAAATTGGCCTCGTTGTCTCGTTGCGCCTATGCAAGATGCCGAGAAAATTTCAGCTCATTTTTAGTGGCTGAGCAAGCAGTAGAGTTTTATCAAAAATCAATATCGTTTTATGATAGTTAATGCTTTTGGAGGTTTTTCGGTGAGTAACTCTTTATACCGGTTAATCGTATGTTGATGTACGCAATTAAGCTATCGTTCTTTGCTGTTTTTTCAATTGCTATGGCTGTAGCGGCAAACCACCGATTATTTTTTACCGATACAGGCAAGAGAATTATTGTTTTTTGGGTTTGTATTATTCCTTTTATTTTTATTGTAAGGAATGAGATGCTGAACATGCTTGTTTGTTCCTTGTTGTTGTATTATTTGAATGGAAAAGATAATTCTCGAATCATGGCGATTGTTTTTTTTATTGCGGTTTTGGGTGCAGTGCCTGACTGGTCGGGATATATTGTTTCGATTCCAGGAGTGAATTATTTGATTCGCTTGTCATTTTATAAAGTTGCGGTTTTAGTCCTGCTGTTACCTATTTTTTTAAGTTTAAACACATTCTCTCGGGTGAAATGGAATTTGACCGACACACTCGTGTGTTTGTTTGTGATATACACAACACTGCTAGCCTTTAGGGATGGAAAAGTCACGACTTTAATGCGGTTTTTCGTAGATAGTGCTCTTATTTATATTATTCCATATTTTGTATTTACTCGTGTGATAAAATCAATTCAGGATTTACATTATTGTGCGTTAGGGTTTTTATTCCTGTCGCTGTTAATCGCTATGTTATTTGTGGTCAGTCAAGCAGTTAAGGTAGATCTCTATACAGAATTCAACCCTTATAGCTCTTTTCAGTACTTTAGGGAGTATCGCTCTGGGTTTTTGCGTTTGTCCGGGCCGTTCAATGGTGTGTTGTCGGGTTTTGTCCTGTTGTCAGGCTATTTATCTCTTGAAGTGTTAAAGGAAAATAGCGTGGTTAAGCGTATCCCATGCTGGATGTTTTTCCTTGTTTGCGTGTTGTGTGTGATGTTTGGTGGTTCCAGGGCTGCACTCTTTGGTTTTATGCTAGGGGTAGGAATCTACTTTTATTTCGTTAAGTTAACGGGGACAAAGCGCATTCTTTTTGGTGTGTTGTTTGTCTTGCTGCTTTTCCTTGAGTTTGTATTTGGTTTGTCTGCTTATTTTCTTTACACGGATGAGTATGGTACGTTTGACTATAGAGTTGAAGTGTATCGCGCCTCATGGGAGTTTTTGAAATTCCATCTCTTTTTTGGTTCCGAAACTTATCTTCAGAGCGGATATTTTGATCATCTGGTCACTGGTTTGGGGATTGTCGATATTGTGAGCGCTTATTTACAGATTGCCTTACGTTATGGAGCCATAGGCTTGTTGTTGTTTCTGGGGATGTATCTTTCGGTTTTAATTCCCTTAGTTAAGTATTTGTTCGTGTTGAAAAAATTCACCAGCGATTTTGCTAAATATGTAGTTATGTATTTTGCTTTAAATATTGTGCTGATGTTTATTATATCAACGACTAGTATGATTTCACTTTTTGCTATATTTATCGTCATGAATATAGCCATCGGGCGAGTTGTTTTTTCTAGTAAGGAGTTGAGAGCTCAAGTGTAGGGGTTCTTTGATTTATTTTAACGGTGAGACAAGACTAATATGGCAAATAAAATCATAGTGACTGGTGGGGCAGGTTTCATTGGTTCCGCAGTTATTAGGTACATTATTCAACATACCAGCGATATTGTTATTAATGTTGATAAGCTCACCTATGCTGGTAATGTAGAATCGCTGGCTCATATAGCTGATTCTGACCGCTACTACTTTGAACAGGTGGATATTTGTGATGCTAAACACATACGCCGTATTTTTGAAAGTTACCAGCCTAATAAGTTGATGCATCTTGCGGCAGAGTCTCATGTAGATCGTTCAATTGATGGTCCGGGAGACTTTGTTACTACTAATGTCGTGGGAACATATACCTTACTGGAAGAGTCCCGATACTATTTTTCGCAGTTAAGCTCGGTTCAACAAGCGGAGTTTAGGTTTCATCATATTTCAACCGATGAGGTCTATGGGGATTTAGGTGCTGAAGGATTGTTTACGGAAACCACACGTTATGAGCCTAGCTCACCGTATTCGGCTAGCAAGGCATCTTCAGATCACTTGGTGAGGGCATGGCAGCGAACCTTTAGTTTGCCAACAGTGGTGACTAATTGCTCTAACAACTATGGCCCTTACCATTTTCCTGAAAAGTTGATTCCATTAGTTATTCTGAATGCCTTAGCGGGAAAACCATTGCCGCTTTATGGTGATGGTTCGCAAGTTCGGGATTGGTTGTTTGTAGAGGATCATGCCTGTGCTTTGTATAAAGTTCTTACCGAGGGTCGGGTAGGGGAAACCTATAATATTGGTGGTCATAACGAGCGACGTAATATTGATGTGGTAAAGACAATCTGTACGATTTTAGATGATTTGGTTCCGCAGAAACCTAATGATATTAGGCATTATCAAGACTTAATTGTTTTTGTTAACGATCGTCCAGGACATGATGTGCGCTATGCCATTGATGCGTCAAAAATTGAAGCTGAATTAGCTTGGAAGCCCGATGAATCATTTGAGTCGGGAATTCGTAAAACGGTTGAGTGGTATCTTGCCAACCAAGAATGGTGGCAGAGAGTGTTAGACGGCTCTTATCAAGGCGAGCGTCTTGGCGTCGTTTAAGGTAAGTAATTATTATTGTTTATAATATGCTGTCATTATCGCTATGAAGCAGCGGTACGATTTTTTGAATAATTGCAAATAAGGAGGTTCATCCCTTGAAAGGTATAATATTAGCTGGTGGTTCAGGTACTCGTCTTCACCCTGTGACCATTGGTGTTTGTAAGCAGTTGCTCCCGATTTATGATAAGCCGATGATTTATTATCCCTTAACAACCTTAATGCTGGCGGGGATTAAAGATATCCTGATTATTTCGACGCCTGAAGATTTGGGTCGTTTTGAGAGAATTCTGGGTACCGGAGAGCAGTGGGGAATCTCTTTGTCTTATGCGGAGCAGCCTTCTCCCGATGGCTTGGCGCAGGCTTTTCTTATCGGCGAAGATTTTATTGCCGGAGACTCTTGTGCTTTAGTGTTGGGCGATAATTTATTTTTTGGGCATGGGTTGAGTGAATCATTACAGCAGGCGGTTCAGCGTAAGGAGGGAGGAACTATTTTTGCCTATCCAGTAAGCGACCCAGAACGGTTTGGGGTAGTTGAGTTTGATGATAAAGGCGTTGCTATAAGTCTTGAGGAAAAACCATCTGAGCCAAAGTCTCGGTATGCAGTGACGGGGATGTATTTTTATGATGAGCATGTAGTGGATATAGCTAAGTCTATAAAGCCATCTTCCCGAGGAGAGTTAGAAATTACCGATGTTAACCGAATCTATTTAGAACAAGGTAATTTATCGGTAGAAATGATGGGCAGGGGCACTGCTTGGCTTGATACAGGGACTCATGATTCGTTGATGGAAGCTGGCCAGTTTGTACAAACTTTAGAGAAGCGCCAAGGCTTAAAAATTGCCTGCCCGGAGGAGGTGTCGTGGAGAATGGGTTGGATTAATGATGAGCAGGTGTGTGACTTAGCAGAGCCATTAATAAAAAGTGGGTATGGAAAATATTTGTTAGAAATATTAGATTTTTAACTGTTTTTCGGTGAGATATTAAGCGATGAATGTTATTGAAACTGCGTTAGCAGGCGTGGTAATTATTGAGCCAAAGGTATTTGGCGATGAGAGAGGTTTCTTTTTAGAAACTTTTCAGCAGCAACGTTATCAAGATTTATTGGGTATTGATCTACCCTTTGTGCAGGATAACCATTCACGGTCATCTAAAGGGGTCTTGCGAGGACTGCATTTTCAAAAAACTAAGCCTCAAGGTAAGCTTGTTAGAGTGGTCGTGGGTGAGGTTTATGATGTTGCTGTTGATATAGACCCTTGTTCGGCTACTTATGGGCAATACGAGGCTGTGATTCTTAGCGAAAAAAATAAGCGTCAGTTTTGGGTGCCGCCAGGATACGCTCATGGATTTTTAGTGTTGTCTGATACTGCAGACTTTGAGTATAAATGTACGGATTACTATGACCCTAGTGATGAGGGTGGTATTTTGTGGAGTGACCCCGAGATTAATATTACGTGGCCACTTAGAGATGTTTCTTTAGCGGTTAAAGATTCTCTACATCCCTGTCTGAAAGACCTTAAAAATTAACGAGTATAAATTTATGCGTATTCTGCTATTTGGTGCCACTGGGCAGGTAGGCTCTGATTGTGCAGAGGTATTGATGAGAAAGTCCTATGACTTGGTGACCATTAGTCGTGCGGATGTAGATTTCGCCGATGCAAAAAAAGTAGCTGAAATAGTAATGCAGTATCGGCCAGATGTGGTGGTTAATGCTTGTGCCTATACAGCCGTTGATAAAGCCGAAACAGAGCCCCTGCTAGCTGATCAAGTGAACCATTTGAGTGTAGCGAGCTTAGCAAGCGCATGTAATACTGTTTCGGCGTTATTGATACACTTGTCTACAGATTATGTTTTTGATGGCAGTGCCAGCATGCCCTATGATGAGAGCTCTTCAGTAAATCCCTTGGGTGTTTATGGCAGCACTAAATGGTTAGGCGAGCAGTCGGTTATTAAACTTGCGAGCCAATATATTATTCTGAGAACTAGCTGGGTGTTCGGTAAAAATGGGAACAATTTTGTCAAAACGATGCTCAAGCTGGCTGGTGAGCATAAAGAATTAAGTATTGTGAGTGACCAAGTAGGACGTCCGACTTATGTTGGGCATATAGTGGATGTGATCGTGACCTTAGTTGAGCGCTATGACCGCCAAGCGGTTATTCCTTGGGGGATTTATCATTGCAGTAGTCTTGGTGAGGTTAGCTGGCATCAATTTGCCCAGCATATTTTTGATCTGGCTTATAGGCAGGGTAGATTGCCTCAATTGCCTGTTCTTAGTGCTATTGCTTCGTCATCGTATCCTACCTCTGCCCCACGCCCGATGTATTCTGTGTTAAATACAAATAAGTTAGAAGCGCTGTTAGGTCGGCGAATGCCATCATGGGGTGAGGGCTTAGAAGATCTTCTGGCTAAACAATGATAGAGCTATAGTCTTAATTAGTGCATTGAGATTCTTTAGGGCATTTCTACAAGCGCACTTTTTCCGCGATTGCTGCGTCGGCCACCTTGCTCCCTATGTTAGAGGGAGTTGGGTCATGTATGCCTTATGCACTGCGGTTCTTAGCGCGGTGCCTTCTTGAGCTCACGAAACAATACTGCTTTTAGAGGTGCCCGGTATATTTAATCTCAGGGTTTGTGCTAAGGGCGCATAACAATCTATGTGGTGAGTATCGCCTAATCCATTGAGCATCAGCCTGCCTTTTACCGCCATAATATAATCCCTTGGAATGATGTTTTCTTATGTTCGGTGTTAAACCTAGAAACGGCAGTTGAATCACGAAAGTCTCGGCTTTGGCTCCTGCGTCGCTCTACCTCCTCCATCCATGGAGTCGTGCACAAGTTATTGATGCCTAGAAAATCGTAGCATTCGCTCACGACCAATAAGGTCGCTACGCGATACTAACTTATGTTGCTAGGGAAAGTCCTATGCACACCAATAACTCCCCTAGAGGGGCCTACTTTTGGTGCACCGCTTTTTCGCGCCAACGGCCGTTTCTAGGTTAAACTAAATACCGCAGTTGAATCTACTGCGGCTGTCTAAGGCACGGAATCTACAGCGTTTTTCATTTTTTTAGGCTACACCCGTAGGGTGGCTACGAGTTTGCCGAAAAAAGCAAAAAATCACTTTATATTCCGCACCTTAGTCACCCTCGCTACGATTCTACTGCGGTATTTAGGTTAAACTCAACGATAAGTGGGATCTGTGCAGACGTTAGCATTAAGTGCTGTTTTTTTGAGCTACACTATTATGTGGGAATGCAAGATGAACTGTTCGTTCGTCGGTATTATGAAATCCCCCCGTATTAGACGAAGGTGGTAGAAAACGTGGTAGAATCGGCACTTAAAAGCACGTTTTTAGTGTGATTAATTATTATTGGGTAATTCTTATGCGAAGCAGGCTACATCGAACAGTGACAGCGCTTATTCAGTCTTCGATGGCATATATTGTTATTGTTCCGTTGGCTTTTTCTCAGGAAAAGGCAGCTATCTATTTGGGGCCATTTGATGTGGTGCCAGAGGTGGGTATTGATGTTCAACGAGACGACAATATATTTAACGATACTAGTGGGAATGAAGTTGCTTCAACATTGACGCTGGTGAAACCTGCCATTACTGCTGTTGCTGATGATGGTGTGGTTAAATACACAGTAGGGTATCAGTTGGAAAATGGTAGTTACTCGGATGTTAATGATAATGATTATACGGATCATACCCTAGAGGCAAAGATGGATTGGCGAATTGATGTTCGTCATCTTATCGAATTAAATACATCGGTTAACACGGGTCATGAAGATCGTTCTACCGATAGTGTGACTACTTTCGATGCTGCTGCAGATTTAAATGAGTTCACGAATAGAGCGTTGGGCGCTAAATATACTTTTGGTAGTGAGGGGGCTCGAGGCCGAATTACTCTGGGTTTTGATACCAATAGTTTGCGTTATACAACTAATCAGGCAGTTACTAACGTGCTGGAATCTGATACAGATACAAAAATCATTGGTCTTTCTTTAGCCTTTAGTCCTAGCTCAAGAGTTAATTTTCAGCTAGAGGAGTCGGAAAATACGTTTCGTGAAAATTCCTCGCGAAATAGGAAAGATAGGAGTTATACGGTAGGGGCTGAATGGGACCTGACGGGTACTACAAAAGGTATTGTAAGCTTGGGTCGCACAAACAATGACCTTATTAACGCCGTAGGGGATACCGCATCGTCAACGGGGGAAATCGCTCTCGAGTGGTCTCCGCAAGATCATTCTGTATTTACCTTGGCTGCCGATAAAAGCGCAAAGAATAGCGAAAATAATACGGGTGATTTTATTGATGCAAGTGTTTTTTCTGTAAATTGGGCGTATAAGTTTCGAGACCCATTAACGATTAACTTGTCAGTTCAACAGCAAAATGATAACTATGTGGGGGTTAATCGTAATGATACGACGGAAGCTTTGCAGTTAACATTGACTTACGCTATGCGTCGTTGGCTGACTTTTGGTTTAAGTGTTGGTGTTGAGGAGCGAGAGTCTACAGATGCAGCCGTCACTTATCGTAAAGATACTGTGAAATTTTCTCTAAACGCAAGTTTATAGTGTTTTATGGTTTATGTGGTGTCTTAATTGGGTTGAATGATGATGATTGTTGGTTTTACACGCTATGAAAAATAAAGGCTTTTCTTTGCTAAAAATGTATCCATTTTTTTTACTGTTTCTGCTAAGTTTACTTTCTGGGTCAGCTATAGCCGATCTTTCGCCTGCATATTCATTAGGTTATGGCGATATGGTAAGTATAAAAGTCTATGGGGAAGATGACCTAACGGTTGAAGCGCAGCTGAATGATTTGGGTGTAATTTCTTTTCCGTTTCTTGGCGAAGTACAGGTGTTAGGCTTAACGGTTACTGAAGTGCAGGAGAAAATTGAGCTTGGGCTTAAAGATGGTTACATGATTGACCCAGAAGTGAGTGTATTGGTTGTCGAATATAGACGGTTTTACGTGAGTGGTGAAGTCAAAAACCCTGGCGGGTTTGCATTCTTACCCGGACTGACTATCCGTAAGGCCATTAGCTTAGCGGGTGGTTTTACGGCTAGAGCGGCACAAGGTAAAATTTATACCATCTCTGATGGTAATAGTGATCGTACACCCAAGCGAGTAAAACTTAACTCTTCGGTAAAGCCCGGTGACGTCATCACTGTCAAACAACGCTTTTTTTGATGGCGGGCATCTCGCTCTGTGCTTTTGGAAAGCATCGGCAGGTATATGCTTTAAACCCCATCATGCCATTACATTTTAAAAGGTTTATTTATGAGTGAAATTAGATTTGATCAGCAATCCCAAGCAGGCGCTGGTTACAATTCTAGCTACGATCTCCAACCTACGGGATTGGCTGATGACAGTGCAGTGGATATCATGCATTATTATCGTTTGATGATGAGAAATTTATGGAAAGTGATGCTTTTCTCCGCAGTTTTAGGTGGTTTTTCTATATTTTACTCCCTTTCCTTAACGCCAATTTATTTTTCAAAAACTACTTTGTTGATTGAAAGTCAACAGCCTAATGTCATTGGTTTTCAAGATGTGTATCAGGTTGATACTCGTAGCCGTACTTATTTGAATACCCAGTTACAAATCTTACAGTCGCGTGCGGTGGCTGCAAGAGTCGTAGATCGCCTGCAGCTGACGAAGCACCCCTTATTTGATACTTCGGGGGTAAAGCCGGGAACTAATAAATTCAATATAGATTATGTGCTTAATTTATTGAATACTCAGCCTAAAGGTGAAGGTGATGAGCGGTTAAATTCAGTGGGCACATCAGAAATTAACGTCGATAATCAGTCCCAAAGCTCTAGTGACAATATAACTAAGGATGATCTTCTTGAGGAAGTTATTATTACAGAAGAAGACATTGTCGCATCGCAAGAGTTTGAAAATAGAACTAGAAAAAATGTGATTGAAATTCTCATGAGTTCATTGGTGGTGTATCCCATGCGGGGGACTAAATTGGTTACGATACAATTCTCTGCAGCAGATGCGCAGCTTGCTGCAGATATAGCGAATGCATTTGCGGATGTTTATATAGAGAGCCATCTGGAAGCTAAGTTAGAGGTGACCCAAAAGGCAACGACTTGGTTAAATGATCGCTTGGGTGATTTAAGGCGAGATTTACGTTTATCTGAGCAAGCACTACAAGAGTATAGAGAGCGTGAGCAGCTCGTGGATACGGGTGATATTAGGTCAATTGAGGTTGCTGAACTCGAACAGTTAACGGAGAGTTTGGTTCAGGCTACACGTGCTAAAAATGATGCCAACGCCCTTACAAAGCAAATATCTAAAGGGCGCTTACCACTTGATCGATTGTTGTCGCTACCTGCAATTTCCAATAATACAGTAGTGCAAAGTTTAATGGAGTCTCAGATCCAGGCGAAGAGGCTAGTGGCTGAATTGAGCAAGCGTTATGGTGAAAAGCACCCTAAAATGTTATTCGCTATGTCCGATGTTACTCAAGCCGATGAAGAATTAAGGGTGCAAGTTAATAATATTTCTAAAGGGCTTGAGGTTAGTTATTCAGCAGCACAAGATTCTGAGAGAGCGCTGAGGCAACAGATCGCTAATGTCAAAAACCGCTTACAGAAAGTCAGTCGTAAAGAGTTTTCGTTGCGAGAATTGGAGCGTGAAGTTGAGGCCAATCGTCAAGTATATGAAGTTTTTTTAAACCGAGGCAAAGAAACGAGCGAAACGGCAAACCTAAAGTCGGTGTATGCACGAGTGATTGATATGGCACTTCCAGCGGATCACCCGAGCAAGCCAGAAAAGAAAAAAATTGTTATGGTTGCAGTGTTATTTAGCGCTATGTTTGCTGCTGGTGTCGTGTTATTGCTGGATTGGTTAGATAACACGATTAAGACTCCAGAGGATGTTGAAGAGCGTTTGCGTGTACCTCTTCTGGGGCATTTGCCCTTAGATAAAAAAAATAAAAACGACACTCCATTCTTAGGTTTTTTGGATGAAGAAAATTGGCACTTTTCTGAAGCGGCTAGAACCATTAGGACGAGTTTTATTCTGTCGGGTTTAGATAAGCCAGCTAAGGTGACGGTAGTGACATCATCGGTGCCAAATGAAGGCAAATCAACAGTGTCATTGTGTATTGCTCATTCCTTAGGCCAAATGGAAAAGGTCTTGTTAATCGATGCTGATATGCGGCGTCCATCTATTGGTAAAGCATTAGATATATCCTTGTTAACTCCGGGTTTGTCTAACTTAATTGCGGGAACAGCTAATCTTGAGGAGTGTATTACTTGTTTGCCGAAGTCAGAGGTGCATGTTATTACTGCTGGCGTCGTGTTAGGTAACCCGTTAGATTTAATTGCTGGCGAGCGTTTTTCTAAGGTATTGGATATGCTAAAAGAAAAATATGATCGAATTATTATTGATTCGGCGCCTATACAAGCCGTCAGTGATTCGATTGTTATTGCGACACATGCGGATGCATTAATCTATGTGGTTAAGTCTGATAGTTCATCAACCCCCGTCATAAAGCGTGGCCTACGTCGATTGAGTGAAACTAACGCAAGATTTTCTGGTGTTGTCTTAAATCAAGTGGATATTGAGAAAATTAAAAAACAATCGGGGAACGAATCAGATTACTATGATAATTATGGTTATGCTTACGGCGATACAAATGATTCAGCAAGTTAAGGCAGCCCTTAAAATGCATCGCTTGGACCTTTCAGTATGATTGATATTCACTGTCATTTATTACCCGGCATTGACGATGGTCCAGAGTTAATGGATGAATCTCTTGCCTTAGCTCAATTTTCTGTTGATCGCGGTATAACGCACTCGGTGTTGACTCCGCATATTCACCCTGGACGCTGGGATAATGAAGTACAGTCTATACGAGCCAGTATGGATACCTTTAAGCAAGCGCTGGCGGATAAGTGTATTCCCCTTAAAGTGGGTATGTCTGGTGAAATGCGTGTTGGTTTAGAGGCCTTGCAGATGGTCGCTAGTCATCAAGTGCCTTTTTTGGGGAAGTGGGGTAGTAATTATGTGGTGTTACTGGAGATGCCTCATAGTCATATTCCTATGGGTATGCCGCAGATGATCCAATGGCTGATGCAGCGAAATATTCGGCCGTTGATTGCACACCCGGAGAGAAATAAAGATGTTCTTAGAAGATTGGATAAGATACAACCTTTAGTGGATGCGGGATGTTTGTTTCAGGTGACATCGGGGTCAATTGCGGGACGATTTGGTTCTACCGCTAGAGATAGGGCCAGACAGCTATTGGAACTGGGGGTGGTTACTGTACTAGCAACTGATGCCCATAATCTTAAGCGTCGTCCTCCTAGCTTAGATGAAGGGCGTGACGCAGCGGCGGTAATTATTGGCGCAGAGATGGCTAATCGCTTAGTGGTAGATAATCCATGGAAGATTGTTTCTTGTCAGTTCGAATGATATATCGTTAAGTGTCTATAATTATGTCATGCCAATAAGTTGATTCTACTGATGAAATTTTTTTCAAAATTAAAATACCTATTAATATTACCTCTTTTTATCTTGGTGATGGCAGTGCTGTCGTGGGGTATTGCGGATGCTTTTTCTATCAAGCTTTAGTTTATGAAAGAGAGTGGATAAGTACGGGGACGGTTGTTGATCAGCAGGACTGGGATGCGGCGGCAGGCTGGACTAAGCTGGCAATGAAATTTAACCCTTTTAACCCTAATTACCCCGAGTTATTAGGGCGTCTGCATTTTTGGCAGTTTTTTATAGCCGGACAGTCTATAAGCTCCGATGAGAAGGCTCAAGCTGTGGCCAACAGTGGTTTGGTGCACCTGCGCCATGCAATTGAAATGCGGCCTACATGGCCTTTGGCTTGGGCAAGTTTATTGAAATTGAAATCAATAGCAGGTCAGATTGATTACGAGTTTGAGCCGGTATGGGACAAGAGTGTGGAACTGGGCGACTGGGAGCCTGGCGTGCAAACCATATTGTTGGAGGCGGGTTTAATTCATTGGCCAAGATTCAATGATGTTTTGCGTAAAAAAACAGTCAATATATTTGTGGCTATGACCAGTAAACCTTTTAGTGAGCGAAGTGCGATTAGAGTTGTGGATCGTTTAAATGCATGGCCACTGGTGTGCGACGTGCTGGTTGATCCAATAGTAACGCCTTATGCCATGCGATTAGCTTGTGCTCGAATGCTTAAACCTAGAAACCGCAGTTGGATCACGAAAGTATGCACAAGTTATTGATGCACCTAGCAAATGTTACATTCGGCTCACTACCAATAAGGTAGCCACGCGAATGTAACATTCACTATGCACACCAATAACTTACACATCTTTTTCGCGCCCAACTGCGGTTTCTAGGTTAAACTAGAAAAACGCCTATAAAGTTAGCGCTAAAGCTAAGCGTTAGAGCTAAACCAATGAAAGTTTTTGTATGAGTGCTTTTGTCGAATCATCCCATTGGTGGTCAGCTGGCTTGCCAGATAAGGCAAGAAGTATAGGTTCTCCAAGCTGCTTACCTAGTTCTACTCCCCACTGATCAAATGCATTAATGTCTAATAGCACGCTGAGTGTGTAAACCTTATGCTCATAAAAAGCGATAAGCGCCCCAAGATTTTTTGGGTTCAGCTCATCTACAATAATTGTGTTGCTGGGTTTGTTGCCACTAATGACTTTATGCGGTGCAAGTAGGTTTATTTCTTCTTCTTCCACCCCTTGGTCGCGTAACTCCTGTTTAGCATCGGCTAACGTTTTGCCTTTTAGTAAGGCTTGTGATTGGCTAATACAGCATGCTTGTAAATAGGCGTGTTGTTGTTCCAGCCCACTCATCGGCTTTTTAACGGCAATAAAATCGACAGAAATTAGATCAGTCCCTTGATGTAATAGCTGATGGAAGCTGTGTTGACCATTGCTGCCTTCTGCCCCCCAAATAATATTACCGGTGGAGTAATCAAGGGGCTTACCTTCACGAGATACACTCTTACCCAAACTCTCCATATCTAGCTGTTGTAGGTAAGTCGGTAATCTGCTTAATCGTTGCGCATAAGGTAATATTGCGTGTGTTTTACTTCCCCAGCACTGGCTGTACCAAAAGCTCAGTAGGCCCGCAATAACGGGTAGATTGTGTTCTAATTTTGCGCGGGCATAGTGCTCATCCATTTGGTGGGCGCCAAGCAGTAATAGATTGAAATTATCCATGCCAATGGCAATGGCAATCGACAGGCCTACCGTAGACCATAATGAGTAGCGACCACCGACCCAGTCCCACAGAGGAAATGTGTTATCTGCATGGATGCCGAATGCTTTGGTGGCTGAAATGTTGGCGCTAATTGCAATGAAGTGCTGATTTAATTGATCTTTATCGCAGCCTTTTGATTGTATCCATTGGCGTGCGCTGAGTGCATTTTGCAATGTTTCTGGGGTGGTGAAAGACTTAGAGGTAATAATAAATAACGTCGTCGCAGGGTCGACTGTTTCAAGCATATCGCAGATGTCGGCACCATCAATATTGGCTACAAATTTTACGTCAACCGATTGTTTATAGGCAGATAATGCCTGCACTACCATGCGCGGGCCTAAGTCAGAGCCGCCAATACCGATATTAATAATGGTATCAATAGGTTTGCCAGTAAAGCCTAGCCATCGTTGAGAGTGAATTTTTTTAACACAAGCAGCCATTTTTTTACGGCTATCAGCGACTAATTTTTGTTCTGCTGTGACGGCCTCCCCTTGAAAGCGAAGGGCTGTGTGTAAGGCGGGTCGGTCTTCCGTATTATTGACGTGCTTTCCGCTGAACAGCGCTTGAATAGCTGTGGGCAGCTTACGCTTTAGCGCGTATTCACAAAGCATGTTGATTGTTTCGCTAGTGATATGGTTTTTTGAATAATCGAGATAGAGTCCGTCCACTTGTATTGATAGTGCGTCTACGCGCTGACTATCTTCTTCAAACAGGCGACCTAGAGAAGAGGATTTTAGCTGGCTTTGGTGTGCTTGTAACTGCGAAAAGCAATCGTGAATAATATCAGGCATAAAAAATCCAATAGCAAGGTGAGGCTTTCCCAGCAATTATTAGCCCACTGCGGTTTATAAAATTATGTTGAACGTGATACAGAAAAATGCGCTAAATCTATCATGGCTTGTTTGTAGATGGATTCAGGTAACAGCGCTAATTCTGCAATGGCTTTGGTCACATGTTCTTTGGCTACATTATGAGTGTAGTGTAGTGCGCCAGATTGATGAATGATAGCAGTGATCTCTTCTAGTGCAGAATTGTCGCCATTACGAATACTTTCTGCGATCAATTGCGCATGCTCATGGGTACTATTATTCATCGCATAAATAAGGGGTAGGGTCGGTTTTCCTTCCGCTAGATCATCACCAATATTTTTACCTAAGTCTTCAGCATTGCCAGCATAATCTAGCGCGTCATCAATTAATTGAAAAGCCATCCCTAGGTGGTAGCCATAGGTACGCACACTCCGGCGTATTTGCTCGTTATCAGCGCATAGTGTGGATGCTGTTTCGCAAGCACCTTCGAATAATATGGCGGTTTTTTTGTGGATAACGTCAAAATAGCTAGCTTCACTAATTTTAGGGTCTTTAGCGTTAATCAGCTGTTGAACTTCACCTTCGGAAATCGTATTGGTCGTATCCGATAGTATTTTCATGATCTCCATATTGCCAATGGCGACCATCATTTGAAAGGCACGGGAATATAAAAAGTCACCCACCAGAACACTGGGAGCGTTGCCCCATTTAGCGTTAGCCGTGGGTCTGCCGCGACGGAGGTCGGAGATATCTACTACGTCATCGTGTAATAGCGTGGCGGAGTGAATGAATTCTATAATAGCAGCCAGGTTATGGTGCATGGTGCCTTGGTAACCTAATGCATTGGCGACTAGTAATACTAATAGTGGCCGTAATCGTTTGCCGCCAGCTTCTATAAGATAGTGTCCAATATCTTCGACAAGCCCGACATCTGAGTGTACTTGGTCAATAATAAGTTGATTAACGGCGTTAAAGTCGTCGGCCACGGCCTGATGAAAGGACTGCATAGTGTATTTTCTTTTGGTGTTAGTGGTTATATTTGTTGGGGGGTGAGCGCTTAGGAGGATAACCTATTCTACTCATAGCCGTAATGGGTCATGATGCTAGGGGCGGGATGGCTAGCTGTCAAGGCTTGAGGGCGTCTGTTCGGTTTAAAAGTGATAATTCTGGCTCACCATAAAATTATATTTTTAGGCGTTGATAGTAGGGGCTAATTGTCGTAAAATTCGCACCCCTAAATTTACTTAATGATCTATACACGGTGCAAGTGTCTTTTTACAACGGAAGTAAGGCGAAAGCTTTAAGACAAAAGCTGTTTTCTGTTATCGATAGTTTGACTTAACTTGTTAACAGAATAAATACAGCACTTCGTGTCGTCCATGAGTTCAATAGCGCAATGATTGGAGCAAGCAAATGTACGCAGTAATTAAAAGCGGTGGTAAGCAGCATCGTGTCACTGAGGGTGAAACCCTTAAGTTAGAAAAAATTGAAGCAGCAACGGGTGATACTATTCAGTTTGATGAAGTATTATTAGTGACTGATGGCGATACCATTACTATTGGTACGCCAGTAGTTGAAGGCGCGGCAGTGACAGCAGAAATTCTAAGTCACGGTCGAGGCGATAAGGTTCGTATTATTAAATTCCGTCGTCGTAAGCATTCTATGACGCGTCAAGGTCATCGTCAGTGGTATACCGAAGTTAAAATTACGGATATCCTTGCTTCTGGCGCTAAAAAAGCCCCAGCAAAGAAAAAAGCAGCGGCCCCTAAAGCTAAGGCAGCAGCTAAAGCTGAGACAGGCACAGATGATTTGTCAAAATTAACCGGTGTTGGTCCAGTATTGGTTAAAAAGTTAGTTGAAGCTGGCATTAGCTCATTCGCACAGATTGCCGCATGGTCAGCAGACGATGTAGCGACAGTAGATGAGAAACTAAACCTTAAAGGTCGTATTGAGCGTGATGATTGGATCGCTCAGGCTAAAGAATTCATTAAGTAGGAGTGATAACTAATGGCTCATAAGAAAGCTGGTGGTAGTACTAATAACGGCCGTGATTCGGTCAGTAAGCGTCTTGGTGTTAAGCGTTTTGGTGGTGAAGCAGTGGTAGCGGGAAATATTATTATCCGTCAACGTGGTACCAAAGTGAATGCAGGGCATAATGTAGGTATTGGTAAAGATCACACCTTGTTTGCTAAAGCGGATGGTGCGGTACAGTTTGAAATTAAAGGTCCAAAAAACCGTCAATTCGTTAATATTGTTACTGCGTAATTGAGTTTTCTGCCCTTTTAGATGGGGTGGTGATCATGTAAAGCCCTATCGCATCGCGGTAGGGCTTTTTTATTGTTTGTGTTCTTTGTTGTGTGGGCTGTATTCATTTACATTATTAAGTGTCTATGGCCTAATTTGTTCGCCATCATCCTAGAGGCGCTAGTTAGCGCGAAAAGATGTGCACCAATAACTGCCCTAGAGGGTACTACTTTTGGTGTGCAGACTTTCGTGATCCAACTGCGATGCTTAAGATAATGTGTTTAAATATCGAATCGCGTTAAATTAGTCTCAATAGGCTGGTAAGCGCATGTTGAGAAGCCGAGATAAGTCATGAAATTTGTAGATGAAGCACCTATATCCATTTTTGCTGGCAATGGCGGCGGTGGTTGCCTGAGTTTTCGCCGAGAAAAATATATCGCCAAAGGCGGCCCTGATGGCGGCGACGGTGGAGACGGTGGCTGTGTTTATCTCGTCGGTGATGCAGATCTAAACACCTTAGTGGATTACCGTTATCAGCCGAAATATCGGGCGAAAAATGGGGGTACGGGTAAGGGTAAAAATTGTACGGGTACCAAAGGTGATGATTTGTTTTTGCGGGTACCCGTAGGGACTTCTATTTTTGATGTGGAAACCGATGAAATTTTAGGTGATATTACTGCGGATAAAGAGCAGCTGTTAGTGGCTCAGGGTGGTTTTCATGGTTTGGGTAATACGCGTTTTAAGTCTAGTGTTAATCGCGCGCCACGACAAACTTCTCCCGGTAGTGACGGCGAGCACCGTGAGCTAAAGCTTGAGTTAAAGGTATTGGCTGACGTAGGTTTGCTGGGCTTGCCTAATGCGGGTAAATCTACCTTTATTCGCGCGGTATCATCGGCTAAGCCTAAAGTGGCAGGCTATCCATTTACTACCTTAGTACCGAATTTGGGTGTGGTTAAGGTAGAGCAGCATCGTAGTTTTGTGGTGGCAGATATTCCCGGTTTGATTGAGGGGGCTTCGGAAGGAGCAGGTTTGGGCATTCGTTTTCTTAAGCATCTCACGCGCTGCCGAATTCTATTGCATCTTGTGGATATGGCACCCTTTGATGAATCTGATCCATTAGAAAACGCACAAAGTATTATTCGTGAATTGGGCCAGTTTAGTGAGGCGCTAGCTAATCGTGAGCGTTGGTTGATATTAAATAAAGTGGATTTACTGTCAGAAGAAGAGGCCGAAGCTCGTTGCCAGAGAGTCATTGAAGGCTTGGGTTGGGAAGGTCCTGTTTTTATCATAGCGGCCATCAATCGCAAAGGCACTGAACTGGCGTGCCACGATATTATGCTACGTTTAGAAGCCATTAAAGCGGCTGAGAAAGAGACGCCAGAATTAATAGAGCAAGAGCAGGCCTATCAGTTGCTCATGCAAAAAGATGCGCGCGAACGCATCGAAGCCTTACGCCAAAAGCATCACTCGGAACGCCTTAAAGCAAAAGGTAAGTTGGTAGATGAAGAATTTTATGCAGATTTTGATGATGATGACGACGATGATGTCGAAGTAGTGTATGCCGAATAAGTGTCTTATAAGCCGTAAGCTCGTAACGCCAAGCTGCAAGAAAAGTATGTTTCTTGCTACTTTTTTCTTGTTCTTTGCGGCTTAAAACTTCAATTATTAACCGCCGTTTAAAGGGTAATGGAAACAACAGTGTTAAATCGAGAAGTCGTAAAACAGGCACGTCGCTGGGTTATCAAACTAGGCAGCTCTTTGCTTACTGATAATGGCCGTGGTTTGGATACGGTAGCCATTCAGCGCTGGGTTGCACAAATGCATACACTGAGACAGCAAGGCATTGAAGTCGTGCTAGTGTCTTCCGGTGCTGTCGCTGCAGGCATGAGCAGTTTGGGTTGGAGCAAGCGCCCTGATAGCGTTAATGAGCTGCAAGCGGCCGCAGCCGTAGGGCAGATGGGCTTGATACAGGCCTATGAAAATGCCTTCCAAGGCTTTGGTGTGCATACTGCACAGATACTATTGGATCATGATGATCTGTCTAACCGTGAACGTTATCTGAATGCTCAATCCACGCTAAAAACCTTATTGCGTCTTGGGGTAGTCCCCGTTGTTAATGAGAATGATACCGTGGTCACTGAAGAGATACGTTTTGGCGATAACGATACCTTAGCGGCCTTAGTGGCCAATTTGATTGAAGCGGATGTATTGATATTAATGACCGATCAAGACGGCATGTATGACTCCGATCCTCGCACTAATGCCAAGGCACAACTGGTGGACCATCTCCCTGCCCTAGCGCCGGAGTTAGATGCTATGGCGGGTGAGGGTGGAGTACTCGGTCGTGGAGGCATGGTCACTAAAGTGCGGGCGTCAAGATTGGCGGCTCGTTCCGGTGCCAATACGGTCATTGTGGGCGGTAGAATAGAGAATGTTTTACTTGGGTTGGCTAAGGGTGAGCAGCTAGGCTCGTTGCTTCTGGCGGACCAGAAGCCTCAGGCTGCACGTAAACGTTGGCTAGCGGGGCATTTACAGTCTCGAGGTGAGCTTATCTTGGATGATGGCGCGGTGAAAGTCTTGCGCCGTTCAGGTAAAAGCTTATTGCCAGTAGGTGTGCTATCGATTAGCGGCCAATTTACCCGTGGCGATATGGTGATATGTAAAACCACTACAGGGCAAGAAGTTGCTCGTGGCTTGGTGAATTACAGTTATCAAGAAACCCAAAAAATACTCGGACAAGCTAGCGATAGCATTGAGTCGTTGTTAGGTTATAAAAATGAAGAAGAATTAATACATCGAGATAATTTAGTCTTGGTGTAGGATTTGTTGACGCTTGGTGACTTGTGTTGAGGTCTTAACTCTAGGTTTGAATCAGGTATAGCGTCTTGCATCTCACGTCTTACGTCTAACTTTTGCGGAGCAAAACAATGTCTGTAATCAAAGATCACATTGTTGCCTTATCAGCTTACAAGCCTCCTTTGGAGGGACGTAATCCTGATGCATTCATCATGCTTGATTTTAATGAGCGCACCATCCCTGTTGGCGAAGCTATTAAGCAGGCGCTGCATGATTATATTGATGCTGGTCGCCTACAGATGTATCCCTCTTATGGCGATATAGTGCCGCGTTTAGCAGAATATGTTGGCGTTGATGCCAGTCAGTTAATGATTACCAATGGTTCCGATCAGGGGATTGATTTAGTGTTTCGCGCGGTGGCAGAGCCGAATTCAGAAGCCATTATCCCTGGGCCTTCTTTTGCTATGTACAACCAGTGTGCGAAAGTGGAAGCGATGACTATCATTGGCCCTCTATATACACCTACGGGGGGTTACCCTGTGGATGACGTGTTAGCGGCCATTACTCCGAATACGCGACTTATTGTCATCTCTAACCCTAATAACCCTTGCGGCACCATAGTGTCAACTGTGTCAATTAAAGCCATCGCTAAGGCTGCCCCGCAGGCGGCTATCTTAGTGGACGAATGTTATTTTGAGTACAGTCAAGCAACAGTGGTGTCCGCAGTGGATAGTTACCCCAATCTATTTGTTACCCGAACTTTCTCTAAAACTTGGGGGATACCTTCGCTACGTTTCGCTTATTTAGTCTCCGCAGCAGAAAATATATTGGCGTTATGTAATATTCGTGGTCCCTACGATATTAATCAGCTGGCTATTGTCGCGGCTAATGCAGCGTTAGATAAACCGGAATATACTCAGCATTATGTGGCCGAAGTGATGCAGCAGGCAAAGCCGTTAGTTGAGGCATGGCTTGATGCTCACGATATTGACTATTGGTTAAGTAGTGCTAATTATCTTTGGTGTTTTCCTGACGGTGCTGAGGAAATAGGAGAATATTTACAGGCGAATGGCTTTTTGGTAAGACCTAAGCCTTATCAGGGGCGCGTGGGTTTAAGAATAACGATGGGCACTGTGGAGCAAATGCAGCAGTTAATCACTGTATGGGGTCAATACGCAGCTACAGATTAGCCGTCAGCAGAAGTCTTTATCTTTCAGCTGAATTAAAAAAGCCCCCTTAATCATCGATTACGGGGGCTTTTTAGTGTTATTAAAACGTCTTATGCAGCTAAAGCTTGCACTTGCTTGTTTAAACGACTTTTATGACGAGCGGCTTTATTTTTGTGAATAATGCCTTTGTTCGCCAGCTTGTCGATGATCGGTGCGGCAGCAGTATAAGCGGCTTGGGCTGCTTCTGCATCGCCAGCAGCTACGGCAGCAAGGACTTTTTTAATGTGAGTGCGAGTCATAGAACGTAGGCTTGCGTTGTGTTTGCGTGCTTTTTCATTCTGAACGGCACGTTTTTTAGCTTGAGGTGAGTTGGCCACCGCAGTGCTCCTTTAGTGAAAGTTAAAAGTAGAGTGTGAGTTAAAATTTCGATCTTTGTCTTATCGTCAGGATGTTAATCCGAAAATAGAGCAACATCCGTATACTGAATTTAGGGGGCGTAATTATGCCATTAATATAGTGTGTGTCAAGGTGTTTTGCAGGTGTTGTAGGATTAAGCAATGAGGAACGCTTGTGTATTGCTTAGCCATAATGCCTGCTGGGCACCATGCACGCACCATGCACGCACCATGCACCATGCACCATGCTTCTAGGCTACGCTGCCGCTGATGAACTCTCGCCATTGATGTAGACATCAAGTTAATGCTGTGGAGGGAAACGCATATGCTTGAATTCGGTCATACATTTCAGAATAAGTATTACGCACTCAGCAAGGATGGCTCACTGAAATATGTTGATGAATACAGTATCATTCGGTTTTTTAATAGCACGCAGGTTGAATCAAGATGGACTCTAGTTTTCTGACGAGCACCCATATTATTGTTGCCTCAACCTGTTTAGTGTCATGCGTACTGATGAATAACCGGAAAGGCAAATCTGCACTGCTGTTTCATCCACTGACGATTAACCGTCATGGACACTGGCATCGATTTATAAGCTCCGGATTTATTCATGCCGATATGATGCATTTGGCTATTAATATGTTTGTTTTATGGTCATTTGGTTCAGCCATAGAGCAGGTATATTACCCACATTTTTTGGGAGAGTTTTCGACGATCTACTATCTGATATTGTATTTTGGTGGCATTATCGTTTCATCTATCCCTAGCTATATCCGGCACAAACATGATCCAAATTACGCTGCTCTAGGTGCTTCTGGGGGAGTGTCAGCGGTTGTGTTTGCAGTGATTATATTTGCGCCTTGGCAGAACTTGTATCTCTACGGAATCATTGCTATCCCACAAATTGTTGCTGGCGTCGGTTATTTGGTTTATTCCTGGAGGAAAGATAAACAAGCCAATGACAATGTAGGCCATATGGCACATTTCATAGGCGCTGTTTGGGGTTTTTTATTCACCGGTTTTTTGAATGTTGATTTGTTGGTGAGATTCGCTCAACTAACACTACAGGGACCAAGCTGGCTGTAGATTGCATGCTTCTCATGGTGGCAACGGGCGCATAGTGAAGAGTAGAGGGCACCTCTAAAAACGCACTTTATTGCGGTTACTGCGTCGCCTCATGGCGCCTACTGTTGGCGGCTCCGTACTCGAATCCTTGTATATGCCTTATGCACTGAATTGTTGTCATACAACATATCATGGCGTATTCTCAGTACGCAATAAAAGCCCAGCACATATTTTTGAATGGGGTGACTATTCGGTGAAAAGCTCTTGTCTATCAACTTGCCGTGTTCAGTAAGCGTGTGACGCATTGAGTTGTCCTGACCCTAGGAGGCTGTCCGAGAATAGAGAACCTGCTGCGGAAAAACTATTGCGGCCCATTTTTCCGATCATTTTCGTTGAATAGAACCACTATTCGCCTCAAATGTTCAAAAAAATGGACTCAACATTGTTTCCCCTCGCTACGGCCCCTATTCTCGGACAGCCTCCCAGTTATTCTTATGCAATATGCGCCTAGTAAGCGTCTACTTTTCGCAAGTGAGATCAGTATAGAGCTTGTCATAAATGCCCCCCCCCCCCAAAATACTATTAATCTACGATAAACAATGCCCCGCATGCGATCACTATCGTCAAATCGTCAAATCGTCAAATCGCCAAATCGTTAGAATACGTGAAAGTGTCGGTTAGCTTAAGTTGATTGATGCGCGTGAGCAGAGCGAGGTATTGCAAGAAGTGACAGATGTAGGCTTGGATATTGATCAAGGCATGGTGCTTAAAATGGACGGTCGACTCTATTATGGGACGGATGCTGTACATGCTTTGGCGCTAATGAGTAGCCGGTCGGGGGTTTTTAATCGCATCAATTATTACTTGTTTAAATCTACAACGCTATCCCGTCTCTTTTATCCCGTCTTAAGGTGTTGCCGAAATAGCCTGTTGAAGGCTCTCGGCAAAACGAAAATAAATAATTTGAATGTAAGCGACAATCATAGATTCTAATTCACTTTAGCAAAGTGCTAAAATAGACGCCAGCCAAAAAAAGAGTATAAAATATGCACGAGATTATCTGCCCACATTGCGATAAAGCCTTCAAAGTCGACGAAGCGGGGTATGCAGATATTCTCAAGCAGGTGCGTGACAGTGAGTTTGACCAGCAGTTACACGAGCGGCTTGCATTAGCGGAGAAGGATAAACTGAATGCGGTAGAGCTAGCGAAGAGTGAAGTCGGTAGCGCAATGCAAAAGACGGCCACAGCCAAAGAGACTGAAATTCAAGCGTTAAAAGCCCAATTAGACGCCCGTGAAGTCACGCAGCAACTCGCGGTGTCTGAGGCGCGGGGCGAAGTTGAAAAACAGCGGGATGCTCTGGCTAGCGAGCTTGAGCAGACAAAGCGCGATCAGCACGCCGCTGCCTTACTGGCCGCTGCGCAGCTTGCCCAGGCACTACAGGAGACGGCCACAACAAAAGATAAAGAAATCCACACTTTACAGGCCAAGCTCGACGCTACTCAGCTTGAGCAAAAGGTCGCTATCACTAGCGCAGTGAGTGTAGTTGAGAAAGAACGCGACGCATTGAAGAACGGCCTTAATCAAGCAGAGCTTGAAAAACAATTGGCTGAGACCTCGCTAAAGGACAAGTACGAGACACAGATTAAGGATCGCGACGAGGCGATTGAGCGCCTCCGCGATATGAAGGCTCGCCTGTCGACCAAAATGGTGGGCGAAACCCTCGAACTGCACTGTGATACCGAGTTTAATCGCCTTCGAGCCACCGCGTTTCCACGGGCTTATTTTGAAAAAGATAATGATGCACAGGCTGGCAGTAAGGGCGACTATATTTTTCGCGACGCGGACGAGGTGGGCACGG
The DNA here is from genome assembly GCA_047619205.1 of Candidatus Endobugula sp. Taxonomy (GTDB): domain Bacteria; phylum Pseudomonadota; class Gammaproteobacteria; order Pseudomonadales; family Cellvibrionaceae; genus Endobugula. The sequence continues at coordinate 25,949 of JBLHJR010000004.1, read as the reverse complement.
AGATTGTATCGATCATGTTTGAAATGAAAAACGAGATCGACACCACGGCCACTAAGAAAAAGAACGAAGACTTTTTAAAGGAGCTCGATAAAGATCGCACAGAAAAGCGCTGCGAGTATGCCGTGCTGGTATCTTTACTAGAGCCCGACAGCGAACTCTACAATACGGGCATTGTCGACGTGTTTCACCGCTACCCCAAAATGTACATCGTGCGGCCGCAGTTCTTTATTCCTATCATTACGTTACTGCGTAACGCGGCGATGAAGTCGCTTGAATACAAGAAAGAGCTCGCGCTGGTTAAAGCGCAAAGTGTCGATATAACTCATTTCGAAGATGACCTCGATACATTTAAGACCGCATTCGCGAAGAACTATGACCTTGCCTCGAAGAAGTTTCAAACAGCAATCAATGAAATTGATAAGTCGATCGACCACTTGCAGAAAACCAAGGACGCTTTGCAAAGTACGGACCGTAACTTGCGTCTTGCCAATGACAAGTCACAGGACGTAACCATCAAGAAACTAACACGGCGCAACCCCACTATGGCGGCCAAGTTCGAGGAGCTCAATTGATATTGGGTTTCAGGGTAAACGCTTAGCTGAGCACTAGAATGATCGGGATATTACCGGGTCACTTGAAAAGAATACACTCCATTTCAGGCGCGCTGTGAATATGTCCCTATACACTCAGCTTCGGCATACATGCCTCAGATGGCCTGAAACGGAGTGTATTCTTTTCAAGCACCCTGCTAGTAACTTGATCAGCAGTGCCTTATGTATTACTTAACCACAATGTCTGATAAGGCGCTATGGTCAATTCTTCTTGGCTAGATTCGAGGGTGCTAGCGCTGATTAAGTCTCTCCAGTGATCGGTAGAAACTAGGTTAATGCTGGCGAGGGAAATCGATTGTGGCTTGGGGCTGATATTATTGAGGCAAAATATACTTTGACGGCGATCCATGCTTTGTCGCCAAAAGGCAAACACCTGATCATTGATATGCAGGGTAAATTGAGTGGCATTAGGGTGAAAGGCGGCCTGTTGTTTGCGAATGTGAATTAGCGCTTTTAGTTTGTCTAAAAGCTGTCTGTGTTTGTTGTTCTTGTCTTCAAGTTGTTCTTCTAATTTGTCTGCTTGCCAATGATGTCGGTTAATCGAACGAGCGTGACCGGTTTGATTGACTTTGGCATAATCATTTTCTGTGCCTAAAAAGCTATGAATATATAATGCGGGAATACCTTCGAGAGCCAACATGATGGCATGAGCATTAACGAAGCGTGCCATTTGCCATTCGTCTTTTCCTTTCGTTGTGCCTGCCAGCGCATCAAATAAAGTGATATTAATTTCATAAGGTTTGTTCACCCCATTGTCTAGCGCACGCCAGGATACTGTGCCGCCAAAATTAGCCATGGTAGCGGCAAACTCTTCTATTTCCTTCTCCTCTAATAAGCCTTCAACGGGGCGTAACCCAATACCATCGTGAGAGGCAATAAAATTAAAATAACAGGTGCCATTTTGTGCTGGTGGCATACTCATCATCCAGTTTTTTAAATGGCAGCAACTACTGCTCACTAAGGTGTGAACCAGCAGCGGCGGTAAAGAAAAATTATAAATCGCATGAGCTTCATTGGCATTGCCAAAATACGCTAAGTTTTCACGATTGGGAATGTTGGTTTCTGTGATGATCAGTGCGTCTAGTTGAGCATGTTCGATTAGTGTGCGTAGTAAGCGGACGATCTCATGTGTTTGCGGTAAGTTAATAGATTCATTAGTAATGTCTTTCCATAAAAAAGCAACGGCATCAAGGCGAAAAATACGTACGCCTTTATCAAGGTATAGGCGAATAATATTGACAAACTCACACAGTACAGCGGTATTTGAAAAGTCCATGTCCACTTGGTCATGGCTAAACGTACACCAGACATATTGAGTGCCTGCTTTGGTGGCAGTTTGCCTTAATAATGGTGTGGTTCTGGGGCGTATCACTTGGCTTAGATTGTCATCTGGTGCAGCAGTAAAAAAATAGTCTTTACCCGGATTTTTCTGTTCAATAAAGTTCTTAAACCACTGGTTTTCCTTGGAACAGTGATTGATGACAAGGTCGGACATCAAGCGAAAGTCACGGCTGATCAGTTCTATATCCTGCCATTGACCGAGTTCACTATTGACTTCGGTATAATCAATCACCGAAAAGCCATCATCGGCACAATAGGGAAAAAAGGGCAGTATATGCACAGTGTTGACCGTGTCGTGAAGATGTTGATGTAGAAATTGGTACAGTGTTTTTAACGGCTTCTCGCCATCACGAACAATGGAGTTGCCATAGGTAATCACCCCAATGTCTTTTTCGTTCCAATGGTTGTGATGCATTTTTGGGGTGAAGCAATGCTCATCTAAACGCATAAGCGCAATTAAGCGTTGGCTGAGTTGCTCTTTTTTAGGCTGAGAAAGATCAGTATAAATAGCATCAAGGTGGTTAATAATACGTTGCTGTAATTGTAATAAAATATCCGTTATCATCATGCGGCCTAATTTCCCTCTAGATTTTCTGAATACTCTTTAAAATCTTCTTCTACGGCATTTTTGAGTTGGTCAAAGATATCGGGTACGGCACTAACTACACGATTCCAGCTGGGGATAAAAGGGTTTTCCATGGGTTTGTCTAAAAATTCTTGGCCTGCTTGCATTAGATTTTTTGAAAACATTTCTACGGCTAATTCTTCTGTGTGCACATCCAGTTGTAAGCCGTTGATGATGGCATCATTTTTGTAGGTTTCGATAAAATCTAAAGCGATTCTAAAGTAAGTCGCCTTAATAGTGCGAAACTTTTCTGTAGAAAAAACTTCTCCTTGGGTTGCCAATTTGCGAAAAAAAGCTTTAGAGATATCAATCGACATTTTAGAGAGTCCAGCCTCTTGGTTGTCTAGAGACAGGTTTTGATGTTTATGATCATAGTTGTCAGAAATATCTACTTGGCACAAACGATTATTGGCGTAGTTGCGGTGTACCTCAGACAGTGTGCCTATTTCCAGACCCCAATCACTAGGGATACGTAAGTCGCTAATGACATCACGCCGAAAAGAAAATTCACCCGCCAATGAATAACGATAACTATCCATATAATCTAAATAGTCTGTACTTTTCCCTGTTGGGTTAACCACGCGTTTTAACGCACGAATTAATGGCGTGACTAATAATCGGCAAACCCTACCATTCATATTGCCATTGGCGGTACGTGCATAATAGCCCTTACAAAACTCATAGTTAAAATTAGGGTTGGCCACAGGATAAATTAAACGTGCTAACAGCCGACGATCATAGGTGGTAATATCGCAATCATGTAGGGCAATGGATTCGCTTTTTCCTGAGGCGTAAATATAACCTAGGCAATACCATACATTACGGCCTTTGCCCATCTGTTGCGGCGCTAGGCCTTTTTCTTTTAGCATTTTATCGATAGCTAATAGCCGTGGCCCATCATTCCATAAAATTCTATGGTGCTGGGGTAATTCGCCAAAAAATTTAACCGCATGTCTAAACTCCTCTTTATTTGCGCGATCCAAGCCAATGACAATTTCCTTAAGGTAACTGACTTTTTTGAGCTCATTGACAATGTTAGGTAGAGCTTCCGTTTGTAGTTCGGAATAAAGCGAAGGCAGTAATAATGACATGGGGCGTATTTTAGAAAAACAGTGTAGCTCATATTCTAAATCATCAATTTTTCTGCCAGCTAAATCGTGCAGGGTGGTGATAATTCCATTTTGGTAAAAGTCACTCATATTAGTTGCCTATTAGTTACTTATCGCGGATGAATAATGGATGGCTTAAACAGTAGTGCCTGTATACATTCATGCCAGCCCTCGGGGCCATAGGCATGACTAATCATCTTGTTTGGGTGTTCGAAAATGGGTGCTGGGTAATGGGCTGAGCGAATCACAATGGCAATGTCAGCTGCTTTCAGCATGGCAATATCGTTGTGGCTGTCCCCTAGGGCGACGGTGGTAATGGGTTTTTTATAATGTTTTTGATAGCCTTCAGCTAACACGCTACTCGCTTTGCCTTTATCCGTTAGTCCCATGACGTGCATAAAGCGGCCGCCTTGAAGAATATGTAAACCTTGTGCTTCTATCTGTTGTTGGAATAAACGTTTGTTGGCCCCATTGTCGAGCCATTGTAAGGGTTCGGTGTAGTGGCGTTGAGCCGATTGTGCGGCTTCTTCTAGAGTTAATCCCGTCATTTTGGCGATATCTTCATAACTGTATCGTTGATATTGTGTGAAATTAAAATGCTGCTTGCTGACAATGCTATTAATAATGTTCAGTATTTTTTTGCGGGTCTCGCCTAATATTATGCTGTTAAATTTTTCGGTGTTCTCATTGCGGCTTTCATTGTCGTTATCGTCGCAGTTCACATCATAACGCTCATCGTCACTGTCGTTATGCTCGCCATGACTTTTTTCGTTGAATATCTGCATGGGATAATCTTTAGGGATGAAAATAGCAGAACCATTTTCAACAATAAAGGGATGTTGGATGTTGATTTTTTGACGTAGTGCACTAATTTCTGCAGCTGTTTTACTGCTATTAATGATCACCGGGATTTGATGTTTTTCTAAGTCGCTTAGAGCAGGGAGTGCAGCATCAAAACAGTAACTGTCATGGTCTAATAGCGTGCCATCTAGATCACTAAAAATTACATACTGTGTATCGTCGATACTGCGTGCATTATTCGATAGGGTGTTAGCTGGGCGGTTAGAGTACATCATAGATTATCTTGTCGTTGTATCACTTGCTGTTGGTGGTTTAACGCAAACACAATATCAGCTGATTGTGGGAGTGTGGCTAGGGTGTGTTCGGTAATGCGCTGATAGTGCTGAATAAAGCGTATTAAGCTATTGTCGTCCATCAGGCTATTCTGGCTTTGCGCATTTTTCGTGCTTCGTTGCAGTTTATCTTCTTGGGTTTTACGCCACTGAAAAACGCAGTCGAAGCTAGGTGCTTTGAGCATGATCAGTGTGTCTAGTGTATGGAATAATTGCTGGTAATCGTTAGCGAGTAATTGATTGCTAGTGTTCCGCCATCGTCGTTCGCTATCTTCTTTGTCTTCTAGTGGGTTAATGGGGTCGAGTAATGCCTGCACTGGTTGTGCTGGTGAGCCCACACACCAGCCTTCTAACAAAATAATATCAATGGCATCGGTGACGGTATCCCATTGCTCTTTGGCGAGACGATCATCTGCGGCTTTATCGAAACGAGGGATGTCAACGGGATATTGTTGGCGCTGTAATTGTTGAATGCACTTAGAAAGTAGTGCGATATCGTGGGTGCCGGGCACCCCGCGAGTGATAAATAGAGGGTGTGTTTTTTGTGCAAGATGATATCTTGCTTGCCGGGTTAAATAAAAATCATCAATGGATAAGATTAGTGCGTTCTTTTTATGGAGGGCATACAGGCAATCTTTAAGTAATGCCGCTAAGGTGGATTTACCGCTACCTTGGCAGCCATTGATGCCCACTAGCGCGATTCCAGTATTCTGTATGGCAGACATTGCGGCAATCTGCCTGGCCAGCGGCACAAACCATTGCTTTGCCATTGCTGGATAATGGTTTGGCAGTTGGTGTTGTCGGCAGAAATCCTCTAGCAGCAAGGTGACTTTATCCATGGTGTGCTCTTACTCTATTGATGGCGATCAATTGATTATTCATCTCTCTGTTTGTACGGCTAAAAGTCGTCATCATATGGGGCTAAGAGATGGTTGTAAAAAATAACGTTGTATTGCTTCGCTCACCTGTGATTATTCGATACTAGGAGCCTGTCGGACTTAACACTGTTCTACTGCGGAAAAGCAGGAACCCGCCATTTTTCATGGTCAATTTCGTTAAATAGAGCGACTATTCGCCTTAATCGACTGCAAAAACTGGCTAGTTCCTGCTTTCCCTCGCTTATGAACGGTTAAGTCCGACAGGCTTCTAGTACTGTGGTAAGTACTATGCAAAAGCTGTGCACACTTTTATGTGGGAGAACTATTTTTTATTAAAGGGTCTTATAAAAAAGTTATCTCCGACAGCCTCCTAGGAGCCTGTCGGACTTAGGGGGTCGTAGCGAGGCAGTGAGCAATCGAGGGCATTTTTTCGATCATTTGAAGCGAATAGTGAGCTTATTTGCCCACAGTAGGCCCTTTAAGCGACGAAAATGAGCGGAAAATGTACCGACTTCCCGCTGCAATAGTAGATTCTGCCTACATCCGATAGGCTCCTAGTAGGCTTAATCATGGTGTCATCCGGCCTTATCCAGTAAACTCGCGGTTATATTATTGTTCTGCATTGCTACTTTATGACCTTTCCTACTTGGATGCACCGTTAGTGACCGAATTACCCACCAATAAAGTCTCTCCATTATCCTCTCCATCACCCCCTGCACCGAAAAGGGGGCTAATGCAGTCGGGGTTAATTGTCAGTTCGATGACGATGCTGTCTCGCGTGCTGGGTTTGGCTCGCGATGTGGTTTTTGCGCACACTATTGGTGCGCATGCGGGTGCCGATGCCTTCTTTGTGGCCTTTAAAATTCCTAATTTTCTACGTCGCTTGTTTGCTGAAGGGGCATTTGCACAGGCATTTGTTCCCGTATTGTCCGAATATAGGCAAAAAGGCTCTTATGCAGCGATTCGTGGTTTAATTGATCGTGTCTGTGGCTGCTTGGCATTGACGCTATTTAGCTTGACCTTGGTGGTGGTGTTAGCCGCACCGATGGTGACCTTTGTGTTCGCTCCCGGCTTTTGGGATCAGCCGGAGAAATTTGCACTCACCGAAGAGATGTTAAGAATTACCTTTCCGTATCTATTGCTGATTTCCTTAACGGGTTTTGCCGGCGCAATATTGAACAGCTATGACCGCTTTGCTGTGCCCGCGTTTACCCCTGTCTTACTCAATCTATGTTTGATCTCAGCAGCAGTATGGGCAAGCCCTTACTTTGCTCAGCCGGTTATTGCTATTGCTTGGGGAGTGTTGGTGGCGGGGTGTGTACAGCTGGCTTTTCAGATCCCCTTTTTATGGAAAATTCATTTATTGCCTGCACCTAAAATAGACTTCAAGGACTCCGGCGTTAAGAAAGTCTTATGCTTAATGGCACCTGCGATATTCGGCGTATCGGTCTCGCAAATTAATTTGATGTTAGATACCGTGTTGGCTTCCTTTTTACCCACGGGTAGTGTGTCGTGGTTATATTATTCTGACCGTTTGGTTGAATTACCCTTAGGGACTTTTGCTATCGCCATTGCGACGGTTATTTTGCCTAGCTTATCTCGCCAGCATACCAGCGACAATAAAGAAAAATTTAATAAAACTATGGATTGGGCGCTGCGCTGGATTTTATTGATTGCACTACCGGCTGCCGTTGCGTTAATGATTCTTTCTCAGCCGATATTAACCGTGCTCTTCGAATATGGGAAAACCACCGCCAGTGATACCGCCATGTCATCCTTAAGCTTAAAAGCCTATGCGCTGGGCTTATTGGCCTTTATGCTGATTAAGGTACTGGCACCGGGTTATTTCGCACGACAAGATATGAAAACACCAGTAAAAATTGGCATTATAGCCATGGGGATTAATATGCTGTTCAATATAGCCTTGGTGATCCCGTTTCATTATTTATGGCAAATTGGCCATGTAGGTCTAGCCTTAGCGACCTCATTATCGGCGTTTATTAATGCGGCTTTGCTCTATCGTGGTTTGCGACAGTCAGGTGTCTATCAACCCATCAAAGGTTGGGGGGTCTATCTCTTACGCTTATTGATAGCAAATGCTGCAATGGCAGCGGTATTACTGGCTTCATTGGTAGTGGTTGCCGACTGGTCAGATCTGTTGTTATGGGAACGTATTATGACTATGGTGATGGTTTGTGCTGTTGGTTTGTTGGTTTATCTGCTGAGCTTGCTGATCATCGGGGTACGGTTACAGCATGTAAAACTGCGATAACCGCTGTGTAGAGGCTTTCTTGCCTCTTGAAACAGCCGCCTGAAACGCTTACGTTTTACCCTCTAAAAAGTTATACTTGCTTGATTTTGTTTCCATAAGATGGGATTTCATTCAATGGGCATTCAGTGAGCATTCCAGTGGCTAACTCGCAGCGCCAACTGCTTCGCGGATTACATAATCTGCGTCCCGAGCATCGGGGCAATGTGGTGACTATAGGGGCTTTTGACGGCGTGCATTTAGGCCATCAGGCGATTTTACAGCAGGTGGTAGCACAAGCGAAAACACTCAATTTGCCTTCTTTGGCTATGGTGTTTGAGCCTCAGCCACATGAGTTTTTTTCGGGTGAAAAAGCGCCTGCTCGCCTAATGCGCCTAGGTGAAAAAGTAGAAGCGCTATTTGCTGCGGGCATCGAGCGGGTTTTTTGTTTGCCCTTTAATCGTTTGCTGAGTCAGTTGTCGGCGGAAGATTTTATTCAACGTATTTTGGTGGATGGTTTAGGTACACGCTATTTAGTGGTTGGCGATGATTTTCGTTTTGGCTGCCAGCGTAAGGGCGATTTCGCGCTGCTAGAAACATCCGCTAAGCAGCAAGGTTTTGAGCTTACCGATACTGCCACTTATATCGTTAATGCGGAGCGCGTGAGTAGTACACGTATTCGGCAGGTGCTAGAAGCGGGTGATTTCAGCGATGTGCCAGCATTACTAGGTAAGCCTTACACTATTAGAGGTCGCGTGGTGTATGGGCGGCAATTGGGCCGGCAGCTAGGTGCGCCCACGGCGAATGTGCATTTACATCGTTACCGCTCACCACTGTCTGGTGTGTTTGTAGTAGAAACGACCTTGGCTAATGGTGAAGTGCTGCCCGGAGTCGCCAATGTTGGTGTAAGACCGACGGTAAATGATGGCACTGAATCTACTTTGAAACCTATATTAGAAGTGCATTTATTTGATCGCAACGATGATCTTTATGGACAAAAAATCATTGTGGAGTTCAAGCAAAAAATACGTGAAGAAAAACGTTTTGACAGCGTAGACATTTTACGCGAACAGATACAGCAAGATATACAGCAAGCGCGGACGTATTTGTCAAAATAAGCAGTTACCAGTCGTAAGTGAACGCCTTCTTGTGACTTGCAGCTTGAGGCTTATAAGCAAACATACCATTAATGAAACAGCGCAATACCTAATTTAACAACACTTAATTAACCATGACCGATAACAACGACCGATTAACTATGACCGATTATAAAGCAACATTAAATTTACCGAATACGTCATTCCCAATGAAGGCTAACCTTGCCCAAAGAGAACCGCAAATTCTTAAAAAGTGGCAAAAAAATAAACTCTACGAATCTATTCGCGCGGCGCGTAAAGGCTGTGAGACGTTTATTTTACACGATGGCCCGCCTTACGCGAATGGTAATATTCATATCGGTCATGCGGTGAATAAAATCATTAAAGATATTATTGTTAAGTCAAAAACCTTAGGTGGTTTGGATGCACCCTATGTTCCGGGTTGGGATTGTCATGGCTTGCCGATTGAGCACAATGTCGAGAAAAAAGTCGGCAAAGCGGGCCATAAAATTGATGCAAAAAGCTTTCGTCAAAAATGTCGTGAATACGCCGCTAAACAAGTGGCCGGTCAAAAAGAAGATTTTATTCGCCTAGGCGTGTTAGGTGATTGGGATAATCCCTACCTCACCATGGATTTTACAACCGAAGCCAATACCGTAAGAGCCCTAGGTAAAATTGCTGAAAATGGTTATTTAGTGCGTGGTTTTAAGCCCGTCTACTGGAGTGTAGTCGGGGGTTCAGCCTTAGCGGAAGCGGAAGTCGAGTACCAAGATAAAACTTCTTTTTCGATTGACGTGCGTTTTGCAGTAAAAGAGGAAAGCGATCTCGCGGCTAGAATGGAAGGACTGTCTGGCTCAGGTGCTTTATCCGTTGTCATTTGGACAACCACCCCTTGGACATTACCGGCTAACCAAGCCGTTAGTGTGAATGCTGATGTAGACTATGTTGTTGTGCAAGCGGGAGATGAGCGCTTACTAGTTGCCGAGGTTTTACACGAAGCCGTGATGCAACGTGCAGGGGTTGAAGCGTTTACGCTTGTGGGTCGCTGCCAAGGTTCTGCCTTGGAGCTATTGAGTTTACAGCATCCATTTTACGACAAACAAGTGCCGGTTATTCTCGGCGATCACGTCACTATTGATGCGGGTACGGGCTGTGTACACACAGCACCAGACCATGGTGCAGATGATTTTATTGTGGGCAAAAAATATAATATCGGCACTTTGAATATGGTGGGTGGCGATGGTGTTTATCACCATGATGTCGAATTGTTTGCTGGTGAGCATGTGTACAAAGTGGATGAAAAAGTACTAGCGGTGTTGCGAGACAGTGCAGCACTACTTTACCAAACTACATTTGTGCATAGCTTTCCTCATTGCTGGCGTACTAAAACACCGTTAATTTTTCGTGCAACACCACAATGGTTTATTACGCTTAATCACAATGACTTACGCAAAAAAATCCACACCGCGATTGAAGGTGTGGAATGGATTCCGAGCTGGGGTGAGGCGCGTATTCAAGGCATGGTAGAGGGCAGCCCAGATTGGTGTGTTTCTCGTCAGCGTACTTGGGGTGTGCCGATTGCCTTGTTAGTGCATAAACAAACGCAAGAACTGCATCCGCAAACTCCCGAATTGATCGAAACAGTAGCGAAAAAGATTGAGCAAGAAGGTATCGATGCTTGGTTTGACTTATGCGTGGAAGATTTGCTCGGTGATGATGCCAGTGGCCGTGCTAGTGAATACGAAAAAGTCACCGACACTTTAGATGTATGGTTTGATTCTGGAGTTACCCATCATTCCGTATTAAGCGAGCGTGATAATTTATCTTTTCCTGCAGATTTATATTTAGAGGGTTCAGATCAGCATCGTGGTTGGTTTCAATCCGCATTAAAAACATCAATGACTATTAACGGTACGCCACCCTATAAACAAGTATTAACTCACGGCTTTACCGTAGATGCCGATGGCCGCAAAATGTCTAAATCGCTAGGCAATGTTATTCCACCGCAAAAAGTCATGAATGACCTTGGTGCAGACGTTTTGCGCTTATGGGTCTCTGCTACAGATTTTAGTGCAGAAATGAGTGTGTCCGACGATATATTAAAACAAACGGGCGATGCCTATCGACGTATTCGTAACACGGCTAGATTTTTATTGGCTAACTTAGAAGGTTTTAATCCAGCAACAGATTTATTGCCTATAGATGAGTTGATAGCGTTGGATCAATGGGCGATCAATCGCGCAGTTGAATTGCAAAAAGAAATTATCGAGAGCTATGAGCATTATCATTTACACAATATTTATCAAAAACTCCACAACTTTTGTATTGTAGATTTAGGTGGATTTTATCTCGATATTATTAAAGATCGCCAATACACGACAAAATCTGACGGTATTGCCCGTCGTTCAGCACAAACGGCTCTATATCATATTGCCGAAGCCTTTACCCGCTGGATTACGCCCATCTTAAGTTACACTGCTGACGAATTATGGGATGCGTTACCGGTAGTTGACGGTCGTGAAACCTCGGTATTTTTAGCCGAATGGTATGACTTACCGCAACCTGAAAAAGCAAGCGATATGGATGCAGGCTATTGGCAGGCGATTGCTTCTGTAAAAGATGCGGTAAATAAAGTTATCGAATCTAAACGTGCGGATGGCGGTATTGGTAAATCCTTAAGCGCCTCAGTCACTTTATATTGTCAGGGTGAATTATTTGAACAGTTAGATCGCTTGCAAGACGAGCTGCGTTTTATTCTTATTAGCTCTTCTAGCCATGTGACGCAGATCACTGCGCCAGAGCAGGCGGATGCCACCGATGTTGAAGGTTTGTTTGTCTTAGTTGAGCCTAATGCCGATACTAAGTGCGTACGTTGCTGGCACCAGCGTCCAGAGGTTGGCAGTCATGTAGAACACCCTGAGCTGTGTGGTCGCTGTATAGTCAATATTGAAGGCCAAGGTGAGGTTCGTCATTTTGCTTAATTTTTCGTTTAAGGGAAGTTCCCTCAAGAATCAATTGCAGCTACATCAGCCCCTTAAAAAAATGCGCTGGTTTGCTTTATCGCTATTAATATTAATTCTTGATCAAGTGACTAAATATATAGCCGCATCAACATTAATTTATGCAGAGCCGTTAAGCTTCTTGCCGTATTTTAATTTCACGTTGCTTTATAACTATGGTGCAGCATTTAGCTTTTTAGCAGATGAGGGCGGCTGGCAGCGAATATTTTTTGCGGTAATCGCTGCTGCGGTCAGCATGTTTTTAGTGTTCTGGATATTGTGCCTTAAAACAGAAAAGAAAATAGAAATAGCGGGATTATCTTTAGTGTTAGGTGGAGCCATAGGGAATTTATGGGATCGGATTTATCTAGGTTATGTGGTTGACTTTATCGATTGGTTTTATATTTCACCCACTAATGATTGTTTGTTCTTCTTTTATTCTATTTTTTCAACATACAGCTGCCACTGGCCAGCGTTTAACATTGCTGATTCGGCGATTATGTTAGGTGCTGCGCTGTTAATTATTGATATGTTGTGGGTGAAAGAAAGTTAGCCGCTTTGCGGCTTGTTAGCACGAAAACGGCTCCTGCGTATTCAGCGTACCCCTTGTCCTGAGGGGCAACGTGAGATGTTAGACGTGAGACGCTTTAAAAAGAAAATCCCCAAGCATACTGGCAGGGTGCTTGAAAAGAATACACTCCGTTTCAGGCCATCTGAGACATGGATGCCGAAGCTGAGTGTATAGGGACATATTCACAGCGCGTCTGAAATGGAGTGTATTCTTTTCAAGTGACCCGGTAGTAAGTTATTTTTTTTACCAATAAAGGTTTTGTTTTATGTCTGATTTAGTGATTGCCGAAGGTACGGCAGTAACCCTACATTTTTCGCTTAGTTTGAAAGACGGCGATGTGATTGATTCTACTTTTGATGATGAACCAGCCACCTTTACCGTAGGCGATGGGAATTTATTGCCAGGCTTTGAAGCCTCAATGATGGGTTTGTCTTCTGGCGCTAAAGAAAGTTTTACTATCGTCCCAGAAAAAGGCTTTGGCCAACATAATCCCAGTAATATTCAAATCATTGCGCGCGACCAATTTGCGGAAGAGCTAACCATGGAAAAAGGCTTGATGTTATCGTTTTCCGATGCGCAAAATACGGAATTGCCGGGTGTCGTGGCTGAATTTAATGATAAAGACGTAACGGTTGATTTTAATCACCCTTTAGCGGGTAAAGATATTATTTTTAAAGTGGAAATTATTTCTGTTAAGCCAGCGGTACAGCATTGACGTGAGACGTGAGACGTGAGACGTGAGACGTGAGATGTCCAATGCAAGACGCTTTTTTGTAGCTGAGCGCAGCGAAGTAAAGCCTCTCGCGTCTCACATTGGACGTCTAACACTCAAAAAAATGTAATGACGTGAAACGCTAGAATAAACGCAAACAGTGAGAACAATACCATGCAAGTAAAATTAGCCAATCCTCGAGGTTTTTGTGCGGGGGTTGATCGTGCGATTGATATTGTTAATCGAGCCTTAGATGTTTATGGACCACCGATTTATGTGCGTCACGAAGTCGTGCATAATAAATTTGTTGTGGATAGTTTGCGTGATCGTGGCGCTATTTTTGTCGATGAGCTAGACGAAGTTCCCGACGACAAAATCGTTATCTTTAGCGCCCACGGTGTCGCCAAAGCGGTAAAAAAGAATGCCGAGCAGCGAGAGTTAACCGTCTTTGATGCCACCTGTCCCTTAGTCACTAAAGTGCATTTGGAAGTGACAAGTTATAGCCAGCAAGGTACCGAGTGCATTTTGATCGGCCACCAAGGGCATCCAGAAGTGGAGGGTACCATGGGGCAGTATGATAGTAGTAATGGTGGCGCGATTTATTTGGTTGAAGATGAGAGTGATGTAGTTACTCTTAAAGTTAAAAATCCAGAAGCATTGAGTTATGTGACGCAAACCACTTTGTCAATGGACGATACGGCAAAGGTCATTCATGCCTTGCGGGAAAAATTTCCCAAAATTACCGGGCCGCGCACAGATGATATTTGTTACGCCACCCAAAATCGCCAAGATGCTGTCAAGCAGTTGGCCCTAGAGTGTGATCTAGTCTTAGTAGTAGGGTCACCGAATAGCTCCAACTCTAATCGTTTGCGCGAGTTAGCCCAGCGTTGTGGCACAGAAGCTTATCTTATTGATTCCGCGAAAGATATTGATACAAATTGGCTGCAAGCAAAAACCTCTATTGGGGTGACGGCAGGCGCCTCGGCCCCAGATATATTAATTAAACAAGTGATTGCCGCCTTAGAAACCTTTGGTGCTAGTCCACCAGAAGAGCTTGCGGGTAAACCGGAAAATATTAGCTTTTCCTTACCTAAAGAATTGCGTGTAGCCCCCGCTGGAGATTGATCTGTCAGCGGTAGACGGGTATCCCAATAATAAAAAAACATGAGCGGATAGCAAGGTGCTCTATTGACTACAGCTCTCCATGTCGCACTGATGTACATTACGATAAAAATCGCTTTTGAGCGAACCACATGTAAAAAGATGACCGCTAGGAGCCTGTCGGACTTAACCGTTTGTAGCGAGGGGACGCAGGAATTAGTCGGTTTTGGCAGTCGATTAAGGCGAATAGGCTCTCTAGTTAACGAAATCGACCGTGAAAAGTGCCTGGTTTCTGCTTTTCCGCAGTAGAAAATGTTAAGTCCGACAGGCTCCTAGCTTGCCAATCATGGGGGAAAAGCTACCGCTTGTCCCCCGTCTATGTTCTTTTCCAGTAGAGGTGTTATAAAACAAGCATGAAAAAATACCGTCTTTTATCGGGTTTTACCTTAGTAGAATTATTGATAACCATTGCCATTGCCGCTATTTTGATAACGGTGGCAGCGCCTAGTTTTACTAATTTAATTTCTGGGAGCAATACCGACAGTGCCGTGCGGCGATTAGCGAATAGCTTCGCTTATGCGCGCAGTGAGGCCTTGACCCGTGGCATTACTGCTAGGGTTTGTGCAACGACTGATGGAGTTACTTGTAATGCGGCAACTGACGATGATTGGAATCAAGGTTGGATAGTTGTAGATGACGCTAATGTGGTGTTAAAAGTTGAAGATGTCAGTAATTTATTGGTTACTGTTGAGGTGACGGATCCTGTTCCTGCCGATCTTGATGGTCTTACCTCTGTTTGCTTTGATAGTGTGGGTGAGGAATGTAATGGCGCGCTAGCATTTGTTACGTTTACAGTCACTTCAAATGGAGTAAGTTCGGCTATGACACTTAATCGTACGGGGGCAGTGAGAGTTCTGTGATGAAAATGTTAGCCAATGACGTGGCAACTTATGAGCAAGCTGGTTATTCTAAAACTCAACGGGGTACAGGTTTTATTGAAGTACTGGTGGCTTTAGTGATCTTGGCCGTTGGCTTGCTGGGAGTTCTGAGTATGCAAGTACGAGGCTTGAAAAGTAATCAGCAAGCAGTGTTTGCAACTGATGTAAGCTTATTAGCTGAGGATATGGCCGATCGTATTTTAGCTTATGGCACTTTGTCTTCGGTAGGTAATTTGTACAATGGTGTTGATAGTACGGCAGCAAGATGTGTAGGTGTTTGTAATGTTGTACAAACGGATACCAACGGTTGGATAGATGCCTTTGCTCAAAGCAATCTTCCCTCAGCTCAAGGTAACGTGGTTTGGACTGGTTCTATTTATACTATCACCATACGCTGGGATCAAGATAGGCGAGGTTTAGTGGCGGGCGATATAGATGATGATTGTGCTGACAATGATCCCAGCGCTACCTTATCGTGTTTTCGCTTAGAGGTGCAGCCGTGAATACACTAATAGGCACGCAGAGAAGATACCTATCGTTAAAGGCTTGTCAGTCAGGTCTTAGTTTGGTTGAATTGATGATATCCATCACCCTAGGTCTGTTAATTATGGTGGGGGTGTTACAGTTATACGCCACAAGTAATGTGAATGCTCGTACATCACAAGGGGCATCCCGCATTCAGGAAAATATCCGCTATGCAATGACGCGTATCGGTGATGATATTGCCCAAGCGGGGAATATAAAGTGCGCTAAAGGCACTGCTATTACGGGAATGTTGGGCGCAGGCAACGCTGATGGGGTAACTGTGGGTAATTGGGATGACTTTGATGATTCTTATGTCTCTGGAATCGATAATACCGATGACGGCGACGACCCCTTAACTGATGCGGATAGATTAATTGTAAAATATGTCGATTACTCTGAACCCTATACCATCGCAAATGCTGCTGCCACTACCATTAATTTAGCACCCGCACCCGCACCTGCCATAACTTTGGCAGCAGGTGATACTGTTGCGGCAGGTAATTGTAGACGCATGGCTATATTTGTTACTGCCGCTGCCGTTGTTAATGGCACTACGGTTACAAGTCCCGCTAACCATGCTCTTGACCTTACTAATGCCAGCGGCTTTCTCTATGCGGGTAATACAGGCGCTTATACTTATTCTATAGGCAACAGTGCTAGTGGCGCTTGTGCTGTGGGTACCTTGGAGAATTGCTCTTTATATCGTGGTAAAAATGGGGTTTTCCCTGGGGACGAATTGGTGCAAGGGGTACATGGTTTACAAGTAATGTACGGAACTGAGGCCGGCGGAACGGTGGGTTATGTGGTTGCGCCAGCGCCACCCGCGAGCTTTAAAAGCGTTGATCGCGTTCAGGTCACATTGACATTTAATGGAGTCGATGGTGCGCTATCATTAGATAAACAAGTGACTCGCGTCTTTGCTATTAGGACTGCATGGTGATGGCTAATATGACCCGTATAACTAGGTTCAGTAAGGCAAGTAATATACCGGCGGTTATCAATCGCCAATCTGGAGTGATATTAATTGTCGCCTTAGTGATGCTATTAGTGATGACGTCTTTAGGTATTACCACTATGTCTGGTGCTACCCTGCAGGAACGCATGGCGGGTAATAGTCGCCAGCAAACGGTGGCACGTTTAAATGCAGGAGCGGCACTGAAAGCAGCGGAAAGTTATTTGGATGCTTTAGGGGCAGGAGGCTTAGGCAAGCTTACTTTTGATGAAATAGAGCCTCAGTTGAGTGCTAATATAGTAGGTTTTTATTCTGCGAGGTCAACAGTAGGGGGTGTGATTGCTAAGCCTGTTTCGGATGTGATTGATGATTTTACTGACGACGCCCTGTGGCCGGCTAATAGTTTTGATGCGACAAATATTGGCGGTATAGGTACTGATATATCTTTAACTGGAATAAATTTGGGTGCTAGAGCGCCGCGTTTTATCATTGAGTATTTAGGGTGTATAGAACATTGTATAGAGCCTACTACTGATGAGTATTATGCCTTCCGTATTATAGCCATCGGCTGGGGACAGAGCGGTAATGCTAGCGCTGTTTTACAAGCAATGTATCTATCTAAGCAGTAAATGCTTTCCACTCCCTCGTGAGAAATGATAAGTGAACAACAGAAATGAGATGAACATTATGTATAAAAAAATTTTTTCAAAATACAATTTTTTTAGTTGTACATTTCTTCGTTTATTCACACTGCTGGGATTAATAAGCTTATTTACGTTACCTAACATTGTAGTGGCGGCCCCTGGTACCTTGTCAGATACTCCTTTACCTTTTGTAGTTGCTCCTCAACCAAATATTCTGTTGATGTTGGATGATTCTGGCTCGATGGGGTACGCTCAAGCGATTACTGCTGAAGCACAACTTCAGCATGGTGACGTGAACGCCTCAGGTACCAGTAGTAGTACTAGTGACTCAGTTGCCGGTGGTGAATTGTCAGAAAATTATAATGGCGCTGTTGGCGGTATTAACCTGTGGGAGTATTGTGTGGGCTTTAATGGTATTGCCTATGATCCCACGCAAGAATATCTTCCTTGGAAGGGCGTTAGTAGAGATGTAGATGTTGGTAAAGCACCCCCGAAGTATCTTGATGGACTAGTGCAGGTTAATACGGTGCAGGGTAATACGGTTAAGGCTTACACTAATCCTTACCTCTATACCGAGAATACCATAGAGGTGCAAGATTTTATGTATGTGCAATGGAATGATGTTGATCCCATTGGAAAATATGATTATGACAGCGATAATCGTACTGGAGAATGTGGCGGAGATAGCACTTCCTATGAGAGTGCAAAGACCGCAAATTTTAGTTATAGAATGATTGCTGATGATGTTGCTGATGCTGTTGCTGATGCTGCTACCGCCGATTCCGAAGCCCCAGCTGAAGCAACTATTGACGCTAATCGAGTAGTTCGAGCTGATGTGTTTAGTGCCAACCCCTATGGCATATTATACGATTCTGGCGGCCCTGGATTTGATTATAAAAATAATGAAAACCTCTCTTTTACTATTGATTTGGGATTACCTGCTGCTGTGGACAAGGATAAGTTGACGTTTAAACTTAAGTTTCTTAATGCGGATGGTGCTGACACCATAAAAATTTATCAAGGTACTAGTGCTGCAGGTGTGTTGAAGCATACCATTGAGGGTGGCAACACCGATAATACCAAAAAGAAATCTTATAGTTACGTGTATGAGACTTATGTCATTGACGGAAAACAAGCTCACATCGTTTTTACTAGTAATGCAGTTAATACTCGAGAAGGCTTTAAGTTTACGTGGAAGCATTCGCTTACGGACTTGCCTAACGATGCAACAGAGGTCGAGGAAGAGGTACAAGATGGTATGGTCACACTGGAAGATTGTGTTTTTCCTTGCATAAAGGTGTCCGCTCTCGGTTCTACCATAAGTAAAGATCTCATCAACTTCCCTTTTAATACCCAAAAAAATTATGCGAATTGGTACAGTTACTATCGAACTAAAACGCTTGTGGCACGGAATGCGGTATCTAGAGTGATTGACGATAGTACGGCGAGAATGGGTTTTGCCACCATCAATGAGCAGACCGGCGTACCTATTAAAAGTATGAGTGTGAAAGCTAACAAGGACGAGATGTTTGTTCGATTGTTTGAAGACAGTGCAACAGCACGGGGTAATGTAGGCGGTGGGACGCCGCTAAAACGTGCACTATTAAATACGGGAAGATACTTTGATGCACATGACAACCCTGCGGCCACCTTCTTTGGTCCTGTTGCAATAGCCGAACTTCATACGAGCGATGAATTTACGATTAGTCACGAAGAGGTTATTCCTGCAGTAGTGGATGACCAAGAGACTGAAGAAAATGAAAGTCAACCAGAGGCTACAGTTACTTACTTTAGCCCTATTTTCAATCACAATAAAGGCGGGCAGTGCCAACAAAATTTTACTTTATTGTTCAGTGATGGTGAGTATAGCGATGTAACGGAAGCTGGAGCTAAAATAGGGCATCAAGATCAAATTGTCGGAGCATTAACCGCAGAGGCAAATAAGTTTATTAAGCCTCGTGATAATGGTTGGATTTATGCGGATGATCATGAAAAGACCTTAGCCGATATTGCTATGAAGTATTTTAAAACTGATTTAGTAAACGATGATTTATTGGAGGATGTCTTAAGCGTTCCATTGCATGGACAAACGATTACGCATCAGCATATGTCTACTTATACGGTAGCTTTTGGTGTTACAGGCACGCTCAGGGGCGTTCCTCCTACCCTCGATATAAGTGGTGCGGCGGTTGACGAATGGCCTTTGCCTGTAAAAAACACGCCTACGGCAATTGATGATATGCGCCATGCGGCTTTTAATGGTAGGGGCAAATTTATCTCGGCTTTCCGATCGGATGAGTTAATTGAATCTCTAGACGAGGTGGTTGCCGATATATCTGATCGTGTAGAGAGTGTGGGTGTCGGTGCGTCGTTTAGTAGTTTTCAGTTATCTGAAGGCGTGCTTCAGTTTAGGACAATATATAACACGGAGAGCTGGTGGGGAGATTTAGAGGTTTTTGAATTTGATGCAAATCCATATGTAGATGATTTTAAGGAGGATTCCTCCTGGTCTGTAGATCAGCGGATGTCAGCCCGAGCTGCTGTTGGCACGGATGGTGAAGCTAGAGCGAGTGGTAGACAAATAGTGACCTATAACGGAAGTGAAGCGGTGGCTTTTGTTTTTCCGTCAGATTATGAAAATCCTGTCACTACTACCCAGCCTGCATCAGGGGGTGACCCTGTAATCCCTGCAACTCTAAGTGCAAATCAGATCAGTGATTTATTAACTAATACACCTTACGCTACCATCGATGCAGAAGACGAAAAGAAAACAGAGAAAACAGCGCTAAATAATACTTATGGTAATATGTTAGTAGACTATTTACGGGGTAGTAATCGTTATGATGGGCGTACGCTAGAGGATGATAGTGTTTCAGGCGGCAGTACCATAGCGGCTGCTATTGCTGGTGTGAATGATACTAGCGTTAAATTACCCTTATTTCGAGATCGTTTTACGCATTATCTGGGTGCTTTTGTACATTCACAACCCGTCTATGTAGCTGGCCCCAAAGAGAGCTATGCCAGTGCAGGGGGTGAAGTTGGTGGATCTGCCGGTTATGCCAACTTTACGAGTGAGAATTTAGCGCGCCGTCCCATCCTGTATGCGGGGGCTAATGATGGTATGTTGCATGGTTTTTATGTGACTGCGGATGGTGATGATGGCAATGGGGGCACAGCGGAAGATGTGATATATGGTGGTGAAGAAGTCTTCGCTTATATTCCTGGCATTTTATCGGATACTTCAAAAGGTGGGCGAGGAATACATCATATAGCTGAACATGGTTATGATAATTTACCCTATGTTGATGGCAATATTGATGTTGGAGATGTGTATGTTGATATAGCTAACTCTGTAGGTAAACAGTGGAGAACTTATTTGGTCGGTGCTCTGAGGGGCGGAGGGAAAGGCATTTATGTGTTGGATGTAACCGAGCCTAGTATTTTGGCGGATGCACAAAACAATGCAAACAAGATAGTAAAGTTTGAGTTTACGCATAAAGATTTAGGTTATGTTTATGGTCGTCCACAGATCACGTTAATGGAAAATAATCGTTGGGCTGCAGTTATCCCCAATGGGTACAATAATTACCCTGAGGGCGATGGGACCTCTAAGTTATTTGTTGTGTATTTAGATGGTGTAACGTCAGCAGGTGACGGGATAGACGATACTGTGGATGCTAACGATGATGGTATTTATAATCAAGGCATTGCCGACTACAGTGTGATTAATGCCAGTAGTCATAATTGGACTGCGTGTCCTAGTGAAGGAAGTAGCTGCACGTTAAGTCAGGCCAGCTATGTGAAGTATGGCGTTGGTGATCAATATTATTATGAGGATATGCCTGCGGGAACGTTTTCTTGCAGTAATGACACATTTGGTGATCCTAGTGTCGGGTTAACTAAGGCTTGTTCATACAGCAACACGGATGGTAATGGTTTATCTTCCCCAGCGTTAGTAGATGCGGATAATGATTTTAAAACCGATGCCGTCTATGCGGGTGATTTGCACGGCAATTTATGGGTGTTTGATCTTTCTAGTAGTAACGCTAGTGAGTGGAAAATAGATTCTGCTGCTGACACGGTGCAGCCATTATTTATTGCTAAGGGTTGTAAAACAGCCTTAGTTAATGACGTGTGTGAGGGGGTAGAGGTAACTCAATCTATTATGACTCAGCCGGAAATTGTGCCACATCCAGAAAGAGACGAAATAGCTACTGAACCTAATATGCTGGTATTTTTTGGTTCAGGGCAATACCTAACGGCAGCAGATAAAGCTACTACAGAACTGCAAAGGTTTTATGCGGTATGGGATGCGGGTAAGAGTCACCGTTCCAAAACAAAAACGGATCTATTGGAGAGCAGTTATACGCAAACTACAGACTCTACTCGTGCGATTGATACTGCTGCAGAGACATTAACGTACAGCACCGCTGGCGGTAGTGGTAATCATTTTGGTTGGCATATGCTATTGAAAGATCCAAAGGAGCGCTCTTATATTAAGCCGTCGCGTATGGGGGAGTATATAGTGTTTGCGACCTTAGTTCCTGAGGAACAGGTATGTAGTGCTTCGGCGGGTTATGGATACTTGATGATAGCTAATTTGTTGGATGGCTCTTCGCCTGGGTTTGATATTATTGGTGTGGAAGGAGGAAAAAACAGTGACGGTCAGAAAGTGGATGGTGTGATTGTAGGTTTGGCAGTGACAGAAAGTAATGACTCGGTAAAAGTAGAAATGGATACGTCTCATGGTGAAACGAAACGGTTTGATCCAAAGCCACCACCACCTTGTAGTGGATATGATTGCGAGGATTCTGGTCATAAAGCCGCAGGCATAAAATCATGGTCAATCATCAAATAAATCACGTTAGAGGATAGAATAATGAAACAGTACTTTTTGATGATGATGATGATGATGACGGTAATATTGTCATTGGTAAGCCCTGCACAGGCCGCTGTCGACCCAACGAGTCAAGTACAAGGCGGCTTAAAAACCATTAACCGAGTGGATCATAACGATCATTACCTGGTGATCGACGATGAAATTTTTTATTTGCGTCTTAATACTAAGGTATATAAGTATAATAGCAGTACAGGTGTCAGTCGCTTAATGAATCGCTACGCCTTAAAGTCAGGTCAGTCTGTTTTTCTTGGCGTTAGTGGTACTCACCGTAAAGCCTATGTTGATGTATTATTGATCCCAGAGTAACTATACTTGAGAGTGTCTTTCCGATAAGTTATTTTTTTGTGCATATTTGTTGTAATTGGTGTGATTCAACTAGAGCTTTCTAGGTATTAATATATGAGAATTACTATGAGTAAGTTATTGACTTATTGTCGTCAAAATAGTGGTTTCACCTTGATTGAGTTAATGATTGTTGTTGCTATTATCGCAATATTAGCAACGATAGCTTATCCCTCTTATTTCGGTCATGTTAATAAATCACGAAGAGCTGATGCCACGGCAGCACTATTAGCGATTGCCTCTAGGCAAGAACGGTTTTATACGGCAAATTATACATACGCTACTTCGGTAACTCTCGCGCCTGCTCTGGGTGGTTTGGGTACAAGTGCGGCTAGTGAATCAGATTATTATACTATTTCAATTGATAATGGGGCAGGTATAACCTATTCTTTGAGAGCTGTACCAAATAATGGTTGGGTTGATGCTGAGTGTAATATTCTGACGCTCGATAGTACAGGGGTTAGAGATCGTATAGGGGGTACTTTGACGGCTGATGAGTGTTGGCGTTAATTACAATCTTCACCGGTAATTTCCTTCTTCAATGCTTTTCGTGCTCGGCCACTCCGATAAATAATAATTTTTTTAATATTTTCTAGTTTCTTATTGCTGGGACAGAGCCGAAAACTACCGTTTTGGGAGGCGGTAGAGCCGTCGCTAATATAACGAAGGTAGCGCGATGTACCAGAAGCCCTCCATGTTAGCGTTTCCTCTTTTTTTAGAAAATCAACGGTATAGTCAATAACTTCATCTTCATCCCTTATTTTATTGCTGTTCTTATCTACAAAAATTATTAGCGGTAATTGCCAATTGTTAATACAGTTTTTGTTATTGGTAGAAGGGCAAAGAATAACATCCGCTGCTAAAAAAGCGGCTCGCGAACGACTATATTGAATTAGCGTAAATAGCTGATGGTATAAATCTTGTGAACGTATGCTGTCGAGTAAATTGCTAAGGGAGGGGATGCCTACCGAGGTGAGTATGGCAACAATTGATAGCGTGCATAATAACTCGCACAGGGTAAATCCTTTTAGTGTCTTCATGATAGCCTCATCCTTGAGTCTTATTGTTTGTGCTGAGAAAAGCGGCAAGTTGATAGCGACAAGCTACAAGAAAGAATAGTTTTCTTGCTACTTATCGCCTGCGGCTTGATCTTTAATCTAAGCCATATTATACCCATGAATACGCAGAATCAAATGTTATGCGCATCACAAAAAGGTTACAGCATGATGTTGGTTCGCAGTGCGCACCGTTTGCCTACAGGACGTAAGGCCTAAAAAGGAGCGGAAGCTCTGACTTTCTGCAATGAGTTTAATGCCTATATGTAGTTGTGTTGTATACAACACATTAGACATTAGACATTAAAAGATAAGCCCAAACACAGTCTAATCTTTTAATATTTTTAGGGTCTTACGTCAAACATCTTACGTCTCACGCTCTTCGCCTACTCTTTGATGTCAACTTCTATTTCAAGTTTCTTTAGCCGATAACGCAGTGAGCGAAAGGTTAGTCCTAGTGTTTTAGCCGTGGCGGTTCGATTCCAACGATTTCTTTCTAAGGTGCGCAATAAAATGTTTTTTTCTATACCATCGAGATAATCATCAATAGATTGGGTGCTTGGGTCGTAGCTTAGTGATGGGTCATCAACGCCTTCAATATTGGTAGTGGCGTTTTCTATAGGGATCGTCGGGAGCGAAATGACGGTCGGTTGTTTTGAGAATACCAAATCCTCAGTATCGATGACAGACTGTTCAGCTAAAACACAGGCGCGTTCTAAAATATTTTCTAACTCTCTTATATTGCCTGGGAAAGCGTAGGTTTTTAATGTATGGATGGCACTAGCAGTAATAGTGTGTATCGGGCTCGAGTTACGTTGAGCAATTTTAGTTAAAATGGCATTACTGATTAGTTCAATATCGCTGACTCTTTCACGTAACGGCGGCACTACTATTTCAATAACATTGACACGATAAAATAAATCATTACGAAATATGCCCTCTTCCACAGCTTTAGGCAAGTTTTGATGTGTGGCACTGAGAATACGTACATCGATAGGCATCTCTATTGGGGAGCCGATAGGACGGATAGTTTTTTCTTGAATTACCCGTAGTAATTTAACTTGCATGTCTAACGGGAGATCGGCGATTTCATCCAGTAATAAAGTGCCGCCATTGGCCGCTTGAAACAAGCCCTTTTTGTCTTGATGCGCACCTGTAAAGCTGCCTTTACTGTGGCCAAAAAATTCACTTTCCATTAATTCTGTAGGGATGGCACCACAGTTTACCGCGATAAACGTTTGATCTTTGCGAGAGCTATGTTGATGGATTGCGCGCGCCACTAATTCTTTACCGCTGCCAGATTCGCCAGAAATAAATACAGGTGCTTGTGATTTAGAGACCTTATTAATTTTTTCTTTTAACTGCTGTGTTGTTGTTGAGTCGCCAATAATTTCTGAGATAGGTGCGTTTTCTACAAAGGCGTGCTGGCTTGATAGTGCATTGCTAATTAAGGCACGTAAATGCTGTAAGTCCACAGGTTTGTTAATAAAATCAAAAGCGCCATGCTTCATGGCTTGTATAGCAATGTCCATTGATCCGTGGGCAGTAATAACAATAACTGGCAGCTTGGGATACTCGGTTTGAACCTTTTTAACGAAATCTAGCCCCGATCCATCGGGTAGTTTTAAGTCAGTTAAACAGAGTTGAAAGTCATGCTCATTTAAGGCTTGAAAGCTTTGCGCTAGATTTTCTACACAGTGTGATGAAAATCCCATGCGTGAGAGTGTGATAGACAGTAATTGTCGAATGTCAGGCTCATCGTCGATCACAAGAATATTATTGATCATAAGTATCGGTTTTTTGTTGTGCTTGGCAAAGTATTAATCGAAAACAACTTTTTTGTTTTTGGGTTTTGGGAAAGTGTACTATATCGGCTTGGTTGGCTTGACACAATTCTTTACAAAGATATAAGCCCAGTCCTGAACCTGTTGATTTCGTTGTATAAAAGGGTTCGAAAATAGTATCAATCTGGCTGTCATCTATACCTTCTCCTTCATCAATAATATTGATATAGGGAAAGTTTGTTACAGAATATATGTGTGTTTCGATAGTGATAAAATTTTCTGCACCGTCTTTATTGCTATGCCGTAAACCATTATCGACTAAGTTGGTGATAATTTGTTGTAAGTGATGAGGGTCCATTTTACAGTAAATTTTTTTATGCTGAG